>DNIT01000006.1:7939-8703 GCA_003489345.1 Pelotomaculum sp. | reverse complement strand
TTGGTATTGGAAACATGAGGTTCTTCCACCTTTACTTCCAGTACTTCACCGGGCTTAACCGGAAAGGTGTGCGCCTGGATGCCCTCGTTGTCCTGCAGTGGACGGATAGCCACCGACTCGATATGCTGGTTGGTCGAACCCCGGATATAGAGGTTTTTGCCGGTCTTGCTTTCCAGGTCGCGCAAATTGGCTCCACCGCTGCCAATCAGCCGCGCCGCGACCACGGGGTTGGCCTCCACCAGGATGGTCTGGGCCGTGGTCTGGCGGGCCATATTATAAATTTGGTTCTTGTAGTGGATCCCCAAGGTCTCTTCGGAAAGCACTCTCCCTCGACCGTCGCAATAAGGACAGTGTTTCTGTAAAACTTCCGACAGGCTGGGACGAACTTTCTTGCGGGTCATTTCCACCAGTCCCAGCTGGGTAATGCCCAGAATATTGGTTTTCGTTTTATCGCGTTTAATCTCTGCTTCGAGCACCTGCAGCACCTCCTGCTGGTGACTTTCCTCGGTCATGTCAATAAAGTCAACGATAACAATGCCGCCAATGTTGCGCAGGCGCAGCTGCCTGCTGATTTCGCGAGCGGCTTCCAGGTTGGTCTTCACTACCGTGTCTTCAAGGTTGGTGGTACCCACATACTTCCCGGTGTTGACATCGATGGCGGTCAGCGCCTCGGACTGGTCTATAACCAGGTACCCACCGCTTTTAAGCCAGACCTTACGTTTTAACGCCTTCTCTATTTCCTGCTCAATACCATATTCCTCAAA
>DNIT01000006.1:6465-7677 GCA_003489345.1 Pelotomaculum sp. | reverse complement strand
GGTCCGTACGCAGCCCTGCTGAGAATTTTACGCCACAGTTTGGTCAGCAGGTTAATGTCCTGGCGCAATTCTTCCTCCTCTACCCCTTCCGCCACGGTACGGACGATTAAGCCCATACCTTCCGGTTTAACCCGGGCGGCAAGTTCCTTCAGCCGCTCACGCTCCTTGTCGGACTCGATCCGGCGTGAAATACCGATGTAATCCACTGTAGGCATCAACACCAGGTAACGTCCGGGGAGGGTAATATGGATAGTCACACGTGGTCCCTTGGTACCGATTGGCTCCTTGACGATCTGGACCAGAGTTTCCTGCCCCTGCTTTAAAATATCGCATATGTTGGCGCTCCCCAGAGCCGAACCGCTCATCCCGTTGATTTCCGGCGGGCGTGCGGGCAGGGCGTCCTCAACGTATAAAAAAGCATTTTTTTCCAATCCTATATTAACAAAGGCCGCCTGCATGCCGGGCAGCACATTCTCCACCCGGCCTTTAAAGATATTGCCTACCAGGCGCTGGTTAATCGCTCTTTCAATGTATATTTCAACAGGGACTCGATCTTCCAGTACGGCGACCCTGGTTTCCTCTTCGGCAACATTAACGACAATTTCCCTAAACATAAAAATCCTTTCTCCTCTATAAATACATCAAGATACTTCTAAACACCCAATTAGGTTATATTTTTTTAGGTACAGCACCTTACCACAGCGTTTTATTGTCTTTTTCTCCCGCGCTAAAAAGGCCGGTCCTGTACAGCACATATTTTCCCTCTATCGGCAGTTCGCTGTCTGTTGAAAAAGCTTCCATCACCTCCTCAAACCTAATATTATCATGGCTTCCGGTTTTTAACTCGGCTTCAATTATTATTATATCATTATCCAACCTGCCCGACATGGCAAAAATGCCTGGCCTGATATCGTAAATTCTATTTTCCCCCGCCTTCTTTTTTCTCTGGACCAGTATCTCGGACCGGTTAAGAAAGGCCTCTATAGCCCTATCCAGAACACCTTGGCTAACCATGCTTTTGAGCCTGGCCTCGCCCCGGTAGGTAGCACGCCCCACCATAGACATCAAGGCGGGCGCCCGCTCCCCAATCTTTCTCACCTCAACCAGGCGCAAGCCCTCCGGCAGTGTCCCGGATAAGTCTCTCCGGACGGAGGACACAGGTACCTCCCTGACCAGCTCAAGGTCCGCATACTCTGCTTCCCCCGCCGTTCC
>DNIT01000006.1:541-6375 GCA_003489345.1 Pelotomaculum sp. | reverse complement strand
CTCAAGGTCCGCATCCTCTGCTCCCCCCGCCGTTCCCACCGCCAAAGGGGCCGCAAAGGCTATTTTGGGATGGGGGTTGAAGCCGCCGGTAAAGGCTATGGGCAACCCGGCCCTCCTTGCCGCCCGCTCAAAAGTCCTCAACAAATCCAGATGGGAGATATAGCGGGCAGGACCTTCCTTAGCATACATCATACGGTAGACAGGCATATTTATAATCCCCCCGCCAAACTGGGTCTGGCCTCCAGAGCCGGACACAGCCCGCAGCCCGGACAGTCTCCTGTGCGGCAGTCTGCAGTGGTCACACCCGACAGGGCCCGGCGATGCTCTTCCGCCAGGTAGCGCCTGGAAACACCGCTGTTGATATGGTCCCAGGGCAGAGGGTCTTCATAATCATAGCGGCGGCCTGCGTACCAGGCCGGCTCAAGGCCGGACAGGCGAAAGGCTTCCAGCCAGCGTTCCAAATTGAAATGCTCCGACCATCCGTCAAACTTACAGCCCAACTCCAGGGCATGGATTAAAACTGTTTCCAGCCGTCGATCCCCCCTGGCAAAAACCGCCTCCATGAAGCTTAGTCCGGCATCATGGTAGTTGAAGACAAGGCCGCGCTCCTTCAAGCGGACGGCCAGATAATCCTGTTTTCTTTTAAGTTCGGCAAGGGTTTCCTGAGGCTCCCACTGGAAAGCCGTGTGCGCCTTGGGGACAAAAGATGAAACGCTTACCGTAACTCTCAGCCTGTTGCGCGGTACACGCGCTTTGCGGCCAAGGTCAAGCACTTCTTTGGCCAGCCGGACAATGCCGTCCAAATCCACGTCTGTTTCCGTGGGCAGGCCGATCATGAAATATAGTTTAATCGCGCGCCAGCCTTCTTTGAAAGCCGCGGCGGTGGTTTCAAGCAGGTCTTCTTCGGTAACACCTTTATTGATGACGTCCCGCAGCCGCTGGGTACCGGCCTCGGGAGCAAAGGTCAGTGAGGAGCGCCGCACCCGCTGCACCTCCTTGGCCAGTTCCACTGAAAAGTTATCCACCCGCAGAGAAGGAAGCGATACCCCCACCCCACGTTGGGCGTGTTGATCAAGAAGGGATTTAATCACCTTGCTGACCGGTGTATAGTCGCTGGTGCTGAGAGAGGTCAGAGAAATCTCGTCGTAACCGGTGCTCTCCACCAGCGCGGCGGCCTGTTCCAACACGGTCGAAGGCTTTTTTTCACGCACTGGGCGGTTGAGCATGCCGGCCTGGCAAAAACGGCATCCTCTGGTGCAGCCCCGCAGCACCTCCAGCATAATCCGGTCATGCACCACCTCGGTGGAAGGGACCAGCGGCCGCCTGGGAAAAGGCGCTTGATCAAAATCCCGCACTATTCTTTTGGTAACCCTGGCAGGCACACCTTCCTGTGCCGGTTTCAGTGTTGACACAGCTGCATCTGTCCGGTATTCGACCCGGTACAGCCCCGGCGCATAAACCCCCGGCAGCCTTGACGCCTCAAGTAAAAAGTCCCGGCGTGGAAGAGCCCTTTGCTTTCCCTTGCGAACACTGTCCAGCAATTCAGTGATTAACTCCTCCCCCTCGCCTATGGCGAAGAGGTCGATAAAAGCAGCCATTGGCTCCGGGTTGAAGGCACAAGGGCCCCCGGCTATCACCAAAGGGCTTTTTTCGTCCCGCTCTGTGGATTTCAAGGGAATACCCGCCAGATTCAGCATATTAAGCACATTGGTAAAGGACATCTCGTACTGCAGGGTGAATGCCACCACATCGAAGTCCCGCACCGGCCGGCGGGATTCCAGGCTGAATAAGGGGAGACCGTACTCCCGCATTTTTTCTTCCATATCAGGCCAGGGCGCAAAGACTCTTTCCATTAGGGTATCTACGCGACGGTTTACAATCTCATAAAAAATTTGAAGCCCCAGGTAGGACATGCCCACCTCGTAGACATCGGGAAAAGCAAAAGCCACCCTTAAGTCCACATCGCTCCACTCCTTGTGGACTGCGTTCCATTCTCCTCCGGCGTAACGGGCTGGCTTTTTTACCAGGGGCAGGATCTGATCGAGTACATCCATATATTCCTATATCTCCCAAACTCTCCGGCATTCCTTTTTTGGGCGGGTCAAACAATACTCTACCAATAGTATAACCAAAAAAAGCCGGAAGAATATTCCGGTACAGGTAATTCTACAACCAGTCAACAAAAACCTGCATTTTGAAGAAGACACGGGTCTGACATCAAGGAAGCGGCTGGAGGCTCCAGGTTTGAAAAGAAGCGCTGAGAACACAGAACCCTTATGATAATACCGATAAGGGTTCTGGTGGCTCGAAAACTTCTAAGTATAGCATAACACACTGGGAGTAGGCAGGAATCATGCTGTTGAAAAATTAGCACACTAAATATTTCTACTATTCAAGCACGCCTTTTTAATCCGCTCTAGCGCCCTTTCAATTTGCGCTTTGGAACAAGCAAAATTAAGACGCATAAAGGTATTTCCCTCCGCCCCAAATGTTGCGCCGACATTAAGCACAACCTTTGCCTGTTGAAAAATTAACTCCTGCAATTTCTCCCCCTCCAACCCGAAAGCACTAAAATCCAGCCAGGCCAAGAAGGTGCCTTCTGGTTTATGATAGCCGATTTGCGGTATTTCCTGTGCTAAATACTGAGCGATAAAATCCCGGTTTGCTTCTAAATAAACCAATAGCTCATCAACCCATGGCGCCCCTTTGCCGTATGCCGCCATACACGCTACCAGGGCAAATATATTTGGGCTTGCATATCCTTCTATTGTCAGCGTCTCAGCATAGGCGTGACGCAAGTTATCATTGGGAATAATCAAATTGGATATATGCAAACCGGCCATATTGAAGGTTTTATGCGGAGAAGTGCAAACGATCACGCCTTCTTTTGCCAGCGGAGATACATTCAGGAAATTAACATGCTTATTCCCGCTATACACAATATCAGCATGCGCTTCATCGGAGACAATCAAGATATTATGCCGGGAACAGATTTCCCATAACGTTTTTAATTCCTCCATATGCCAGACTCTGCCCACCGGATTATGCGGACTGCAAAAAATAAGAATCTTACACTTATCATCAATCTTGGCGATTAAATCGTCATAATCCATTTCATAACCTGTAGCCGTTTTCTTCAGTGGATTATAAACCAGCTCCCTGTCATTGTTGATAACCGCCCTATGAAAAGGTGGATATACCGGTGTTTGAATGATAACCTTATCGCCCTTCTGACTAAATGTTCTAACCAGCCGGTTTAAACCGGCAACTATGGTATCATTCAGTAAAAAAGCCCTCTTATCTACCTGTAAATCATGCCTGCCGGCAAACCAGGAGGATACTATATCTTTATATTGAGGCTGATATCCTCCCACATAACCATAAGAACCCTGTTCAGCACGCCTGATAATAGCCTCTTGTACAACCCGGGGCGAAGGAAAATCCATATCAGCTACCCATAAAGGCAATAGGTCTTCATCGGTCAAGCCACATCTTTCTCCCAGACCATCATGTTTTAATGAATAACTTCCTTTTCTGGAATATGGCGCATCAAAATTCATATTACATCAGATCTCCTTTAGTATCGGCATCATTGCATAATACCTTTATTTCCGGGGTCCTTCCTTCTATCATACCATAGAACCATTTATACTATAATTATCATATACAAAAGGTTATCGCTTCAAAGCGATAACCTTTTGTATATATAAATAGGCCCGTGATCTGGGGATCAACCTTGTGCACCATCCCTTCTCTATGCCAGCTTATCCCGGCGCTTTCGAGCCGTCTTGCTTCCTTACATTTTGAGCAGGTTGCCGACAGGGATATCTATGCCGTCTTGAAGCAGTGCGTCAACAATCTGGGCCTCGCTGACCACACCATGATACTGATAATCTTGATCCACAAGCAGGACCAGGTGAAAGCGCTTGGGGACGAACAACCGGATGATATCCCCCAATCGGACTGTATCAAACGAAACCAGCGTCTCGCCCGGCAGTACGCCGGCCGAGGCCAGTTCCTTTTTTTTCTGGGCCAGATGCCTGATAAAATGGTACGAAGCCAGGGACTTTTCATTTGTAGCGGCATAAAGCAGGAAAAGGCCGGTGACCACTATATCAACCCCGGACATGCCCGCAGCCAGCCCTGCAGTCCCACCCAGCACGATGGCCGCTCCCCAAAACTGCCCCCACCATGCGGCCCGGTAAGTCGCCTTTTTAAAGCCTATGCGCCTGGCCAGGTAAGCCCGATAAACCCTCCCGCCATCAAGGGGAAGCGCCGGCAGCAGATTAAATGCAGCCACCATCAGGTTGCACTGAAGGAAGAAAGGGCCGAGGTCGTTGTCCCACAACCCATTGTTTTTCAGTGCGGTTCCCAGTCCAAACAGCAGCAGGTTGGTGGCAGGGCCGACAGCAGCCACGTATACTTCTCTGGAAGGATCGAACACTACCTCACCGCCGATGCGGCTTACACCACCGAAGGGCAAGAGTTCAACATCGGAAACATTGACTCCGAACCAACGCGCCGCCGCTATATGAGCCATTTCATGAAGCAGTACCACGGCAAAGGCAATCAACCCCTTACCTAGCACCCCGGCTATAAAAAACAGCCCCAGAAGGGCCAAAAAACCATTGTTGAGGTTGATATTCACGCCATTTATGCGGCCGACTTTCAAAGAAAAATCCCCTTCCCTTTACCTAAAACTGCAACCTGGTTAACGGGTCTATCAGCTTATTGTTTTCCCTCATTTCAAAATGCAGCCCCCCTCCGGGTATATCACCGGCAGTCCCTATCTCACCTATGACCTGCCCGGCCTGGACAACCTGGCCTTCCTCCACCGTCAGCCGCGCCAGTTCACCGTAGAAGGAAAAAGAACCCTGCGCGTGTTCGATCAGGACATACTTGCCTAATTCAGGGCTGTCTCCCAGCCGCTGTACCGTACCGTCCTGTACCGCTCTCACCGGGCTGCCGACCGGCGCGGCAATGTCAATCCCCGAGTGAAAACGTTCCATGTTGTCAATGGGATCCGTAACCATACCATAGCCACGTACCACCTGGCCGGAGACCGGAACCTGCAGGCTCTCCGGCGCAGCGGTCAGACCGTTTTTAGAAATAACAGGCTGGGGGTTGCTGAGCAAGGACCAGTCGGTATTGGCTATTTCCAGACCAAACTGGACCACCCTGTCAAATACAGGCTGGTAATTCCATTCCGTGGTCAGGACACCCTTGAGGGTTTCCCTGGCTTCAACACCCCAGGGGTTGGCGGTTTCTTTGAGAGACAGGAAGACTACCAGGATTAGTAGCGCTGCAAAAATCCTGAACAGGCCATGGCTTTTATAGATTACACGCTTTGGCTTCTTCCAGTGAGGAGGCCGGTAGGTGGACATAAGGTCCTCCGGCTTGAATGCTCCGCCTGGCTTCATACCCGTACCTTTCAAAGTATATCCCCCCGTTAAGGCTTGTCTGATAAAGTATATTTCCTTATATAGGAAATATGACAGTCCTTCTCATAAAAATAGAGCCCGAAGGCTCAGAAGATAGCGCACAAAAATTAATATATTATTATACACCTACCGCAACGAACCGGCAGTGCATGAAAACCATCGATTGGTCGCGATAGACCGATCGTTTCAGGGAGTTGCCGGCAGCGTAGCACGGCACCACGATCATGAAAACTTCAGGCGATGCAAGCACGGTTTCAGTCCTACCAGCGCCGCACTTGCGGCAACTTAATGTTACATTTGTGCAAAATAAATTTGCACTTTTTTTGGAATTCGCACTGTGAGCTGAACAGCTGTACGGCTATTTTCAGAGAAAAGGAAGCAAAAGAACCGTCC
>DNIT01000006.1:0-461 GCA_003489345.1 Pelotomaculum sp. | reverse complement strand
AAAAGAACCGTCCCCTTGCTTCCGTTAAAATACAATCTTCTGCCTTCGCATGTTGATATTGAGAAGAATACCGAGAGCCGCCAGGTTGGTAATCATATTGCTTCCACCGTAGCTGAACATCGGTAATGGGATGCCGGTGACCGGCATAATCCCGGCGGTCATACCCACGTTAACCAGAACGTGAAAAGTTAGCATGGAGACCACGCCGACCGCCAGCAGGAAGCCGAAATTATCCTTGGCGTTGATGGCGATGAAGATACACCGGTAGATCAACACAAAGAACAAAAAAAGGAGACATACCGCCCCGACAAAACCCAGTTCTTCCCCCACCACTGAAAAAATGAAGTCCGTTTCCTGGATCGGCAGAAAGTTCCCGTGCGTCTGGCTGCCGTTAAACAGGCCGCGCCCGAACAACCCGCCCTGGCCAATGGCAATTTGGGACTGAATGATATGGTAGCCGT
>DNIT01000173.1:4241-4902 GCA_003489345.1 Pelotomaculum sp. | reverse complement strand
AGGGACAGGTGCTGTATAGCCTGCTGGAACTGCGTGGAACAGACGCCGACCGTTACATACTGGCTGCAATTATCGCACATTTTGCAAGACTTTTCACCTGCGGTCTGTTCGTCAGGTCTCAGGCGGCCGCCAAAAACATGGTACTCGGTGGCATGAGCTTATGCTTAGCCGCTACCGTCCCCTTCTTTTTTGCTCCCTCCTCTCTATGGTTGGGCGGACTGATTGTCAGCGGATACTTTAGCGGCTGCGCGGTGGCAGCATGGGGATTTTTCCTTAGAGCCTTTACTCCCAAGAATGGACGCATTAAATCCTGCGCCGATGTTCTGATTTATTCCAATCTGTTAATGATTGCAGTCAACGTGGTGGCCATGAACAGGTCGCCGTTTATCGGGCTAAGCCTCTCTATGCTTTGCCTTATAATCGGCATTGTCTTCATTTGGATGCTACCGGTGGAGCAGGAGAATGAGCAGAACAAAACATTTAAAAACAGGACGCATGGCGGTAATAAAAATCCGCTAATATTGCTGTGTCTTTTTGTCTTTATCATCACAATTAATTCCGGGCTGATGTATCAGGTCATCAACCCTGCTTTTGAGCATCTAACGGGGCTGGTAAGCTGGTATTGGGCCGTGCCTTATATCGTGGCGCTTGCTATTATGCG
>DNIT01000173.1:3629-4030 GCA_003489345.1 Pelotomaculum sp. | reverse complement strand
TGCGGTATTTTTGATCTGTTTTGGTGGAGCATCCTTGGAGAAATGCTGGATTATAGCGACAACCCGGCACAAACCTTTGGCATTGGACTTTCCGCCAATGTATTTGGCGTCCTTTGCGGAGGCATCTTGGGAATGGCCGTAACATCCATTGGACTTCCCAGCGCAGAGGTTGCGGTGATTGCCCTTACTGTGGTTTGCGTTACACTGGTTATGCTGCCGCCGCTGAACCACCAGCTTGTTTTACTGCTGAAAAACCATGCTTACCTTGCCGCTTATGACAATATGAGTCAGTCACGGCAAACGGACATTGTTCGTCAAATTAAAACTCTTGACCCGCTGACGATCCGGGAGCAGGAGGTATTGCAGCTAATCCTTTCAGGCAAATCCAACCGCGAAATTGC
>DNIT01000173.1:3078-3518 GCA_003489345.1 Pelotomaculum sp. | reverse complement strand
GAAATTGCCGGGGCTTTGTTTATCAGTGAGAGTACTGTAAAAACACATGCAAGGAACATTTTTTCAAAATATGATGTAGGTAGTCGGGCAGAACTCATCAGCACCCTGCTGAAGAATCAACCGGTTGAGTGATATTTCAATGAGCGCTTGCGCAAATTGTGCGCCAAAACGCGGGCGCTAAAGCGCCTTCATTAACGGGTCAAGGCTTGTGGTGCATTCCAGTAGGTACGCACTTTCATTGCGCGTTTTGTGTGCAACGCGCCGCAAACGTTTTATCAAACGCCCCTTCAGTGGGGGATTGATAAAACCACATAAATACAGGGGTTAACTGGTCTCTCATACTAAAGTATGAGGGGCTTTTTTCTGCAAATTCATCCTTTTGAACGATGCTTTTTAGAGGCTTGTTCCCTAAAATTTATACTGGAGGAGGTATGGTGCAA
>DNIT01000173.1:0-2944 GCA_003489345.1 Pelotomaculum sp. | reverse complement strand
TGGAGGAGGTATGGTGCAAATGAAACAAATCCGCAAACGGCGCAATGGATATGCCTTATTGTTCTCAGCCAATATTTGTTTGGCGGTGTTGCTTGGTGCAACATTTAAGTTAGAAGCGGTTTTCGTCTTTGGAGCTATCAGCCTTATCTCTCTCCTGTTATTGGTGAGGCAGATCCGTCTGCTCTATGACGCAACACTCATTTGGGATAATCGTATTCTTGCGGTGCCATCTGCTTTCATCTCCATGCCTGACCGCCAAATGAAAAAAGACACCGAGGAAACCGTAGTATCTACCTTTGGCATCCTCATCGGCAGCGAAATCTACCGATGGGGTCTCGACGGAGTACATGGCGTGCGGCTGCACACCGCCTATATTGATCAGGAATGGATGTACCTGACCTTTGGTGACGCAGCTCAGGCCATGCGGGTAGAACTGCTGCACGGCATGACTCAAAAGCAGACGGTACTAGACTCTGCACAAAAGCTGCTTCATGAAACCGGTGTAACAGCAGACATCACCGGATGGTAACACAAGAAAAAATATAAACAATGGAGGTAATGCAATGAAAAAGTATGTGTCTTTATTGCTGGTTCTTATGACGATTTTCACCCTTTACCAGCTGCAGCGGGGAAACGGAAGAAAGCTCTGCGCCGCAGGATTTGGTGTTCAGATTCACGGTTGAATAAAATTTAAGGAGGATTTACGCAATGAAACGAAAATTAATATCGCTTCTGCTGGCTGCGGTAATGCTGCTGTCAGCTATGGCAGGACTTACGGGCTGCTCGTCCGGCGGTTCTGCTTCCGGCAAAGTATCACCTAAGTCGGAAAAGAAAATCGGTAACGCGAAACGGGACGGCATTGAAATCGTAATTCCCGCCGGAACCTTTGAAAAAGCCGTAAATGTAAGTATCGGTATAGCCGACGAAAACGAGACAGCGGCTGAGGACGGCGCGAGCTACCTTTTCTCTCCGATAGAGCTTACGTCTGACGGCGGCGAGCATACGCTCGGCGAGACTGTTACGGTAAAAATAAAGCTGCCGAAGTCCGTCAGCGAGGACGATTATCTTGCGATTATGGGCGTGTATTACGACGGCGAAAGATGGGAATACATACTGCCTGATGCCGAAGCGATTCAGAATGGGTATTTACAGTTCGGCACTCCGCACTTCTCACGCTTCGCTGCGGTGAAGCTCGAAAAAGAAAAGGCGCTCGACAAATATGCCGAAACGCTTGCAACACAAAATGTCACCGGTCAGAAGCCAAGCGATGAGCTCACAGACTGCTTCACCAAGACGCTGGACAGTATGGGCTTCACGGACGAGACTGTACAGGGCATTATCATGCAGAAGATTACAAAAGAATTGCATAGCTCCGCCGCGTTTATTACCAATGCGAAAAACGGAGACATCGGCGATATTGCCGGACAGGGCGCAGAGCTTGTCGCAGAGGCTATTATGAAATCCATGTATGACAAAACGGTTGTCGAGAAGCTGAAAACATACGCCGGAGGTGCGGCATCGGGAGCTGTCGCGGCTGCTTTAAAATTATATGAGGGTGGCGACTACAAAGAGGCGTCCAAGGAGTTTGTCTATGCGGCGTTGGACGTTATTCCCGCTGCAAAGCTCGGTAAAGCTGTTGTTGAGGCGACAAAAGCCGGAGCCGAGATGTGGCAGGATTATTCCGTCGAGAGCGCGTATAACGTATATCTCAAGCAGAACGTCGCCGCTGACGGCAATGTTTCCGCCGATAGCTGGGACATCATTTTCTACAACATGGGTAGCGGTCTTGATTTCATGCAGCGTGAATACCGCACGGTATACGCCAAGGCAAGCGGTAAAACACTGAATGAAATCGATGCGGATAAGGCGCTTCGGGATATGCTCGACAGTCAGATTGTAAATGACGTTAAGCGCAGCTTCATGACCCGGTATAATAATACGAGCGCAATTGAGACAGAAAAGGCACGTATCAAAGAAATGCTTGTGACCTTTGACAAATACGGGTTGCTGTCATGGAATAAGCTGCTCGGTTTTCCTATAGAAATGGAATTTGCGAGAAGGATAGATTCGCTGATGAAGATACGCGAAAACATCCTTAATCTGGTCGGCGGCGACCGTTCGGTGTTCGGCTCTGATGACGATGTGATCGAGGGCAACTTGGCGGAAGCTATCTATAAATGGCTGGAATGCGGCAAGGACAGGGCGAAGTTTTACGACTGGATGCGTGAAAAGGGGTATCTTGCAAGCCCGAAGGAGACAATCGGTTATTGGAAGTTAGTGCGATCGTTTGAGAATAAATATGAAAAAAGCGCGGCTGACGATGCTTATTCACAGTCATGGAGCGGAGGCGGAGGCAGTTATACATATCGCTGCGAGGTCACATTTGACGGTGTTTCCTATACCGGTATAACGCATGACAGCTGCAAAGGCGAATTTGTTGAGAATAAAGGAACATCGAGCATTCCGAAGGACAGTTATTTGGGAGGCGAACGGGTTGAAATTGATTTGAAAATCACTGCGACCACCTCGACTAATATCTGCTTCCATCTTGGCGCTTCGCTGGGAGCAAGCATAACACCCGTAAACCACGACGATCCGTTTGTCAGTTATGGCACAAACAGAAGCTTATATGACATAACTGAAAAGATCACCAAAAGCTATATACAAACAGGTAAGAACGATACGAATACGGGATATTGGGGCCAAAGCGCCACGGTCGGCGGCGAAATGCCGAGCGGCTCTGCTAACGGAGATAAGGTGTATATTCTTATAGGCATGGGCGGTGGAAATAACTCGATCACGACAGCTTATGAATACGAGTGGGTCAAGAAATAAACAGCGGAGGTGGGTTCATGGCAAAGAAGAAAAAGGGCAAAAACATCCCCCTGCCTATCCTCATCCTTATCTGCGCCGTGCTGCTGTTTGCCATGTATTTGAGCCTCTC
>DNIT01000046.1:3035-13509 GCA_003489345.1 Pelotomaculum sp. | reverse complement strand
CAACTATAAAGAGCTTTGGGCTGTATCTGCATATTCCTTTTTGCCGCCGGATCTGCCCTTTTTGCCCTTATAACAAGTGCCTGTACCGTAAAGATAAGGCGGATGAATATTGCCGAGCCCTTTCCCAGGAACTGCGGCGGTACAAGGAAATTTTTCACGGAGCCCGGGTCGATTCGGTATACGTCGGGGGCGGAACTCCTACCTCAATAACTTCAAATTTGGTTCAGTTAATTGATGAAATTGGGGATCTTTTTAATACGTGCGGCCTAATCGGCGTTGAAGCCCATCCGGACGATCTCAATTATGACAATCTAAGGCTGCTCCGGAATGCCGGAATAAACATGTTAAGCGTCGGTGTGCAGACATTCAACAGCCGGTTGCTGCGTATCATCGGCAGGACGTATGACGGGATTGCGGCACAAAGAGCGGTTCGGGCAGCATTTGACGCCGGATTCGATACGGTTGACGTGGATTTGATTTTTGCTCTGCCGGGACAAAAAGTAGAAGATGTTGTAAACGACGTTGCAGTCTCCTTTGAACTGGGCGCACACCAGGTTTCAACCTACCCGCTGATCATTTTTCCCTACACTGGAATGGATGCTTATATTAAGCGGCTTGGTTTGAAGAAAACCGGCATGGCGGCTGAAAAAGAGATGCTGGAGGCTATTGTCAGCCTGGCTGAGAAATGCGGCTACCGGAGAACTTCCATCTGGACCTTTACACGGGAAGGGGCGCCCAGATACAGTTCGGTGACACGGGAGAGGTTCGTTGGGATCGGCGCCGGAGCCGCCTCTCTTAACAGCGGTTATTTTTATTTAAATACTTTCGATGTGGAGCAATATATTGAGACCGTTAGAAAAGGTCTGCCGGTTTCGGTCGGAATGAAATTACCCGTCCGGGTGGAGATGTTGTACTGGCTATACTGGCGAATGTACGATATGGAAATTTCGGCAGCCCGTTTTGAAGAGCTGTTTCAGGAATCCTTGCAGCACCGCTTCGGTCTGCTGTTAGATGTGCTGCGCTTTAGCGGTATGATCGCTGTAACAGGTGATTCAATCAGGTTGACCAAAAAGGGAGCATACTTTTTCCACCTGGTGGAAAAAGGCCATTCGTGGGATTATCTTTGCCGGGTTTGGGCCGGTAGCCTCAGGGAACCGTGGCCGTCACAAATTAGTTTTTAGAAGATGATAAGAAGGCAGTGGCCGCATATACAGTTAGCGCCGGGAAGTTTTTTTCTATAACATGCTGATTAGTAAATTATGGGGAGGGAGCATGAACAGGTCAAAAACAACCGGATGGCGGTTAGGGGTAATTATAACCCTACTGTTCATTGTTGCCGCAGCATTGTTGTTTGGTTTATTGGAGCGGCGGTACCATTATTTCAACCTGCTCCGCCTGGAGCCGCTGGGGCTGGTTGAACAGCGCTGCGTTGTCGAGAAGGTTGTTCTGGACAGCGACAAGGACGGTGACGGCATTTACGACCTGGACGATATTGTCCAGGGGGCGCGCAAGGGCCTGGAGGCGCGGCCCATATATAAGGACGCCTATTACGCGGGCGGATACCCGCCCGAAAACGAGGGCGTTTGCACCGATGTGATCTGGCGGGCGCTGCAAAACGCGGGATACGACCTGAAGGGAATGATGGACCGGGATATACAGGCGCATCCGGATGATTATCCCCGTGTGGCAGGTACGCCCGAACCCAATATCGATTTCCGCAGGGTGCCGAACCAGGAGGCCTTTTTCAAAAAATACGCCCAACAGTTGACCACTGAGATTAAACCGTGGGATGCGGAAAATTTAAAGCAGTGGCAGGGCGGCGACATCGTGGTGTTCGGCCCGCCGAACGACCATGTAGGGGTGGTTTCGGACAAGAGGCGGGCGGACGGAGTGCCTTTCCTGATCCACAATGCCGGACCCTCAACCAGGGAGGATAACGAACTTCTCTCCTGGCCTTCCCCTTTGCAATATCACTTTCGTTATCCTAAAGCAAACGAAAACATCCCTGCAGGGTAAGTTGCCCATGCCCCGGCGGCGCCACGTATGATGAAAACCCCAGGCGATGCAGGTGCGATTTTTATCGCACACGGCGCGTCAGCGCCGAACTTGTAACTTCTGTGGGAATGGATTCGTCCCCTGCCTTTTCAGAGCAGGAAGCAAAAGAACCGTCCCCCTGCTTCCTTTTTAAGTTAGAAGAGCAGAGTCGCGTTGTATCCGATTTTGTCGAACGATTTTGTTTTTTTTGTAGATAGAGTATTGAAGTTCAGCGCCAGAACCAAGGGGACGGTTCTTTTGGTTTGCTCAGCCTCCGTGTTTATGGTAGCATAGATGCGGAGGTGAATTTTTGTGCCAAGGCAAGCAAGGGAGAAGAGTAAAAGCGGCATATATCATATTATTTTACGCGGAACAAATAAGCAGACAATCTTTGAAGAGGAAGAAGATAGAGTAAAATTTTTCCGGACGTTGAATCATTATAAGGAAAAGAGCGGATATAAGATATATGCATACTGTTTGATGGGGAATCATATTCACTTGCTTATACAAGAAGGTAAAGAAGAATTAGGGATAGTGATGCGGCGGCTAGGAGCAAGTTATGTGTACTGGTACAATTGGAAATATCAACGTTGTGGGCATTTATTCCAGGATAGATATAAAAGTGAAACAGTCGATGATGAAAGTTATTTTTTTACAGTTATAAGATATATCCATCAAAATCCTCTAAAAGCTGGTCTGGTAAAAGATGTATCAAGTTACAAATGGAGCAGCTTCAATGAGTATGTAGGGAAAAAGGGGATTGCAGATATAGACTTTACACTTAACATGATTAGCAAAGACAGAAAGAAAGCCATAGAAACTTTCAAAGCTTTTCATAATGAAGTTAATAATGATATATGTTTGGAATTAGAACATAGAAGAAGATTGACAGACGATGAAGCAATTGAAGTAATTAAAAAAATATGCAACACAATGAACTGTCAGGAATTGCAGCGTTTCGAACCGGAAACGAAAAATAAATTCTTAAAGGATTTGAAGGAACAAGGATTATCCACAAGGCAGTTGGAAAGGCTGACAGGCATAAGTAGAATGATTATTTTAAAGGCGTAGTAAACCAGGGGGACTAGTAAACCAGGGGGACGGTTCTTCTGGTTTGATAAGTCTCCATGTTTATGGCAGCATAGATGTGGAGGTGAATTTTTTATACCAAGAAAAGCAAGAGTGAAGAATAAAAGCGGCATATATCATATATTTCCATGGTAGTATGAGAAATCGCGTGTTGCTCATTACCAGACTCGGGAATTCAGGTGCGAAGTTTCTCGTTCCATCCGATTCCAGCGATCGCTGTCTTTGACCTACCAGGCACAGGTACCGAAGCCGAATGACTCCATAATGCCAAGAGGCAAACGAAGTAGCAGAACTGAATAACCACAAGAACCGTCCCTCTGGTCTATGGTCTATGGTCTAAGGCTGGCGCCATGCCATAAAATCACGGCAGGAGATATAACCGTAAAAACCGAAGAGATCTTCTCCTTCGGAAAACAGGTCCAATACCTTTTCCGGCTCCCCGCCGTCAGTTCCGATGATCCAGAGGGCGTTGTCCTGTACGTACAGGATGCGGTCTCCATCCTTGGACCAGGTTGGCTGGTACACGCCTGGTCCGGCGGCCGTCAGAGGCTGAGCGCCGGAGCCATCCGCATTCCGGAGCCAGAGCGTGCGGGTCGCCACCCAGTCAGCCAGTTCTTCCGGTTTACTAAAGCCCCACACGTCGTTGCCCAGATTCTTGGCGGCAACGAAGGCGATCCGGCGGCCGTCCGGAGAAAAAGAGGGATCGATTGAGACGCTGCCTTCAGGATTGTTCAGTTCCCGGACGCTCCCCGTTGCCGGGTCTATCGTCGACAGGCTCTTTCCGGCCCAGACGATACGTTCTCCTCCCGATACCATTACCAGGTCCCCCTGGGGCGACAAGGACTGCCACCCACGGTGGGCAAGACCGCTGGTGAGCAGCTTAGGTTCGGTCTCACCTAAACGAAGGCTCCACAGGCCCATCCCGTCAGCCGCCAGGGAAGCTGAGTGGAATGGGTCCAGCCAGTACAAAATGCCTTTACCGTCGGGCCACCAGGAGGTAACCCGGATCCCGGCTTGAGGGGCCACCAGCCGCTCAACTGGCTGACCGCCGTCCACTTCAAGCGTATAGAGCGCATCGCTCCGGTTCTGCGGCTCTTCCGACGGCAGGGTAATATTGTAGGCCAGAATTTTGCCGTCAGGCGACCAGGCAAAATTATACGTTTCCTCAGACTGGACCAGCCGGCTTGGTTCACCTTCTGCCGGCACCAGCCAGACGCCGTCCCGCATGGCTACCGCCAGCATGTCAGAGGCGGGCGACCAAGAAAAACTATCGCGGACGGCCAACCCGGGCAGGTCTTGGACCTGGTGGAGCGATGAACCATCCCGGCGTACCAGCCAGAGCTGGCCGCTATCGGAATTCGGGTCGGTGACGCGGATAAACGCCAGCCACTGGCCGTCATAGGACCAGGCGGGCTGCAGCGCTTTACCGGACACGGTCAGTGGCCTGACCTCTCCCGTTTCGCCATCAAGCATGTAGAGCAAACCCTGCCGGATGAAGGCCAGGTCGCCTTGATCCTTGAAGGCTGCCGTATTCACATCCGGTGCATTTGGCATTGCATCGCCGGAGGCAGGCGGACTTCCCGGTTCCACCTCCTGGATAGGGGAAGCGACAGCCAGAGTCTGTAGAGTACGGTTGAGAATGGCCGCCAGCTCCACACGGGTTATTTCCCGCTCAGGTCCGAATTCGTTGCCGGCGTATCTCATGATACCGGTATTGAAAACAAAGCTGATGTCGGATTGTTGTTCTTGGGTCAAATCAGTCGTGTCGAGATAATTCGGCCACATCATGGTGGTAATAACCGATAGCTTTTTTGCTGCAAAAGAGCCGGTTATCGCACTGGCTACATCAGCTCTGGTAACAGCTTCATGGGGTTTGAATTTTCTATCAGAGATCGGTAAGATTTGTTCATAGCCAATGATCATGGAAGCCTGACTGTACCAGGCATCATTATCCACATCGTCATATAAGTCAGAAGGGACAGGCGCTTTTACGAAATCTAAATCGTCATAATTTAAATTAAAAGTTTTAACCAAACAGACAGCCAGTTGGGCCCGGTCAACAATTTCGTCCGGGCTGAATTTGTTATCTGCCGTGCCAATCATAATGCCTTTCTCGTAAACGGCTTCAATATCAGCCAAAGCCTGGTGCGACGCAATGTCGTCAAAGGGTGTCCGGGCCAAACCTGCCTCCGGGGCAATTAGAAGAGTTGCTGCCAGCAAAAACATAAACAAAACTCTTTTCATTTTTTTCGCCTCTTTTACATGAGTTTACATGTTGGACGATAGAAAGCATGAAGTGGTTCACGTTATCGCAGAGACGTTTCCATCAGCTGCGGCTCGCCGCCCACGATTTTATACCGGCGCTCCTCTACGATTGTCCCATCTTCCCCGGTTTTTCTGAAAACTATGAGCGAATAGCCGTCACCGGCTTTTTCCTGTGCGGTCTCATAGGTATACCTGACCCCGTTTTCAATATTTTCTCTGTCGCCAATCCAATACGGACAGTTGTTAAGAAATGAATCATATTTGGTATACTCGGCAAAAAGCTTATTAGACGCGTCGACATTGATATCCGGAAGCTTCTTATCCACATGAGCCGCGCTGACCTCCGCCGTTCGCCCGATGCTTTTTAAGTACTCCGACGCCTGTGCCTCCTGCTGCCTTACCAGGTCCGGATAGTCTCCCTGGGAAGACAGTACTCGAGCCCGGAGCTTTTGGGGGAACATCTTTTTTATTGAGCCGGCATAGCCCGCTCCGTCTTGCGGCTCCTTATATTCCAACAAAGAATATCCGCCGTTTTCATCCCTGGAAAATATCATTACCGTTGGGATGGCCCCGCTGCCGCTGACCTTGGTGAAAATGCCGTTTTCAAAACCGAAAGCCCCAAAGCTTGCTATCGTGTACACCTTAACCGTCCCGTTGCTCTCCTCGCTGTCCAGGACGAGGTGCCCCTCGGTTGCCGTTTCTCCCGCGCCGTACGCTGTTCTTTGGGATTTTATGGCCAGGCCGACCGCCTCATCTATATCTCCGGTTTTTTGGTCTGCAGACAGGGTTTCTCCCCCGATCACAATACCCGGCGAAGGCTCTATGGTATAAAACAATGAGCCGTCGTAAACAATCGTCACTTGTTTTTCGTCAATCCGTTGGTCCTTTTCGTCCAGGAGCGTGACGGTCACCGGGTTTTTGTTGCTCACGGAGAGCTGTCCGCCCGGATCAAGAGGCGACCAGTAGACCGTGGTGCCCAAAGGCAGTTCAATCACCGGCAATCCCTTTGACATCTCCCCGGTAGAGAAGTCCCAGGTAAAAAGCGCCCCGCTCTCCGCCGAATAGCGCGCTTTAGCGGCAGCACCGCGGTATTCCGGCGTGATTCGTATCCCCGGTGTGCTGGACATGAAGAGCGCGTATTTTTCAGGTTGCACATGCAGCCTGAAAGCGAGGCTCCTTAACAATGTCTCAAGGGCAGTGACGTCCTTTGCGTATTCCCGCAGGTCATGATCGAAGCTTTTCTGCAACGCATCTCTTAGATACCGGTATGCGGAGGGTTGGAGCGAACCTTTGGCATGAAAGGTTATCACATCAGCATTATCAATCAGGGCGAACAATATCACTGCATTATCGCGAAAAACTGATTCAATCTGCCGGGTGTCCAAATCGACACCGCTAAAATCGTAATCAACCGTAACACCATAGGGAATGGATTCGGTCTGCAGCGAAACCTCCCGGCGCAGATCGGCATACGGCAGGTTGCTAATCAGGTTTACCACCCGGCTGTTGTCTCCCACGTAGGCTGTTTTATATTGAAACAGCGTTTCCGCGTTATAGCTGATAGTATTTGCTGAGGGAGCCTGCCTGGTCAGCCCGTTTGTCAACAGTACGCCGCCCGACACCACCAAACAAAACAATCCCGCCGCCAGCGCCAGTCTCCGGCGGCTTTTGAAAAACCCCGCCATTTTTATCATATTCGGCCTCCTCTCGATAGGCTGCCTGTCATCCACCATGCCAGGCAGCAGCTTCCAATACCATAGGGTATTTTGGTGAACCGGTTTGTTTTATACACCGTCATACTTTTAGGTATGTCTATTTCCGTAAAGTAGCCGGCGGGTTGCTGGACAGCTTTTTTATGAAGCGATAATAATTTGCAAAAGCAGGATATAACGAAATTATCCCTAAATTTAGAGATAATTGAGAAATATTTCAGCGATAGTATTATTATAAAGCATTTCTGATAAAAATGATAAAACTAATTAAGTAGAGATGGCACGGGTATTTGAGAGAATTAACCATTTAAGCCATACCTCGCAAGCTTTGAGCGTTATGAAGTATTCAGCAGCGAATAAGGAGAAATTTCATGCTTGCGACCTTGCTGAGAGTGTTTTAGCGGGGCAGTTGAAGCCCTTTTGTTTGAAATGAAATCTCTGCAGAAAAATACGGGCGGGGAAAAAACGGAGAATGAACATGATTTTGAAATACAAAAGGACGATGGTGTTTGGTTCCGTTCTTGCTGTCTTATTTGCGGGGAGCATTGCCCTTATGGGTTGTTCCGGCACGGTAGCTCCCAATGAAGCCATGCCGCA
This sequence comes from Pelotomaculum sp., assembly GCA_003489345.1. Taxonomy (GTDB): domain Bacteria; phylum Bacillota; class Desulfotomaculia; order Desulfotomaculales; family Pelotomaculaceae; genus Pelotomaculum_C. The sequence continues at coordinate 5,812 of DNIT01000046.1, read as the reverse complement.
GGCCGCGCTCAACCCCGATTCCACCCTGCCTGCGCTCGTCTGGTCGGGTGATAAACCACAATTGCCCGCGTTCACTGCATGGGAGTACATGGTGCAGCCCGGGCCTCCGATGGATGCAGAGGAACTGCTGGCACGCATATGGGAAGGCAAAGAATACGAGTCTTACGACCATGGCGAGTATGGGATGTATTACCGTCTTCCGCTCTATCAGAGCAAATATGGAAGATTTCGTGAGGAATTGGATACATACGGCAACGGTTTTTCATATCGATGGGAAATCAACGAGAACTATCCCAAACAAAGAGCGATGGATAAAACGCCCAAACAAGCATTTAAGGAGGCCGGCGCATACGCCCGCGCATTCCTCGGGGACGATCGATATACAGAGTATCCTCTGCCGTTTGTGGTGCCGGTTGACGAGGTCGGCACACAGATCAATCATTTTTATGAATTCAACTGGGAGCACCGCATTGATTCCATCCCCGTGCACAGGGAAGGACTGTCCCTTCGTGTCATCCCGGAAGGCATACCGCAACTCCGGCTGCGTTGGAGCACTTTTGCGCCGCTGGACACCGAGCCGCAATACCGGCCACTGACCTTTGACGAAGCGCTGTTTTCACTCAACTATGTACGCAGCTTCATCGATCCGTACCAATGCAGCGAACATAGCGCGGACGACTTTCTCGTTGCGGCGCAGGTGGTATACAGCAATGCGTTTTCGGCTGACCCTGTTGTTTATCGGCCGGTATGGGAGTTCACTCTGTCGCGCAGCAGCAAAAAATCTTACCGGGTCCCAATACTCGTGGACTGCCTGACGGGTAAGGTGTCAAGTGACCATGACGGTATCGTGGAGTCTTATTTGAAAGACCGTCTTACCCTCTAGACTGGCAACCTCCAAATCAGCTTTTTGATTCTTTTTTTCTGTTAGCGGTTGCCATAAGCTTAAGCTGCAACGCGTCTTAGACCTGTGTGCAAAAACAGGAATGTTTTCATAAAGAGACTTCATTGAGGTGTTTGCATTACACAATTGATATGCTACAATATTGACAGAATAATGGCTATGGGGGTTGAAAATATGAGCCGGCAGGATCCTATCATTGCCAATATTAAGCCTTCTACTGCAATTCGGCATGACTATAATGCATTTTCCAAGCTGTGCCACGAAACACAGGCTCCTGTTGTTGTAACGAAGAACGGCGAAGCCGATTTGGTAGTCATGAGCTTCGAAGCCTACCAGAATATGACGGCGCGCCAACAACTGGGGCAAATGTTGGCTGAGGTCGACCGTGAAATCGCCGCAGGTAAGCCCATGCGGGATCTTGAGGAAGCGTTTGCAGAGATACAAAAAAGGTTAGACAATGCCTAAGAGAATCGTACTATCTGAAGCCGCCTATTACGACATCGACAGCATATTTGCCTATATCTCCCCGGACAATAAGCAAGCTGCCGGGAAGTTGAGGTTGCGTATTCATGAGGAGATCAAGAAGTTGGCGGACTTCCCGGAGTTGGGACCGGTCATCCCTGAAGAAGACGCGCCCGGCGCGCAACGGGGGTACAGGCGCATTGTAGTAAGTTCCTACATGGTCTTTTACCGGGTGCTGGAAGATCACATTGTGATTGCCAGAGTACTGCATGGACGACAAAACTGGTTGCAATCCCTATTCGGTATCCCCGGCGAAGAATAACACCGCAGGATGAAGCCGCAGAAATCCTGCGGTTTTTCTATGCCAAAGTTTTTTGCAAGTGCAATAACTTTTCGTTACTCTTCATTGGGGACGATGCGGCTATTTAAACTATCACCGGGAAAATCATGTATTTGGGAAGGAAGAGAGATTTTGTAGTTGAATATAGAATTAGGTATAAATGCAGTTACCTTTTTAGGAGAACAAAGAGATGTTGCAAAGGGCCCGGGTTATTTTAAAAGAACATTTCGGTTACTCTTCCTTTAAAAAAGGGCAGGAACAGATTATCGACAGCATCTTGCAGGGCAGGGACACTTTGGGGATCATGCCCACAGGCGGCGGCAAGTCCGTCTGTTACCAGCTCCCGGCGCTGCTGTTTTCCGGACTGACCCTGGTTTTTTCTCCCCTGATCTCCCTGATGAAGGACCAGGTGGACGCCCTGGACAGCCTGGGGATACCGGGCGCCTTCATCAACAGCAGCCTGCGCTTTGATCAGGTGGAGGATCGGATCAACCGGGCCGCCCGGGGGCAATTTAAGCTGCTCTACGTGGCGCCGGAGCGGCTGGAATCAGCCCGGTTTCTGAACAGCATCCGAACCCTGCCGGTCTCTTTGCTGGCGGTGGACGAAGCGCACTGTGTTTCCCAATGGGGTCATGACTTCCGGCCCAGTTACCGCGCCATTGAGCCCTTTATCAAGGAATTGCCGCGCCGGCCGGTGGTGGCGGCCTTTACGGCGACAGCCACGGCGGAGGTGCGCCGGGATATCGTCAGGATGCTCGATTTAAGGAATCCCCAAAGTGTCGTGACCGGGTTCGACCGGGAGAACCTTTCTTTTGCGGTGCTCCGGGGTGAAAATAAAAAGGACTTTTTACTTGCTTTCCTGGCCAAAAGGAAGGACCAGGCCGGGATCATCTACGCGGCAACCAGGAAAGAAGTGGACAATATCCATGAGTTTCTGCGCAGGAAGGGCTATGCGGCGGGAAAATACCACGCCGGACTCAGCGACGAGGAGAGAGCCGGCAGCCAGGACCAGTTTCTTTACGACGACATCAGGATTATGGTGGCGACGAACGCCTTCGGCATGGGCATCGACAA
>DNIT01000046.1:2172-2955 GCA_003489345.1 Pelotomaculum sp. | reverse complement strand
CCTTCGGCATGGGCATCGACAAATCCAACGTCCGCTATGTAATCCATTACAACCTCCCTAAAAATATGGAAGCTTACTATCAGGAAGCCGGCCGTGCCGGGCGGGACGACGAGCCGGGGGAGTGCATCCTGCTTTTTGGGGCGCAGGACACCCAGATCCAAAAATTCCTGATCGAGCAGTCGCTGCTCCCGCCGGAAAGAAAAACAAACGAGTATAAGAAGCTGCGGGCGATGGTGGACTATTGCCACACCCCCCATTGCTTGCGAAAGTATATTTTGCAGTATTTCGGGGAGGAGGGCGTCCCGGAAGAATGCGGGAACTGCGGCAACTGCAACGACAATAACGAGCTGGAAGACAAAACGGTGGACGCCCAGATGATCTTTTCCTGTATCCTGCGCATGCGGGAACAGTTCGGCATCACCCTGGTGGCGGAGGTTTTAAAGGGTTCTCAAAATAAAAAAGTGCTGCAATACGGGTTCGCCAACCTGTCCACTTACGGGCTGATGAAAGACCACACCATTAAGCAAATCAGTGATTTGGCCAACATTCTGATCGCCGAAGGCTACATCCAGCCGACGGAAGGCCAGTATCCCGTAGCGGCCTTGACGCCCCGCGCCTACAGCGTGCTGAAAGGACAGGAAAAAGTATATCTCAAGGCGCGGCAAAAAGAGACGCCGGCTGCCGCCGAGGATGCCCTTTTTGAACAACTGCGCGAACTGCGCCGGGAAATTGCCCAAAGGGATGGTATACCGCCATACATTGTTTTCGCCGACAGCACCCTGC
>DNIT01000046.1:0-2123 GCA_003489345.1 Pelotomaculum sp. | reverse complement strand
CCGACAGCACCCTGCGGGAGATGTCAAGCCATCTTCCGGCGGATCAACAGGCCATGCTTGCAATCAAGGGAGTGGGCCAAAGAAAATTTGAACTGTATGGCGGAGCGTTTTTGGAATTAATCAGGAAATACGCGGTTGCCAACGGAATTACGCTCCAGCCGGGAAAACCGGCCGGGGAGAAAGCCCCCAAGGATGAAAAGCCGAGCCACCTGATTACCCTGGCACTGTACCAGTCGGGGCGCACGCTGAAAGAGATTGCCGGACAGAGGGGGTTGAGCCTGGTGACCATTCAGGAGCACCTCGTCCGGTGCGGCGCGGAAGGATACAGCATTGACTGGGACGCCTTTATTCCGCCCGGATATGAAGCCCTGATCCGGCGGAAGATTACAGAAATCGGCGCCCACAAATTAAAGCCCATCAAGGAAGCGCTGCCGGCTGAGGTGGATTACTTCGCCATTAAAGCCGTGCTTTGCAAAATGAGTCAGGCCGGCTAACAAAAGAAAAACATTGCATAGATAAAGAAATAAGGGTATAATAATATCAGAATAACTTTACGATTGCGAGGCGCTATCCATGTTGATCAAGTCATCCACTGCGCTGCGTAACGATTATGATAATCTCGTTAAGCTGTCGCAGGAAAATCAAGAGCCAATCTACATTACGAGAAACGGTGAAGGAGAGATGGTGTTTTTGCCTATTGCCGCTTTTGAAAAAAGAGAAGCGGAACTGAAGCTGATGGAACAGCTTCTTGCGGCAGAACGAAACCGAATCGCCGGAGCACCGACCTGTTCCACCAGCGAGATCCGCAACGAGCTTGAGGAACTATATAATGAAGTATAGAGTCAGGCTTCTCACAGAAGCTCGGCTCCAGATCCGGGATATTGCGGCGTACCACAAGCTGAAGGTCGGACCGGAATCGGCAAGAAAAATTACAAATAAGATTCTTAACGCCATTGATAAACTAGAGGGCTTTCCGGAGCTTGGTGTTGTCCCGCAATCAGAGCTTTTGGCGAGAGCCGGATACCGAATGCTGATAGCCGGGGATTACCTCTGCTTCTATCACATTGTGGAAGACACGATCTTCGTGAGCCACATTGTCCACGGCAGCACAGATTACATGCGGCATATTCTTCGCTGAGTACCATGCAGGCGCAAGAGACTCTGAAAAAACAAAAGAAAAACAAAAGGTTGTTGCTGCAGCAACAGCTTTTTTCTTTTTCTTATGCTATCATGAGTGGCAGCAAAAGCAGGGTTTGAGCGACAGCGCCATGACCGTCAAAGCCAGCGTCAGCGGCCTGAAATATTTCGGCGTTCAGGTCACGCCACACAGCCCATGCAGGGCAGGAAGCCGTGGTCTTCGTCCATCCCCGGGGCATGGCCGGCCGGAAACAGCCATGCTTTTTTATCATATGGCTGGGGGGCCATGGCAGGAGCAGGCAGCGGGAGGTGACAAAAAGAAAAATGGCCCCGCAATAAACAAAAACAAAAGACAAAAGGAAAGAGGAAAAATATGCACAGAAAGAAGCCCAAGTCTCTGCTGGCATGGCTGATGATTTTAGCCATGCTTTGCACCATGCTTCCCACCGCCGCCTTGGCGACGGAGGGATCATCGGGCGCCGCCGCGGGCGTGGAGGCCACAGTCACGGGCGCCACCTACAGCGTAACGGTGGACAGTGCCATAACCGGCGGCACCGTGGCTGTGGAGCCGGCGAGCGGTACCGAGGGCACTGTGATCAAGGTGACCGCGACACCCGACAGCGGCAAGCGACTGGTGGCGAACAGCCTGCAATACACCGCCGACAGCGGCGCGAATTATACGGAAATTAACGCTGCTGACGGCGTGTACAGCTTTGTTCTCCCGGCGGCCAACGTTATCGTGACCGCCCAGTTCAGCGAGCTGCCGGCAGAAGGTAAAACGCCTCCGGACCTGACCGCCGATACCACGAACAACACCGTGGGCCAGGCGATGTATCTCACCTTCACCGACGATGAAGTCTGGAGAAACGCCGTCAGCAGCGTCAGCGTGGACAGCAGCGCTGTAGATAGCAGCAAATATACGATTGAAGCCGGAAGCATCGCCATTGATCAGAGCGTGTTCACCACTGCCAAAGACTATACCATCG
>DNIT01000091.1:2399-2957 GCA_003489345.1 Pelotomaculum sp. | reverse complement strand
TAGGCCACTACACCACAGCTCCGTGCTTGCCCCATTTCCGTTGGCCTAGGGGGTCATTACTGACATTGACTAGTATACCTAATCCGGCTTCCGAAGTCAAATGGTTTTTTATTAAAAACAGCATTTCCTGCACAACCACTGGACTTTCTCTGCTCGATCCCCATTATCCGGGCACCGATATAGTTTATTCAAGTTTCTACTGAAACATTCTAAAGCGAGAATCGACCACCCCATATAGCTTCCCTCAGTCCATAAAAAGCAGGCGCACCTGTCGAGAACTCCTTCCGGTTCCTGATGGAAACCTGAAGGGGTTCTCGACAGGTGCGCCTGCTATGAATATTTCTACTTCAGCAGCTCCTGCACAAAGGGCGGCAGCACAAAGCATGCCTGGTGGATAGNNCGGACTGTAGTACCTGGTCTTCATCTCAGGTATATTTTTGGAGTCGATCTCCAGCGGGTCATACTTCTTGGAACCCATGATAAAACTCCACAGCCCACCGGGATATGTAGGCACGTTCGCCAGGAAAAGACGCGTTATTGGAAATATCCCCCCTATGT
>DNIT01000091.1:419-2308 GCA_003489345.1 Pelotomaculum sp. | reverse complement strand
GGAAATATCCCCCCTATGTCACGGAACAGCCTTTGGATAAGGTCGCGGTTTAAGAAAGGTGATTCCGTCTGCGCAACAAAAATCCCTTCGTCTTTCAGCGCCGCCGCAATATCTTCGTAAAATCCGACGCTGAACAGCCCCTCGGCCGGACCAATCGGGTCAGGCGAATCTACCACAATAACATCATAGGTTTGTTTGTTTTCCCTGACGTGTTTAATCCCATCGTCAATAATAATTTCGACCTTGGGGTTGTCCAAGGCGCAGCTGATTTCGGGCAAGTACTTTTTCGCAACCTCAATAACAGCTCCGTCAATCTCACAGTGCACAACTTTTTCAATGGAGGGGTGTTTAACAATTTCACGTACGGATCCACCGTCCCCGCCTCCTATCACCAACACCCTTTTGGGTGAAGGGTGGGTATTGAGAGCAACGTGGGTAATCATTTCATGGTATACAAATTCATCACCCACCGTAGTCTGAATAATATTATCCAGCACCAGCATCCGTCCATACTGAAGTGTATCAACTACCGCCATATCCTGAAAAGGGGTCTTCTCCCGGTGTAGGACCTTAGAGACCCGGCATGACAGGGCCAAATCGTCCGTTTGCTGCTCTTTAACCCATAAAGCCAACTTTGATTCCATTATCTGCTCCTCCATCTTTTCATATTTATTAATACCAGAGGGGTACCGCAGCCAGGGCACAACCTATGGTTTCTACCTGGTGTTCCGTTGATGCCATCTTGATGCCTGCCAGCTCCATACCCCTTGTTGCAAAGGCTTCCTCAAGCATACTCTTAATGGCTTTTTCAGCCTGGTTTTTACCACATCTACCCGAGAACTCCATAATAACCCCGAAGGTATCCTCGGAAAAACCAACTCCCACAGCAGCGGAGATTATCTCTCCCGGAACATCGCTGATAATATAGCCGTAGGCAGTAGGCACGAGAGAACCAGGCGGTATTTCCATTTGCGGACAATACTCTACTCCCGGAGGCAAAATACTAGATACTCTAATCAGGTTCAGGTTGCCGATTTTTGCTTTTATAAGGGCATTATCAAAGGCATTTAAACAATTCTTCCCCCCAGCGCTACCTGCTGTGATAAAAAACTTTTTAGGCGTCGGCAGCATTTTCTAGCCTCCTTTAATGCTTATTGCTAATTTCTTCGCAAACATACAATATTATATCAGAAGTAAAAAAAAAATAAACTGTAATTTTGCACTATCTGGAAAAGACGCAAGCTACAAAGATAATGAATATGACCCTAACGCCTGTGGCAAGATAAGAATGTTCAAAGCTTATAATAAGGGGGGTATATCATTGCTTAAAACTGTAATCGGTACTTTCGATTCCAGGGAGCAAGCCGAAAAAACAGTCTCCGTTCTCCGCAATGACGGTTTTTACGATGACATATCGATAGTCGCATCCGACCGGACCGATGCAGGCGGCGCCCAGGATGTGACTGGCGGGAGTGTCGCTTCCGGGGTTAGCACAGGAGGTGTGCTGGGCGGTCTGGCGGGTCTGGCCATGGGGGCCGGCGCGCTGGCCATTCCTGGCATAGGCCCTGTTGTAGCTGCCGGCCCAATTGCCGGTCTTCTCTCAGGGGCTGCCACCGGTGGAATTGCCGGCGGCCTGATTGACTGGGGAGTCCCGGCAGAACGAAGCAGGTTTTATGAAGAAAAAGTCAAGGAAGGTAAAATACTGGCATCCGTACGGAGCGATGAAGGCCAGGTTGACAAAGCTGCCGGTATTATTCGCGACAATGGGGCCAAGGATGTAGAGGTCCATTAGCAGCCACCGGGACCTTGTTTTACTGCAAAGCAAACAATAAAGGACTTCCTGCTATGGAAGTCCTTTGCTCTTCTTTCTACACCTTTTTCTTTTCTTC
>DNIT01000091.1:0-295 GCA_003489345.1 Pelotomaculum sp. | reverse complement strand
TCTACACCTTTTTCTTTTCTTCTTTCAGCCGGTTGTAAATATCCCTGTACACAATAGCGTCTTCTGCTTGCCGCCCGGCCGATTCACAAATGATCGTCGGGGTTAAACCCCACTCTACCAGCGTTTCAGCAAGCGGCGTAAAGTCCGGTCCCAAATTCGGATTAAGAGTTGTACCGTGCTTCTTCTCTCCAGCTCCGGTAAACTCAACCGGGCTGAAATGGATGTGCAGGTTCTGTATATATGCCCGGCCCAGCCGTTCCTGGATGAGCTTCAGGATAGCGGCAAAAGCCGGCTT
>DNIT01000134.1:28159-31377 GCA_003489345.1 Pelotomaculum sp. | reverse complement strand
ATTTTTCCAAAACGAAGACTAAGTTGGCGTAAAAAGGGAGCAATATTAGATGTTATAAAGCCGTTATTCAGAGGCTATCACCAAGCAGGATCTAACAATTTTTTATGTTGGCCTGCTGGCCCATGAATGCGCTCATACCACACTCTACGGCAAGAACTTATATACGGATGATGACCTGGAAGCGCTGTGTAATATAAACGCCGCCAGGGCAGTTGAAAGGGTAGACAGCAGCGACAGCAAATTCTATAAATTCTTTAAAGATTACGTTTACTTATATCCAGCATAAGGTGTTTTCATATGGCCAAACATCATCGTGGCGGTTGTCTTCAGGCCAAGCTTGTGCGCTGTGGACATAACTCAACATTAAGCCCCACGCTTTACATGGGAGAACGGAATAGGAAGTACCGATGAACATGATAATACAGCCCTCCTCTGCTATAATGACAAATGTTTCGTAAGCCAAAGTCAACAGCAGAGGAGGGCATCCAAAACGGACAACTCAAGTCTATCTCATACGAAATGGGACTGCACATACCACCTAGTTTTTATTCCGAAATACTGATGAAAAGCAATGTATGGGGAAATGAGAACTGATATCCGTGAAATTATCAAGTAATATGCTTTTATAGGGCTAAATCAAGCCACCCCTTGAAGGGGTGGTCCGGTGACTTCCGTGTATCTTTACACTTTTACGCCCCATAGTCAAGGAAAGGAGAGGATAGGTGAGTTAGGGATGCTCTAACTGATATCTATAAAGAACTAAATTCGGAGAAAATAAGTCCGGTTTATTTTAGTCAATTAGAAAATTGTGTGTTTTTAAACAGAATGAATCAAACGTTCAGTATAGTAATAATGCTCTTACCAAAATATACTTAGATACAGTAACAACTATCTCATTTTCTTTTTGTTAGCGGAGAGATCAAATCAAAGAAGATCCGTGTTCCTTCTGCTAAACTTTACCATGAAAGAAGACACAACATTCAGATGACTGGTAACAGTACATTTTCGTTATTCCAAACCAAAGGTCCTTTTTAAATATTTCTCTATACATGTTTTTGCCAGTCTCTACCCAAGTGAACGGAAGTGTTTTGGAAAAAGTTGCCAAGATTTAGATCTATGACATAACATTTATCACAGGCAGTCTATTCCCATAGTGACCACGTGAGTCGGCTCTAGTAGCGTAAAAGCCACAAGCCAAGAAAGTCCTACACGAAAGAGGGTATTAAAGTGTTAGTAGAAGTGAGAAATTTAGTAAAACGATATAAAGGTGTTCTTGCTGTTGATAATGTCAGCTTTGACATTGCTGAGGGAGAGATTTTTGGGCTGCTAGGTCCGAACGGCGCGGGAAAAACCACTGCTATCAACACTATTATCGGGCTGACTAAATTAGATAGCGGTGAAATCAAAATTTTTGGTAAGGAATTCCTGAAACACGAGTTGGAAATCAAACAAGATCTGGGTGTAATTCCTCAGGATATTGCCATATTTGAGGATCTTACCGTCGAAGAAAACCTATCTTATTTCGGAAAACTCTATGGCTTAAAAGGAAGCCGGCTAAAGGAGCAGGTTGCAGAAACGCTGGAGTTTTCAGGTTTGCGTGACAAGCATAAGCACTATCCTAAAAAGTTTTCCGGAGGAATGAAAAGAAGATTAAATATTGCCTGCGCTATAATCCATCGACCCAAACTCATAGTGATGGATGAACCAACCGTAGGTATAGATCCACAGTCCAGAAATCACATCCTTCATTCCATCAGACAACTAAACAAGCAGGGTTCTACTATCATTTATACTTCTCATTATATGGAGGAGGTCGAGGAACTGTGTAGCAAAATCGTCATTATGGACCACGGTAAAATCATTGCCCAAGGCACAAAAGAAGAGTTGAAGGGGATGGTGACAATTGATGAAAACGTATTACTGGAGCTTTCTTCTGTAAACGATACCTTGATTGACACTATCAAACAGCTTCAGGGAGTAAAAGATTGTACTGTAATGGGTAACCAAGTGACAATTATATCCCAAAAGCGGAGCAAGAACCTTAGCATGATAATCAATTGTATATCTGATTCCCATAGTGAAATAGTTTCTCTCAATGTAGAAAAGCCTACGTTGGAAACAGTATTTTTAACCTTGACAGGCAGAACGCTTAGGGATTAGGAGGTGAACTCGTTATGAAGGCTTTAGACATTGCCTATTATACGGTGTTAAGGAATTTCAGGGACTGGAAATTCTTTTTACTCCTCATGGTTGCTCCTTTATTCTTTATACTTGTTGTCGGGAATGCTTCCATTTACATAACTAACCCTTCTTCATCAGAAATAACTAAAATTGGCTATCTCAATGATGATCGAAGGCAAGCTTCGCAGGGGTTTGACCAGTTACTAGCTTCTAGTGAGATCGCTGCGTCCTTTGACATTCAGCCTGTAACGTCCAACACTATCGGCATCCAGATGGTAAAGAATGGTAGTATCGAAGCTTTTATCTATATACCCCAGGGCTTTTCCGACAGCCTGTCTAAAGGCCAAAAAACAAACATATCGTTATATAGCAATAATAGTCTTAGCCCAGCGAAACTATTAGTTAAAGGTTTTATTAATTCGGTGAACACAGAATCTGCTGTAAAGGTAGTTAATAGTAATTCAAGCTCTAAAGCTTTATCTGCAGCTGTTGGCCAAATTGCAGTTCCCGCTGCCCATAGGCCTAGAGATCTTGACAATAAGACCTATCTGATTATTTTGATGTTCCTCTTTTTTGGAGGGATGCTAGGCAGTTTTTCAATCATTAATGGTATAAAAAAGAATACTCGAACAAGATTAGATATCTCTCCCATTGGGAGGTTTGTAACGGCTTCTGGACAATATTTGGGTAATTTAATTACCTTGTTTATAACTGCCATTTTGTTAATGTTCATGACGTCCTATGTTTATGGAGCCAACTGGAATGGTAACCATGTAATCATTGTTTTGACTTTTTTGTTCTTTTCAGCTATAACAATCGCACTTGGAATGGTTATTGGCCATCTGACTAGGAAGTCTAGCTTGAGTGTACTTGTCATAGTGTGCCTGAACATAATTCTTGGTGATGCCGGCCTTATGGAATCGGTTGGTCAATTAAACAGTGTATTTAAACCGTTCACCCTGATAAGCCCGCATTACTACAGCTATGTAATTCTTAAATACACCATTTTTGGTGGGGCTGCCGACAGCGTACCAACA
>DNIT01000134.1:24907-28056 GCA_003489345.1 Pelotomaculum sp. | reverse complement strand
ACCAACAGCCATTATTTCAATGGCAGGAGGGGCGGTAGTTCTTACTACTTTAGCGATTTTTCTTGGAAGGAGAAAAGCAGCATGACCGTATTTTATAATAATATCTATAGAATATTTAAAAGTAAGCTTCAAGTTCTCTTAATAGTAGTTTTTCCAATGATTATACTGTTGATTGTTGCATTAATGGCTACTACAAAACCTTCACTTAAGGTTGGTATTATTGATGATGATAAAACTAATTTTACCGCTCAACTTACTGCTATGCTAGAGTCACAAGCAATGGTAAAAGGAGTCCCAAAAGACAAGATACAAGATGAATTAAGCAATGCAACTGTTGATTATATAATAGTCATTCAAAAGAACTTTACTAAAAATTTGCTCAACGGCGATAGCGAGTTAATAAAGGGTTACTATCTTAAAGACTCTGCTAAATCTCTACCATTACAAAAATACTTGGAAAGTTTTATTACTGCCGCTGAGCAAATTGCCGTAGCTTCCGATGGTAACCAAAGTAAATTTACCAAAGGCATGGAGGCATATGCAAATTCCGCCCTAGAGCTGGATGAACATGTACTTGCAGAGGTTGACAGGCAGAAGTCTTACGGCACTTTGGGGATATTCCTATTGTTCATGCTACTTACAACTGTAGTGTTTACCACTCTAATTTTAACAGACAAGGAAAATAAGACATTTTATAGGAGTATCACAGCTCCGATAACCTTAAGAAGCTACATGTTGCAAAATGCTTTAAGCTTCTTGCTTGTATCTGTTATCCAAATTAGCGTAGTTCTTACCGTTTTAAAGGTGTTTCTTGGGATCTATCTGGGGAAATCATTTTTAGAAATGTATCTGTTATTCCTTGCAGCATCAGTGCTGTGTGTTTCCTTTGGAGTTGCGGTGAGTTCGAAAGCGCATAGCATTATACAGGCAATATTCACAGGTCTGTTTATAGCTTTCCCATTGAGTTTCCTAGGTGGTTGTTGGTGGAATAACGATACGTCTACAGGTATCATTAAAATTGTTGGCAAATTTACCCCATTATATTGGATTATGGATGGCGTTGACAAGTTATTAAATGAACAAAGTTTTTCTTCAATCGGAATTAATTTCCTAATTGTCTTGCTATTTGCAACGTTTCTTTTCTTTTTTGGGACATGGCGAAGGGAAGACGTGGCTGAATAGGCGAATGTTGGTATTATACCGTGGATACTTGAACAACTGTATAATGGGGTTTAGTAACCTGTAAAATTTCAAGGCGGTATCAACATGGGCTGGGGGGTAGCCCACTGTGAAAAATAAAGTTAAAAGACTCTGGAAAATCCATCTTTTCGATATGGGCCGATATGAAAGAATGCAGTATTATCCGTCCATGCTTGCCCTGTATAGGCTGATCCGTCGCCTTTTCTTTGCATTTGGGTGAGGCGATAGCCATACTCTCAAAGGATATTTGTTCAATCGGTTCATCCAAGCAGCTGCAGGGGCGGCGTTTATCGCCGCCCCTGTTTCTGTATCTATATGCATATTTCGGCAGCATCCGGACACCATAACGGAATTATCCGGACAGCATTTCGGTAACCATCCGGACACCTTGTCGAGTTAGGAAACTAACTGGTACTCTTTCATTGACAAGAAAAGGGGGCCAAAAGATGAGGAGGATCGAAATGCTAAAAGCCTACGACGGAAAAGGAATTACACTGTTAAAAGATCACTTAAAGCTTAGAGAATCTAGGAATTGAATTACAATTAGAAACCCTGAAGTGTTGAAAGTCGCAAAATAAATAAGCATTTGACTTTGCGCCCAGGGATAGTCAATAATCTCTAAAAAGCTGAAGCCCATGGGTTTAGGGGAGCATTTTTACCCCAAAGCAGTTAAATACTAACAAATGTTTTCAGGGTAGAAAAATTATATCCATAATCAAAAATATGGGATATGCAGGATGAAATGAAATTCTAATGTTGAAGTAAAATATGGAAATGTTTTATAATAATAGTGATTATGTAATCCGATAGAAAAACAAGGTTATATCATGGGGAAGAAATTGCACGAAGGGCACAGGCAGAGAGTAAAAAGCCGCTATTTGTCGGAAGGGCTAGATTCTTTCGAAGACCATCAAGTACTGGAACTCTTGTTGTTTTATTGTATACCAATGAAGGACACAAACGAACTGGCGCATAAAATAATCGGTGCGTTTGGTTCGCTGGCCAATATATTTGAAGCAGATCCCAAAGATATATGCAAACGTTGCGGAGTAAGTGAAAATACGGCAATACTTCTTTCCATCATTCCCTCCCTGACCCGGCGATATTTCATGGATAAATGGGGCGAGAAGCCGGTATTGGGCAGTTCCGCTAAAGCCGGTGAATATGCTGTTTCGCTTTTTACGGGCCGCACTTACGAGGTGTTTTATGTTATTTGCCTGGACTCACAAAACAGAGTCAATTATGCTGTGCTGGTCCATGAAGGTACTATCAATGAGACACCGGTGTATCCGAGAATCATTGTTGAAACGGTGCTGCGTTATCAGGCGAACAGTGTGATCCTGGCCCACAATCATCCTGGCGGCTCCATGCGGCCGTCGGATGCCGATTTGCAGATTACCAAAAGGATCATTGCCGCTCTGGAGGCAATTTCTGTGCATGTAGCGGATCATATTATTGTTGCCGGAGACAGATATTTTAGTTTCGCAGAGAAAGGATTAATATGAAATTGATGATGTAGAGAGCTGTTTTACTTCTAGTAATTATAAAACGTGTCGCCGGGTATAAACCCAACCAATTGTATTCGTATTTTAGATGGGGTTGAAGTTTCGAATTATTATCAATTTATTATCAATAAGGTAATATTTCAAGCCTGACCCTGTCAGTTCCTCTCATGTCAGCTCATTTTGTGCCGGTCATTGATCGGCTTTTTTCTTTGAATTCATATATCGTGCAAGACATGCAATGTGAAAAAATTCTAAAATTATCTTGGACAAAAAATTTAACCTTATTATTGTGAGATGGCTGGGACAATTTTTTCGGGAATCAAAGAAACCAAAAAAGAAACAAACGGGTTCCAAATCGATTGTCATTTTTTTTCAAAACCCTATTGACATGGTCAAAAGTCAACTTTAAAATAAAACAAAACCTATAGGAATACAAAACATATA
>DNIT01000134.1:11157-24637 GCA_003489345.1 Pelotomaculum sp. | reverse complement strand
GGAGGACCCGGCGAACACCAAAGACCTCAAGCCGGTCAACTTGCTGAACGTGTCCTATGATCCGACCCGGGAGCTTTATCAGGAATTCAACACGGCATTCGCAAAGCACTGGAAAGAGACAACCGGGCAGGATGTAACCATCGACCAGTCACATGGCGGGTCCGGCAAGCAGGCCCGGGCGGTCTTGGACGGTTTGGAAGCGGATGTCGTAACGTTGGCTTTAGCCTATGACATTGATTCCATCAACAAGAACACAGAGTTGTTAAAGAAGGACTGGCAGAAGCTTTTGCCGGACAACTCCACCCCGTATACGTCAACCATCGTTTTCCTGGTGAGAAAGGGAAACCCCAAAGACATTAAGGATTGGGATGATTTAGCGAAATCCGGGGTGTCGGTCATTACGCCCAATCCCAAAACTTCGGGCGGCGCCCGTTGGAATTACCTTGCCGCTTGGGGGTATTCCCTCCAAAAGAATGGCAATGATGCCGCAAAAGCCCAGGAATTTGTTCAAGCAATTTTTAAAAACGTCCCGATACTTGATTCAGGAGCCCGCGACTCCTTAACGACCTTTGTCGAACGAGGAATCGGAGATGTGTTCATTTCTTGGGAAAATGAAGCTTTCCTTGCCACAAAGGAGCTCAAAAATAAGGATCAATTCGAAATTGTCGTTCCTTCCGTCAGCATTCTGGCAGAGCCGCCGGTAGCCGTTGTTGATTCGGTCGTGGATAAGAAGGGGACCCGCCAGGTTGCCCAGGCTTATCTGGAATACCTGTATAGCGAAGAAGGCCAGGAAATAGCTGCCAAGAACTATTACAGACCCAGAAATGAGACTGTTGCTGAAAAATATGCTTCCCAGTTTACCCAAGTCGAGCTCTTTACCATTGACGATGTCTTTGGCGGCTGGAACAAGGCCCAACAGGAACACTTTAATGACGGCGGGATCTTCGACCAAATTTATACAGGGAAATAAGTATAAGTATCTTAAGTTTACCGGTCAGGAAAGGAACGCCTTTTCTGACCGGCACGGGGAGATTCATGAGCTTGACAAGTCAGTTACTTAGAATAAAACAAAAAAGTGTAATACCCGGCTTTGGGATTACCATGGGTTTCTCCCTGCTTTACCTCAGCTTGCTGGTTTTAATTCCAATTTCTATGGTTTTTTTCCGCAGTTCCAGTATGGGGTTGGAGGCCTTCTGGGAAACAGTATCTTCAGAAAGAGTGCTGGCCTCTTTAAAAATATCCTTCGGCGCCTCTTTCCTGGCGGCAGCTGTCAATGTAGTCTTTGGCGTCCTGTTCGCCTGGGTCCTGGAAAGATACACCTTCCCGGGGCGCAGATTCATCGACGGTCTGATCGACTTGCCTTTTGCCTTGCCTACGGCGGTCGCAGGGATCTCACTGACTACGCTGTATGCTGAAAACGGCTGGATCGGCCAGTTTTTCGCTCCAATGGGTATCAAAATAGCCTACACGCCTTTAGGCATCGTTATTGCTTTGATTTTCATCAGTTTTCCTTTCGTCGTCAGAACCGTTCAGCCGGTTTTACAAAGCATTGACCTGGAGATGGAAGAAGCAGCCGCCTGTCTTGGCGCAACAAGGTTCCAAACCTTTTATAAAGTTATCCTGCCGACCCTTCTGCCTGCCATCATCACCGGTTTTGCCCTTGCTTTCGCCAGGGCTTTGGGTGAATACGGCTCCGTGGTTTTTATTGCAGGCAATATGCCGATGGTGACGGAGATAACCCCACTGCTCATCCGTACAAAACTCGAACAATATGACTATGCAGGCGCTACAGCGATCGCAGCGGTCATGCTGGTGATTTCCTTTATCATGCTGTTGTTTATTAATCTGACCCAGTGGTGGGCAAGCAACAGAGATAAAAGCTAGAGAAGGAAAAAGTTTCTATTCCGGAACAGGGGAGGAGTGGCAGTCATAGCCGGAGGTATAGCAACGTCATACAAGACAACAAAACAGAATAAAAATAAGACAAAACACGAGCCCAAAGCTGTGCAGATCATTTTGATCGCTTTAGCCCTGATCTTTTTTGCCTTGATCCTGATTATTCCGCTTGTTTTAGTATTTATCAAAGCTTTTTCCCAGGGAGCAGGTTTGTATTTGGCCGCAATCACGGATCCGATTGCCTTGAAGGCGGTGAAGCTGACCCTGATCGCCGTTGCTGTTTCGGTAGTGATCAATACGGTATTTGGTCTTACGGTAGCCTGGGCGGTGACAAAATTCAAGTTTAAAGGGAAGAATCTCTTAACGACTTTTATTGATTTGCCTTTCTCCATATCGCCGATTGTGGCAGGTCTGATTTTTGTATTGCTTTTCAGTACGACCCATGGGGTTTTGGCGCCGCTCTTAAACGCTTGGGGCATCAAGATTATCTTTGCGCCTCCCGGTATTGTCCTGGCTACCTTATTTGTAACCCTGCCTTTTGTGGCCAGAGAACTGATACCGTTAATGGATGCCCAGGGGACTGCTGAGGAGGAAGCAGCGCTTACTTTAGGGGCCAGCGGTTGGAAAACCTTTTGGCTGATTACGCTGCCAAATATCAAATGGGCACTTTTATACGGCGTTATGCTTACTGCGGCAAGGGCTGCCGGAGAATTCGGAGCAGTTTCCGTGGTGTCGGGGCATATCCGCGGCCTGACCAACACGATTCCCCTCCATGTAGAAATTTTATACAACGAATATCAATTCACTGCTGCCTTTGCAGTGGCGTCACTCTTGACCATCGTTGCCGTCATTAATCTCATCATCAAAAATGTTTCGGACTGGAAAATAAAGAAGCAGGAGAACGCTGCAAGCATATAAAGCAAAGTTCCCTGTGAGGTTCCGGCCATCAATCAAGCTTGGAGGACTTGCCATGAGCATTGAAATTTCCAACGTCACGAAGACCTTTGAGTCTTTTCAGGCTCTTAAAGACATCGATCTGAAGATCAATACCGGAGAACTGGTTGCGCTCCTGGGGCCGTCCGGCTCCGGGAAAACAACGCTTTTAAGAATCATCGCCGGGTTGGAGAATGCCGACAGCGGAAGCATTATCTTTGACGGTGAAGACAACACGGAAAAAAGTACCCAGAACCGCAAGGTCGGATTCGTTTTCCAGCACTATGCTCTTTTCAAGCATATGACCGTATTTGACAACGTCGCCTTTGGCTTGAAAGTAAGACCTTCCAGGTTCAGGCCGGGGAAAGAAGCGATCCGGCAAAAGGTGCAGGAACTGTTGGCCCTGGTAAAAATGGAGGAGCTCGCCAACCGCTATCCCGCCCAGCTTTCCGGCGGCCAGCGCCAGCGGATTGCGCTCGCCAGGGCTCTGGCGGTGGAGCCGAAGGTCTTGCTGTTGGATGAACCTTTCGGGGCTTTGGACGCCAAGGTGCGCAAAGAACTCCGCCGCTGGCTGAGAAAGCTGCATGACGAGTACCCGATCACCAGTGTTTTTGTAACCCATGATCAGGAAGAGGCGCTGGATGTGGCCGACAGGATCGTCATCCTCAACCAGGGCAAAATTGAACAGATCGGGACCCCGGAAGCGGTCTACGACAATCCGGTCAACCCTTTTGTCTATCATTTTCTGGGTAATGTCAACCTGTTTCACGGCAGGGTCCACGACGGGAAAGTGGAACTCGGTCCGCTGACGCTCGATGTGCCGGAGCATGCTAAAAGCAGGAATCAGGAAATCGTCAGCCTGATCCGGCCCCACGACATCGAGATCAGCGTCCAGGAAGAAGGAAAAGAATTTATCGCTGCGGAGATTCTTTTTATCCGGGCTGTTGGACCTATCGTTAACCTTGAGCTTAAACGCTTGGATAATGGGGATTACATTGAAGCGGAAATCAGCAAAGAGATTTACAAAAAGCTGGCGCTTAAGGAAAAACAGCAGGTCTATCTCAAACCCAGGGATTTCAGAGTGTTCACGCCCGAGGACTTTGTAATTTAAGAACAATTTTTTTTCGGCGCTTCTGCCTATTATGGTTAAAAGCCTCTGGAGAAGAGGGAAAGGAAATGTTGATGACAAATACCCAAGACGGTCTTGGTATGGAATCTAAAAGAATATTCGGTCTGTTCCTGCGCAAAGGGGCCATGACCAAAGAGCAGTTGGCCAGGCTTTCGGGACTGAAGCGCACGACCCTGAACCGGATGATGCTGCCCCTGGAGGAATCCGGGTTCATTATCCGGGCCATGGTCGGCGAATCGAGCGGAGGCCGGAAGCCGGTTGTCTACGATGTCAATCCCCAAAAATATTATGTCGTCGGTATCGATATTTCCAGGCTCTATACCCAGATCGTCCTGACCAATTTAAAAATGGAAACGCTCGCCAAGTACCGCTTTGACATGAATCAGGCTTCAAGCCCGGAGACAACCTTGCAGCGCATCCAGGACTGGCTCAGGACAGCGCTGCAAGCAACAAGAGGCGGCAGTGTCCTGGGCATCGGCATCGGTACGGTAGGGCCCCTGGACAGACGGAACGGGATTATCCTGAATCCTGAAAATTTTGCAGCCGGGGGTTGGGAGAATATCCCCTTAAAAGCCATCTTTGAGGAAAAAACGGGGCTGCCGGTGATGATCGACAACGGAGCCAATGCAGCGGTGCTCGCCGAGACCCACTACGGGATCGGCAAAGGGGTCCGGAACGTGATGTACCTCAATTGCGGAGTCGGCATCCGGACGGGAGTAATCTCCTCAGGCGCCGTTGTCAGAACGGTCAACGATGCGGAAGATACCTTCGCCCATATGGTTATTGATGTCAACGGCAAGGCCTGCCGGTGCGGGAACCATGGCTGTATCGAGCGCTACGCGTCCATCCATTCCATCCGGGAAGAATTCATCACAGCCTTAAAAAAAGGGAAAACCAGCCGGATCAAAAAACCGGCCGGGCAGATATCCTACCTGGATATATGTCAGGCTGCCGAGGAAAACGACCCTCTGGCCCGGCAAGTCATGCAGAAAGCCGCCATGCTGATGGGGACGGGGCTGGCCAATTTCATCCAGCTGTTAAATCCCAGGATTGTCGTTTTGAGCGGGCCGCTCATTTATAGTTCCAAGCTTTTTTATGAAGAATGCGTCGAGACCGCGCTGAAGAAAAGCTACGGACATAAGGGAACTCATCTGGCTTTCAGCAGAGGGGGGAATTTTGTGGAGAATGCGATTTCCGTCGGTTCGGCGGCGCTGGTCGTGGAGCGTTGTTTTAGTCTATCGGAAACATATCCGCAAGGAAAACGTCCCTTACAGTCCTCTATATGAAAAGAGGTTTCCAAGCATTGTCTGCGACCTGCACCCGGGCAGTGAAGCCGGAGGAAGAAACAGAGCAATCATTTAGATAAGTCGAAGCCCAGAGCGTCTACATTTTACGGGAAGCGTACTTTAATATTTCTGTTTACAAGCCCCGCCGGTTTTTATGCAATGCTAGTGATCTGTACTAATAAGCATAACCAATTAGAATAATTAAAAACAAGTATTTCATTTTTTCATATTTTGATAGTAAAATAACCTAAAATAATAGGTTGAGATTCATCATGCGACACAAATTGCTTTATTTGCATACTTATTATTAATATGCCATATAATGTTATATGAATATCAGTATTTCAAAGCAGTACGGATTCAGGTATAATCTATTGTATCTGGAGGTGGGACTGATGAAAGAATATGTTATCCTGGTAGATGAAAATGATAATTCGGTTGGAACCGCCGAGAAAATGGATGCGCATAAGAACCCGAAGCTGCACCGGGCGTTTTCAATCTTTATTTTCAACGCAAAGGGTAAATTGTTAATTCAGCAACGTGCTGAGAATAAATATCATTGTCCGGGGATGTGGGCGAATACTTGCTGTAGTCATCCGCGGCCAAGTGAATCCCTGGAGAAAGCTGCGCATAGAAGACTTCAGGAAGAGATGGGCTTTGATACTGAGATGGTGAAATCTTTTGCATTTATTTATAAAGCCCGTTTTGATAACGGTTTGACGGAAGAGGAATATGATCACATTTTTTTGGGGAAATGGGATGGTACGCCAAAAATAAATTTAACAGAGGTAGCTGATTACAAGTGGATTTCAGAGGATATTTTAAAGGAAGATATTAAAAAAAATCCGGCAATATATACGCCATGGTTCAAAATTGCTCTGGGAAAACTTCTTGATAAAAATATAAAAGGTCAATTTATAGACAAGTGGCAATTTGACGTGCAGGTTGATGAGAGCCTTGATTTCGTTCTGCCGCCTGTAAAAGCCGCAACTTATTGAAAACATGGGTTGACTTCTAACCGCTATATCCGATGAATCAGCTTCGAAAATCAAAAAATATTTTAACTTTAAAAGAAGGAATGTCCCTTAAATAAGCGGAATTCCTTCTTTGCTTAGATAATAGTTAACCAGCAGCTATCTCAAAGGAGGCATTGCTTATGATTCAAAGGATATTGGTCGGTTATGACGACGGTGCACTTTCACAAAAAGCTCTTGAAACTGCAATTGAGATGGCCAGAAATAACAAAGCGGAAATCTTTATTGTATCAGTATTGGATATACCTCTCTATATATCTTCTCCCGATATGCTGCCTCCTGATAATATCTCGATTACCAAGTTCTTTTACGATAATACCCGTCTGTATTTTGAAAAGCTACAGGAACAGGCTGCCATCAGGGTAAAGGAGGAAGGGCTTGCCGTGACTACCAAGGTTTTGGAAGGAAATCCCGGCAAAACCTTGGTTTGGTACGCCGAAGAGATTAAGGCTGATCTGATCGCTATAGGCTCTAATAACCGGGGCGTCCTGGACAGGTTATTCCTGGGCAGCGTATCCAATTACGTCATTCACCACGCCAAGTGCATGGTCCTGGTGACCAAGAACTAACGGAATAAGCCGGTATAAATAGACCCGCAGGTCAAACCTGCGGGTTTTTTGCTTTTAATGGACCAGCGATTCTTCTAAAACTTTTTCGCGGAAACGGTCAAAGCCGATTCGGTCGATAAACCGGCCCAGGCGCTCGTTGGTGCGGGCTTCTTTCTTATAGACATCAATCGTGCGGTCAAGTAAGGCCAGCACCTGCTGGCTGGTTTGGCTCTCAATCAGCTTTTGGCCAAAGCGCGGGTCGAGTCCGCCGTTTCCCCCTACATAAATGGTAAAGCCCTTGGGCATACCCACCACCCCAAAGTCAATCACCATGGAGTCCATGCATTTGTTGGGGCAGCCGCTCACACTGATTTTGAACTTGGAGGGCAGGGTCATGCCGTGGTAGCGGTTGTCAATCTCGCTGCCGAGACCTACCGAGTCCTGCTGACCCCGCTTGCAGAAGGTGGTCCCGGGGCAGAACTTGACGCTGCGGACGCAAAGCCCGATGGCGGCTCCCGGGACAATACCCAGGTCCTGCCAGGCTGCATCTATGTCTTCCTCTTTTAGTCCAACGATGGCTATTCTCTGGGAAGACGTGACTTTTAAGGCCGGGCAGTTATATTTTTTTGCTACGTTGGCGATTTTAATCAACAATTCGGGGTCGGTGATTACCCCCCCGGGGATATGGGGAGCGATGGCGTAGGAGCCGTCCCGCTGCAGAATAGCCCCTTTTTCCATAAGATCCCGCCTGGGCGCGCTATGCTGAAACCTTTCGTCAAGCTTATTTGACATTTCCTGATTTTCTGCCACTTTAGGTTACCTCCCTGACATTATTCTGCTGTTATTTTTTCAAAAAATCAGCAAGCTATGTATGATGTTAGTAGGTTCATGGTAAAATGGTGAAAGTATACACGAAAGAGTCAGCATAGAACGGCAAAATAAAGGAGTATGGTATGGAAGATTATCTGGTACGGGGAGTCGGGGAAGACGGTAAGTTCCGGGTTTTTGCCGCGACTACCACGCATCTGGTTGAAGAAGCAAGAAAGAGGCATGATACCTGGCCAGTGGCCAGCGCCGCCCTGGGCCGGTCGTTGACAGCCGGTCTGCTGCTGGGTGCGAACCTAAAGGGCGAGGACCTTATTACCCTGCGTATCTTCGGGGACGGGCCGCTTGGAGCAATTATAGTAACCGCGAACGCAGCCGGTGAAGTCAGGGGCTATGTACAGGAACCCCATACCGACCTTGAGCATACAGCCGGCGGGAAGCTGCCGGTGGGGGCGGCGGTCGGGAAAGGGGTTTTATACGTTACCAAAGACCTGGGATTAAAGGAGCCCTTTACCGGGAGTGTGGAGCTTGTTTCCGGCGAAATCGGCGAGGATATTGCCCAATACCTTTTAGTTTCCGAACAAACCCCTTCGGCAGCGGCGCTCGGGGTATTGGTAGCCCCTGACGGCGGTGTCAGAGCTTCCGGCGGCCTGATTGTACAGCTTTTCCCGGGAGCGGAGGAGGAGATCCTGGTCCAGCTGGAAAAAAGCATCAGCCGGCTGACGCCGGTCAGTACCCTGGTTGCCAGCGGCCTGACACCCGAGGAAATTGTTGCTGAAGCTGTCGGGGGGCTAAAGGTGCGTTATCTGGAAAGAGTCTCCGTGCGTTTCAAGTGCAGGTGTTCGCATGAAAGAGTTGGAGATATTCTTGTCGCCATGGGTACGCAGGAGATTCAAAAAATTTTGCAGGAACAGGGGCAGGCCGAGGTTCGCTGTCACTTTTGCGGCCGCACGCATATCTTCATAGCTTCAGAGCTGGAGGATATCTTAAAAACGACAAGCCAGGGGTCATAATATATTTATATTCCAGACCGGTCTAGCGATAAGTATTTTCTATTAAAAGAATGAAGGTATTTTATTGTAGGTCCTGAATTCTTCTGTATAATCTAATATATTGAGCAAAGGAAGAGATTCTATGACCGTGAAGGTGCTTGACTGCAGGGGATTGGCCTGCCCCGCTCCGGTGATAAACACCAAAAAGGCATTGGAAGAAGTAGGGGTGGAACCCCTTCTTGTAATCGTCGATAATGACGCTGCCAGGGAAAATGTTTCCCGTTTTGCCGGGAATGCCGGACGCAGCGTAGAGCTCGAGGAGAAGGACGGCGCCTACCACCTGACCATCGGCGGAACAGGAGAGGAATTCCCCGCTACGGACTCCGGTAAGAAAGTCATGGCGGCGGAGGTTGAAGAAGGCAGGGCGGTGTACTTTATAACAAGCAACGCCATTGGCCAGGGTCCACCCGACCTGGGTGAAGTCCTGATGAAAAGCCTGATGGTTACTCTCGTCGAACAAAAGTCAGCCAAAGCGCTGCTTCTTCTTAATACCGGAGTGTACCTGGCTTTGCAAGGCTCACCGGTATTGGAACAGATGCAAAAGCTGACTGTTGCGGGGACGGAAATACTGGTCTGCGGTACCTGCCTGAATTATTACAAACTGAAAGAAAAACTGGCCGTTGGAGTGGTTTCCAATATGTACGATATCAACAGTCGACTTATTGAACCGGGCAAGGTCATCGCTGTAGGGTAGTGTGTTCGGAAAGCAGCAGATCTCTGTGGTGTCGCTGACCAGAATTAGGAGATTATGGTCAGTGACGCTTTCTTTAGGTAGCTTACCATATTACGTGCAGTTGTTTTGTCTTAATAGGCCTGAAAGTTCAGGTTGCGAAAAGTTCAGGTTGTGAATAGATGGGGCAATTCCTGGTGGTGATGATACCCGGAATTGTCCCGTCTGCATTAAACTGCGCCTGTGGCCAGTTCCCGGTTTTCTCCTTTACCTGTCCTGGGAGTGAAAACCTGGGGCTCTCTCTTCCCAAAATTGTTCGGTTCTCTAACCCTGCTTAAGAAAGTTTTTGTCCGTTCGTGACGGGGTTCCTCGAAAATTTGTTCCGGGCGCCCGACTTCCACAATTTTACCTTCATCCATGTAAACCAACCAATCGCCTACCTCCCTGGCAAAGGCCATTTCATGGGATACCACAATCATGGTCATGCCCTCGGCGGCAAGCTGCTTCATTACCGCCAATACCTCTCCCACCAGTTCGGGGTCAAGGGCCGAAGTCGGTTCGTCAAACAGCAGAACCTTGGGTTTCATAGCCAGGGCCCGGGCAATAGCCACCCGCTGTTTCTGGCCGCCTGACAGTTGAGATGGGTAGGCATGGGCCTTATCAGTCAAGCCTACTTTTTCCAGCAATGCCATGGCGCTCTCATATGCTTGCTGTTTATCCATTTGACGGACTTGCACAGGCGCTTCGGTAATATTACCAAGCACGGTAAAATGGGGAAACAGGTTAAAGTGCTGAAAGACCATCCCTACATCCCGGCGCAGGATGTTAAGTCCGTTTTTTTTGCGACGGTCCACTATATTTCCCTCAATCCATATTTCTCCGCTGCTGGGTTCCTCAAGAAGATTAATACAGCGCAATAGAGTGCTTTTTCCCGAGCCACTGGCGCCGATGATAACAACCACATCGCTTTTCCCCACATTAAGGTCAATGTCACGTAGTACATGCAGGGAGCCAAAATGTTTGTTGAGGTTCTTAATCTTTATCAAATAAAACACCTCCTTTAAATTTCATCTGCTTTAAGACGCCGTTCAAGGGCATTAACAGCTAGAGTGAAAATAGTAACCAGAAACAGGTAGTAGAGACCACCCATGGCATAAAATTCCATTGAACGGAAGGTAGAAGCTGCAAACCTCTGTGCCAGGTGAAATAGTTCATCCATGGCGATAAAGGCTGCCAGAGAGGAGTCTTTGAGCCCAATGATAAACTGATTGCCAAGTGGTGGGATAACGCGCTTAAATGCCTGAGGCAGGATGATACGTCGCATGGCGAGCGGATAGCTCATACCCAGTGAGCGAGCCGCTTCCATCTGGCCGCGATCTATGGACTGTATGCCGGCCCGGAATATTTCCGCAATGTAAGCGCCGCTGTGAACCGCCAGGGCAATTGAGGCCGACCAAAACTGGCCGAAGTCCACAATCTCAGCCAGGCCAAAATAAACGAAGAAAAGCTGTACAATTAGAGGTGTACCCCTAATCAAACCTATATAGAGATCCGCCAGACGGTTTAATAATTTTCGCTTGGATATTTTGAGGAGTGCAACGAACAGACCGATAGCCATCCCTATAGTAATTGAAGCGGCTGTCAGCAGTACCGTAATCTGCATGGCCTTGAAAAAAAACGGTCCGTAGGTTATCAGATCAGATAAGAAGTGCAAGTCAACACCCCCCAACTTTCTAGGGAGGAGGAACCCGCCGGGACGTGTCCCCTCCCTCTAGTAGGAATAGCATGCTGGCAATATAAGAATAAAAGGTTGTCTAACCTTTTATTTACTGATGTCTTGAGCAAAATACTTTTTACTGATTTCCAGATAAGTACCGTCTTGCTTAATTTCCTTAAGGGCATTGTTGACCTTTTCTCTCAAAGTGTCATCTTCCTGGCGGAAGGCAATACCGACTTCCTCCACGAACAGGAGGTCTCCGACCATTTCGATGTTTTTCAGGCCGGCCTCGTCTATTGCCAGTTTACCGACAAAGCGGTCAGTGATGACGGCCTGCAGGCGACCGGCGTCAAGGTCACGCAGAGCAGTCTCGTCACTTGAGTAGTTAATAATATTTTGTGAATATTTTCTTGCTTCTTCGTCATAAGTACTCGTGGTAAGCACGCCGATCTTGGTATCGTTCTTTAAGTCGGCGATGCTTTTAATTCCCGATTCTGTATAGACAAAGAGCTGGCCTCCGGAAACGTAATACGGGTCTGAAAAAGCGACCTGTTGCTTTCTAACCTCGGTTATAGTCATACTGCCTAGAATGGCGTCATACCGCTTGGCCTGCAGTCCGTTAATCAGGCTGTCCCATGGCGCCGTAACAGGTGTTGGCTCCATCCCCATTTTTTCAGCCAGGGCTTTGCCGATTTCCACATCGAAGCCGGTCAGGTTATTGCCTTCGTCATAATAGTTAAACGGGCGGTATTGGCCGGAACAGGACCAACTGAATGTTTCTTTAACCTGCTCGCCGGTAGTTGGATTTTCGCTTTCTTTAGATCCGCCGCAACCGGCCACGGCGAATACCAGCATGGCCACCAGAATCGCGTATAACAGGGTTTTCCGTATCATAAAATGATTTGCCTCCCATAGTAATTTTTTTCTATAAGCTGGTTCTCTTGTCCACCTCCTTAAACTTGCATCTTAAAACATAAAACCCAGGAATATCCCTGGGAATTTGGCAAACTGGCTTTAGCTTGTTTTGCTAACCTATTCTGCCTTAACATGATATAAGCTTCAAATAACTAGGGGATATCCCGATTACATTCTAAAATTTTATAAATTTCACCTTACTTTGATTTGCAAGGGAAAAAATAGTTAGTGTGACACACAATAACAGACAACTTTATTAATACAATCAAGTTGTTGGCCGTTTTATGATATCATAGTTAAATTACTTGGTCAATATAGCAAATAGCCTGACTAAACAAAAAATTCCCAAATTTCTAATGGCGCCTGGTTTTTACAAATCAGAGCATGTCTAACACTCCTTCATTGTATCAATGCCGGTTCGGAACTTATGACCGGGGGAGGCATGTATGGATTTTGGGGAATAGCTGCAATTATATAATTTTTTGGGGCAGCAACTGTTTCTTATAGTTCTATGGTGATTATATCAGCCTTGATTGCACCACAGGGGGTTAATAGAACGTCAATATAAGATTGACCTGGAAAATTTATTATGATATACTGGCAACAGACAACCTTTTTGAATGACATAAGTTGTCTGTTGTCGCTATATGTTGAATTTATATTGCTCCTATTCGCTTAATTCTTCATCAAAAGAAGCGGGGGAACCAATTTACGGGGTGAATCGATGCTCGGTCAGACTTGTGTTGCTGCATCGTAGGGCTACTCTTTCGGCCCGAATCCGTCAGCTAACTTCGTAAGCGTTGAAAGGAAGGAAACAGGCGGTCTATAACCACCTTTGACCTGTTTGACCTCTTTTAGCCCCCGGACATATGTTCCGGGGGTTTTTTGTCTTTTTTTCTTGCAGTATAAATAAAATTTTGAAAGGAGATACTTATGACGTCCATGCCATTAATTGAAAACTTTGAATTTTCAAATGAAGAAAAGCAGGCTATTGCACTTAAACGGGCGGATGATTTAAAGAAGAGAATTAATGACTATCTGGAAAGAAAAGATCAAATAAAGACCGGTTTTGATATGCAGGAAATGATTCATTCGAACAAGGAAAGGCAGCTTGTTCACTTCAACGCCAGCGAAGAAAACTGGCATGACTGGCGCTGGCAGATGGCCAACCGGATCAAAGATGTTTTTACACTAACCCGGCTGTTTGGCTTTAATGAAGAGCAATGCGCCCATATCAGGAATGTGGGGATGCGTTATCGATGGGCAATATCACCTTACTATGCCTCGCTGATGGAAGGAGATTGCAATGATGACCCGATCCGCATGCAATCGGTACCTTCTATCGATGAGATGGACACTACCGGTTATGTCGATCCCATGGCCGAGGAATTCACTTCACCAGCGCCGTGCGTCACCAGGCGCTATCCGGACCGGCTGATTATCAACGTTACCAACCAGTGCGCCATGTACTGCCG
>DNIT01000134.1:8984-11085 GCA_003489345.1 Pelotomaculum sp. | reverse complement strand
CCATGTACTGCCGTCATTGCCAGAGGCGCAGGAATATCGGTGAAGTGGATCAACACAAGCCACACCAGAATCTAATAGCTGCGTTGAACTATATCCGGGAGAACGAGGAGATCCGCGATGTCCTGATCACAGGCGGTGACGCACTGCTTTTAAGCGACAGAAAGATAGACTGGCTGCTGGGCGAACTGGATACTATCAAGCACGTGGAAATAAAGCGTCTGGGCACCAGGACCATTGTCACTTTGCCGCAACGGATCACACCGGAGTTATGTGAGGTTTTTAAGAAACATCCCCCGGTTTATATTAATACCCAGTTTAACCATCCACGGGAGATTACACCGGAGAGCAAGCAGGCCTGCGATAGACTGGTTGAAGCCGGTGTGGTTTTAGGGAATCAGGCAGTTCTTTTAAAAGGAATAAACAATGACCCGCACGTTATGAAAAAACTCAACCAGGAACTTTTGAAGATAAGGGTCAGGCCCTATTACATTTTTCAAGCGAAAGCGGTAAAGGGTACACGTCATTTTATTACGTCTGTGGACGACGGTATTGCAGTGATGGAAAAACTGCGCGGCTATACTTCCGGTTTGGCCGTCCCGACATACATCATCAATGCCCCCAACGGTTATGGAAAAACTCCTGTTATGCCTCTTTATATACTGAACAAGGGAGACGGTAAAGTAAGGATGCGTACGTGGGAAAACCGATTGCTGGACTACCATTGCCTGCCTGAAGGAGAATGAAAAACCGTCATTTCAAACTATAACTTAGTAAAATAGGTACCTGGCGCCATGCGCAGTAAAAGCTGCTGGCAACCGGTACCTTGTTTTGTTGTTCGAGGCAGTATTGACTCAAATATGAGTTGAAGTATAATATATTTAGATAATTTTCTAAATATCAAAACCAGTTGGGAGGGATATCGAATGGTTGGCCTTACTTTTAAAGCCTTGGCCGATCCAACACGCCGCAAGATATTGAAGCTTTTAAGGGAACGTGATTTGACCGCCGGCGAAATAGCCGATGAGTTCGACATATCCAAACCAAGCATATCGCACCATCTTAACCTGTTAAAGCAATCCGGGCTGGTACTGGATGAGCGACAAGGCCAGTTTATTTATTATTCCCTGAATATGACAGTTTTTCAGGAGGTAATGAGCTGGTTTTCAGATTTGCTGAATAGAAAGGTGGGTAGCCAGTGAATAGAATTAATAAACGTTTACCGGACACCTTTAAAATATTTTTATCGGAATGGCCGTTGTGGCTGTTGGTTGTAGCGGCCCTTGTCCTTGGAGCGGTGGTATACCCCCAGTTGCCCGAGCAGGTAGCCAGCCACTGGAACTACAGAGGGGAAGTGGACGGCTATTCCTCCCGCTGCTGGGGAGCTTTCGGCATCCCCCTGTTAACTGCGGGTATTTACCTGGGCATGCTGCTCCTCCCTTTAATCGATCCAAGCCGTCAGAACTACGAAAAATTTGCCGGGGCTTACCGGATCATCAAAGCGGTGCTGGTGATCTTCATGATAGGTCTTCACCTGGTTGTAGTATTAAACGCATTAGGCTTCCATGCTCCGGTTGACAGGATTGTAATGACGGGAGTGTCCCTGCTGATCCTGATCATCGGGAACTACATGGGGCGGTTTCGGCACAACTATTTTGTAGGTATTAGAACACCCTGGACACTGGCCAATGAAACGGTCTGGTGCAAAACACACCGGTTGGGCGGCAGGCTCTGGGTTGCGGCAGGCATTCTGGGGCTGGCCGGCGCCCTGATGGGCGGTGCGGCCGGCGGGCTGGCTCTGGCAATAGCCCTCGCCCTGGCCGTAATCATCCCTTTCGTTTACTCGTACCTTGAGTTCCGCAGGCTTTCAAAATAAAGCCCAGACCACTATGTCGTTCCAGCGCTGTGTGTTTCCGGGCGGTTCCGCATGCTGTCGCAGTGCCCCGTATCATAAAGCTTATGTTTGATATTTAACTATTAGCTGCAAAGGGGACGAGCTTTAGCTTGCCGCAGGCGGCCAGGCGGTCGTCCTTGATGATTACGGCACCGGTTATTCCCTCGATTGCTGTGGCGAATTCGGCTGCCGTCTGAACATCACCGCTGT
>DNIT01000134.1:0-8912 GCA_003489345.1 Pelotomaculum sp. | reverse complement strand
TCTTGGACCATGTTGCCGGCGGCCGTGGCCACGGCGTCGGCCAGGATGGCGGAAGGTGAGAGGAGCACGGCGGCGTCCGCGCGGCCCTTGCTGAAGGAGGGGCCCACGGTTCCTGAAGAAGTGCAGATACCTATTGGAGTATCCTCCGGTTTGATTTCGAGGGCAATACGGTTCGACAGGGGGGAGGCCCCGGCAAAAATACCTATAGTACGCCGGCGGGTGCTGCGCAGGTAGATGTCTCCGCCGTTTTCAACAATAATATCCTTTGACCGTCTGGCCAGAGCCCTACCGATGTACTGGGCAAAAGCTCCGGCCACGGCGGCCATCGGGCCTACCCCGGCGAGGCGAGCCGCCTGCGCCATGTCGACGGCGATGGGTGGGGCACCGGACAGCGGTTCACACGGTACCAGTGAATGAAGAAAAGCCGGGTGCTCCTTAATATATACTTCAAAAGGCTCCCGCAGTTCCCGGAGCAGCTTTTCCACCCAGTTCGCCAATGCAGGAGAAAACCTCTCCCGGCGCACCCCGATATCCAGGTCGGTCTGGCGCACCACCACCTGGAAATGGACCAGGTCGTCCTGGCGGAATAAAGTCCGGTAAGTACGCTTCAGGTATTCCAAATCTAAAACCTGACCTCCATTGCTTTTAGCGGGCAGACTTTGACACACAGCTGACAGACGATACAGTTATCGCTGTCAAACTTTACTTCCATGGAAGGCCTTTCCAGGCTCAGTGCGTGGGTGGGGCAGATACCCGTACACGCTCCGCAGCTAATGCACCTCTCCTCGTTGCGGAAGACTTCTTCCGCAAGCGGCTGCACTCTGATTCCCTGGTCTCGCAGGTAGCCCAACCCCTCCTCGTATTTTTCCCCAGTAAGCTCCAAAACCATCGTTCCCTCTTTATTGGGGTTGACGTTGGCCTTGAGGATATTGATGACCAGGTCGTAGTCCTTGACCAGACGGTATATAATCGGCTGATCAGACGTGTTCTCGCCAAAGCGTAGGATTATTTTATTCGGCGCCATGCCGTTCACTCCTTTGCAGATTATCATACTCCAAGGGCTGCAGCGGTGCTCTTGATACAGGTGCGAGCTAAATCGCACACGGCGCGTCGGCACCGGACAATGTTGCATTTGTGCGAATGAATTCGACCCTGCATTTTTTATATGCTCTCTATGGGCTAAAACGTTGTACATTTATTCTCAGAGTAGGAAGCAAAAGAACCGTCCCCTTGCTTCCTTTTCAGTGCAGCATTGTTTGTTACAGGCCTCTGATTTCCAGCTTCTTAGACTGAATGCCGTCCCGGTAGGAAGGGAGCAGCTTTACCGGTTCGGTCAGGAGAAAGTCCCCTTTGCAGATCCATTCCTTGAGGGTAGCGGCGATTTCCCTGGCTTTGGGATAGCTAGACAGGGGAGCTGCAGGGATTTTTTGGCCGTTGACGGTGATGGTTCCCGACTTCAGCTCGGCATAGCTGGCGAAGCCCAGGTCGCTGGGCAGCCGCTGGCCGTAAGCTTCACCGTAATCGACGATGGGGGCATAGAGGTCGCGGTCACTGACCGATACACAGCGCATCACTTCTTCGTTCAGGACGGGAATGGGTATGCCTATGCTTACGGAAAGGGTAACGCCGTAACCAAGGAAGCTGGTTCCAAGCAACCAGTTGGCGTTCATTTGTTTTAAATCGCCTACAACCGAGAGAGTTCCGCCGGCCGGTCCGTAGCTGTGTCCTGCAGCGTCTTTTTGAATTTCGGGGAAATGCTGGGTGCCGTTCCAGGCCACATACCCGATCCCGCCCCCCAGGAAGATCTTGGTTCCCATGCCTATGGTTAAAAAGTAGGGATCGTTTAAAAGCGGGCTGAGCTGCCCGGCGCTGCAGTAATGCGCGTTGCCCAGATTCGGTTTCAATACTCCCATGTAGGTATAAATAACCCGGTTGCTCAAGTTAACCCCGCAATTGTAGTTCTGGTAGGAGTTGCGTGGATTAAAAAGGGTTGCTTCGTTCATGTCGTCCAGGGTTATATAAGTCTCGAGCTCACGGCGTGGGTAGCAGTCGGTGCCGTAGGCGGTGGCTTCCAGTTTGACCTTTTTACCCATTAGCAGGTCCTGGATTACATGTCCGCCCCCGTACCGGAATTCACCAGGATAATTGTTGTTGCAGGGGTCGCCCTCGGGAAGTTCCGTTGCGCCAAGATAGGCGTCGACAGCGGCTATTCCGGAGTAGGCCGGGACACCGTTAAGCCAAACTTTTTGCATCTTCATCTTGGGCTTGGAATGACCGAAATTAAGAAATACACCGGAAGAACACATGGGGGCAAATGTTCCGGTGGTAACCACATCTACCTGCCGGGCAGCTTCGGTAAGTCCTTTTTCTTCAACCAGGCCGATTACTTCCTCGGCAGTTAGCACAACCGCTTTGCCGGACTTAATCTTTTCATTGATTTCGGCGTAAGTCTTTTCGATTGCCATTGTTCCTGCGTCCCTCCTGCTTTAAACATTTGCTCTTGCCGTCCTTAATAAGAATACCCCTTCTAAGACAGAAGGGGCTGGAAAGTCTAAGTCAACGCTTTCCCCCTTATCTGTCAGAAGAAAAATATCTTCTGCAGGAATTAGCACCTTTTTGGGGTAACCCCAAGGTTGCCGGGCTTCATTGGGCCAGTCCCTCCACCACTCCGGATAAGAGCAAAGATATTAAGTTACTGTGTATCAGTCTATCAATTGAACAGGCTTGTGTCAATAGGCATGCGCTTTAGAAAAGGATTTAACCTCGGCGAGGTAGAAGTTATTAATATTTTAATTGGAGAAATTCTGCTTGAAGCGGGAGGGGAATTCGTTTGGCGCTGGACAAGAACTTGTTGGTCCTCTGCGTTATCAGGGAAGCGGATAATGCCCTGACTTTCCAAACCATATTAAACCGTTCGAACCTGCAGGTTAAAGAACTGGAGGAGGCAATGGGCGTGCTGGTTCTGGGCGGAAAAATCCGCTCTTTTGACGGTGACGAGATGAAGCCGCTTGCAGAACGCAGGTTTTTTAGCGTCCATGAGAACAGGCAGGAAATTGACGACCTCATTGCCGGTCAACTGCCGTTGCTGGCGGGAGAGGCCTGCCTTTATTTTGCCTATGGACCGGAGCTCGAACCTGAACGATATCGTTCATCGCCGGGCGTGCATTTTTTGATGAGGGGATGCCTTAAGGGCTACCGCCTGACCTTTGACGATAGCAAAACCGGGGTCGCCGGCGGGGGGGTGGCAAATTTATGCAGATCCCCTGACAGCGAGGTATGGGGAGCAGTGTACCATATGGAATCAATGCAAAAGGATCACGCAGCGGAAGAGGTGAAAATCAGGATACCGGTGGAAGGGGCGGTCGGTATGATGTGTGTGGAGTCATCTGTGTTCAAGTCGCACCGTATGCTGTTTCCATCCCGGCAGTACCTGCAAAAGATACTTGACGGCGGGCAGTTCTTTGGCCTTCCTCAAAAGTACCTGCGGCAGGTATCAGCCATGCCTGTTATTGACTAAGATTGATATAGATGGGACGGTTTTAGATGTTTGTTGAAATCGGGGCCAAAATTAAAAAAGCCAGGGAAGAAAAATTCCTTTCCCAGGCCGGACTGGGGGCCAAGCTGGGGCTTACGGCCACAGCCATTAATTATTATGAGAAGGGAAAACGCAAAATCGGTATCGACGACTTGTTGAGACTGGCGGAGGCTTTAGCCAAGCCGGTGCTATACTTCCTACCTGGCGTAGACGAACAAAAGAGGGATATTTCAAGTAAAAATACACTTAACAAGCAGGTAGAAATATTAAATGATCTTACCGGTATCGCCGTTTTGGGCAACGTACGGGCCGGTCAACCAGTTTTTTCGGAACAAAATGTCATCGGCATGCTCCCAATACCGCAACAAAAAGCGGTCAAGGAGTATTTTGCCCTTCAGGTCAAAGGGGATTCAATGGCAGGCGCAGGAATAAATGAAGGCGATCTGGTTTTACTCCACCGTCAGTCACAGGTGGATTTCAACGGGCAGATTGTTTGCGCTTTGGTTGACGGAGAAGAAACCACGCTCAAAGCATTTCACCAGGACAGTGACGGTAATATCCGTCTGGTAGCCGCCAACCCGTCTTATCCCGATCTGTTGCTGGCAGGTTCCAGCAACCTGGTTATTCAAGGGGTATACGCGGGTGTTTATAAATTTCCGCCTTCAAGGCCCGGCCAAAAATTATAGCACTTTTTCTTCAAGGATTTCCGCATCATACGTCTGTTCTTTGGAATCGGATTTTACCGGGCGTATATGGAAGTGGTTGTGCTGGATAGTCACCGTATGGACCGTGCCGCATTGCGGACAGGTTTTCCTTTCGCCGTCTTGAAACCGCATTTCTCCTATGTGTTTGCCGCAGCAGGTAATTTCGATACTGATGATTGTACTGTTGTTTAGGAAGTTGACCCGGTAATCGTTGAGGTAACCCTTGTTTTGGAGGTTCAAAACGACATCACCCCAGTTAATAATTTTATTAATCCAACTATAGCATTAGTTTCCTGCGGTGACAACCCCCGTTAAGGAAGCCAGGGGACAAAAAAGAGACCTTAAAATAAGGTCTCTAGCAGGTAGCATTTTTGTCGTCACTGGATTTTGGGCAGGATTCGCAAGAGCTTTCAGATACATCGGAGCAAAGATCATTTTCATCTTCCGCCGGGGCGGTTTCAGTATCCGGAACCAGGACCCTATCTTTTTTGCGTGGAGTCATTCTTCAATCCTCCTTTTGTTGTTTCCTGTATTAATAATTATGACCAGGCCGGAATCGTCCTATACATTGGGTTTTTAATAAACATAAAGAGTACGGGGTAAAGGGGCCGTACTCTTTTGGTAGCGTTTCATTCGCATCCGTAGAATTACTGCTTGTTTTTTACCAGCGCGTTTTCCTTGAAGAAGAACGAGATTGCGTAGAGACCCGCCAGCCCGACAATCGAATAAATAAAGCGGCTAAAGTCAGAAGATTGCCTGAGCGCATTGCCTCCAAAAATAGCGGCTACCAGATCCCATTCAAAGACCCCCACCAGCAGCCAGTTCAAGGCGCCGATAATGACCAGAGCCAAAGCCAAGCGGTTTAACCATTCCATACCTGACACCTCCTGAATTTTACTACCCTTATTATGTTAAATATTAAAAAAGTTATTCTTTTCTAAAATAAGGAAGTGGTAAATGAATTTATGATTTCAACAGATCAAGCTTATCCTGCATAAAATTGTTCAAAAAAATCAAACTTAAAGTAAAAGTGCTTTCAAAAAATTCAGGAAGAAGGATGCCGGATAGTTTTGTCGAAGGTAATATATGGTGAAG
Organism: Pelotomaculum sp.; assembly: GCA_003489345.1. Taxonomy (GTDB): domain Bacteria; phylum Bacillota; class Desulfotomaculia; order Desulfotomaculales; family Pelotomaculaceae; genus Pelotomaculum_C. Next base: position 3,578 of record DNIT01000134.1, on the reverse strand, counting down.
GACACAAAGGATTGGGGAAGATTATGAAGAAGTATCCTATTACCATCTTTTTCCCTTGCTATAACGAAGAAAAAAATGTAACCAGGGTAACGTTGGAAGCGATTGAGGTTGCGCGCCGGATATCCGATGATTACGAAATTATTATCGTAAACGACGGCAGCCGGGACCGCACCGGTGAAATTGCAGAACGCCTGGCCGAAGAAAACCCCGCGGTGAGAGTAATTCACCATGACGGCAACAAGGGTTACGGCGCAGCCCTGCAAACGGGGTTCAAGAATGCCTCCAAGGAGCTGGTTTTCTACACGGATGGGGATGGCCAGTTTAAAATAGAGGAGATTACCAGGCTGCTGCCTCTTATTGAAGAAGCAGATATCGTCTCAGGCCGCAGGACCTGCCGGCAGGACCCCTTTATGCGCAAGGTCAATGCTTTTTTGTGGGGAGCTCTCGTCAATGCTCTCTTTAAAATCAACATTCACGATGTTGATTCAGCCTTTAAACTATACAAGCGCAAAATATTTGATGAGATTACCCTTACTTCACAGAGCGCCTTAATCGATACCGAGATACTGGCCAAAGCCAGAGCCAAGGGCTATACTATAACCGAGGTGGGGGTAAGTCATTTCCCCCGCTTGGCGGGAGAGCAGACCGGGGCCAAGCTATCTGTGATTCTGCGGGCGTTTAAAGAATTGTTTGCCTTGAAAAGCAGTTTTTCTCCACGGTCTGAATAATAGGTCCTGCATACAAATTGATGGTTTTGTTTGTACAAGGGGAGTGTGCGTTTACGGAAAATATTTTTCAATTATGCAAATTTGCTTTGGTAGGATGCTTAAATACTTTTATCGACTGGGCTGTTTATTTTGCCATTGTAAAGTTATATCCTGTCGAAAGTATCTATTTTTATACAGCGGCTAAAGGCTTGAGTTACTTTTGCGGCATCCTCAACAGCTACTTTCTAAACCGGTGCTGGACTTTTAAGACAATCCACGACCACCATGAGGGCGGCAGGTTTATTAGGTTCGTGCTGGTGAACGCCGTAGGTTTGGGTATCAACAGCGCGTCAATCTATGTTTTCCTTAATTTAAATCTGGCCCAGATGATAGCCCTGTTTTTAGCGACGGCTATTGCTTTTGCTTTCAACTTTACCCTCAGCAAGCTGTGGGTTTTCCGGAAAGGCAAGATGGTGGCCAAGGTCTCCAGGGGGTAACATTCTATTAAAGAAAACTTGAAACATGTCGGCTACATATACATACTGAACAAACTTTACATCGTTTTTTTAATTTGGCTTACCAGGGAGGTCCTGGGTCCGCTACTGCCCGCATCGGCGGATGGAATCCACCGTCATGTCATCCTTGATTCCTTAATTCACTGGGACGCGGGTTGGTTTCTGAGAATAGCGGGGCAGGGGTACGACTTTGACTGTGCGCCATTTTTTCCGTTGTTCCCGCTTATGATCCGCTTGCTTACTTTTTTAACCCAGGACGGGGCGGCAGCTGGTTTTCTAATTTCCAACACCGCCCTCTTTATTGCCTGTTATTATCTGTATACCCTGGCGAAAGAAGAATACGACGCCGAAGTTGCCGCGTCCACCGTCTTTATTATGCTGTTTTTCCCGACGGCAATCTTTTTTTCCTCGATTTATTCCGAAGCGCCGTTTTTAGCCTTCGCTCTTGCCGCCTTTCATTACGGCAGGCGGGGCAAGTGGGTGCCTGCTGCGGTTCTCGGCGCCTGTGCAGCCTTGACCCGTAATATTGGCGTGGTACTTTTTTTGGCTCTCCTGTATATGCAGTATGAGCAGGAAGGGTACAGGCTCAATATCAAAAAAGCTTTACCGCTTGCCCTTATTCCCGGCGCTTTGCTCATTTTCATGTTGGTATTATGGCACTCAACGGGAGACCCGCTGGCTTTTGCCCACTCGCTGAATACCGAGTACTGGGGCTACCGTCATTTTGCCTATCCGGGGGCCGGACAGCTTCTCAGCCTGACTCTGTTTTTTTATGAAAACCAATATTACGCTTTCTTTGAATCGGGTATGGCCCTTTTGTTCCTCTTCCTGGTAATCAGGAGCTTTACGTATATAAAAGACCGTTCGCTGCTGATCTTTCTGGTCCTGGGTTTTCTAATCCCGTTTTCTTCAATAGTTGACAACGTGCCGCTTGGTATGCCCAGGTACATCATTATCCTCTTCCCCGGTTATATCACCCTGGCGCTATTGCTCCGTAAAAACCAGATCTACCAGTCTTATGCAATTATAACAACAGTGGTCTTCTCGGTCGTCTGCGCCATGTTTGTGGCCGGAAGATGGATTAGTTGAGTGCAGCCCCTAGTAGATACTCTTTTTAGTGTTTTTTTAATCGCAAAAGAGGCTCTTGTTTTGACATCATAGCGACCTGTTCCTTATGCCGCCCTTGCTTTGGCGGCGTTCATGGGTGCTGGTATTGTTAGCTTGATAAATCTGGAACAGAAAAGTTTCATCGACGCTTCATCATGGTCAATATGATCACTGTCTGCTATGATGATATGGCGCCTTCAATGGTATGTAACTCAATGTTTCCTTCCTACATAATATGTAGGGTCAATAAACAAAAGGAGATTTCGGATGAGTTCATACCTTGACGCTATTGCCTCCATGGACAGCGGCAGCCTGCATCCGGGGGGATTTCACCATACCCTTAAAGTTCTGCGGGATTTTCGCATTTCACGTGACGATATTGTTATTGACGTAGGATGCGGGACGGGGCGAACCGCCTGCCACCTGGCAAAAACCTATGGAGCCCATGTATTTGCCCTGGACAACTCAGAAAAAATGCTGTCTAAGGCCAGGGCAAGGGCCGGGCGGGAAAAGGCTGATGTCCATTTTGTCCTTGGCGATGTGCTGGATATGCCTTTTCGTAATCAAGCCGCCGACCTGGTTATGATTGAATCAGTATTTGTGTTTTTGCCTGTGTTTAAAGCTGTTCAGGAATGCTACCGGGTTTTAAAGAGAAAGGGGATCCTGGTCGACGTTGAACTGCTGGCGAAAGATTCCCTGCCGGCAGAAGCCAGGGAAAAGGTGAAAGCTGTCTGCGGTTTACCCCAAGTACCGTCGTTCAAGGAATGGCGGCGGGCTTTCGATAAGGCTGGTTTTAGCCAAATCGCTGCATACTGCAAGAATTTCCCGGGACCGCTGGATAACTTGAAGGAGATCTTTTATGGCGGCGGGAATTCGCTCTTTTCACCGGAATTCATGTTTGGTGTCAATCTGGCACGGCCGCTTCAAGAGTATCAGGGTTTGATGCAAAGATACCGCAGGCATTTTGGCTTTGGAACCTTTATCTATAGAAAAAACTAGATTACAGAATTTAACCGCGTAATATGGTTGATCTGAGGCGAGAAAAATGGTACACTAGGTAATGTCGCTAAAAGGAGCGCCGTCAGGTTCTAAAAGGTCCCATATAGGGCTTGACCGGCTGACGGTTTAGGTAGTAAAATAACATGTGTATTCTATCATGGGGGCATAGCTCAGCTGGGAGAGCGCTTGAATGGCATTCAAGAGGTCAGGAGTTCGATCCTCCTTGTCTCCACCAAAATTTTAGGTATTA
>DNIT01000188.1 GCA_003489345.1 Pelotomaculum sp. | reverse complement strand
GATTCATATCTGTGCTTGCCGGGTAAGTATTCGGGATTATATTCTGCGGGAAAGGCATTCTTATCCGACCTCCCCTTTATGAAGTGAGTTTTTCGCTTTTCTCCTTATTGCCCTTTTTCCCGGCAGAGGCTTTTTGCTCGGCCAGTTTTTCATCTGCTTTACTGGCGAGAATTTCAATGTTGCCGGAGCTTCTTGCCCACTGAAACATACGATCTTCAGCCACCCAGTCTGGCAGATCGCAAAAGGACAAAGGAGAGGTTGCAACCTTTTCAGCTGCAACCTTTTGCCCGTTTTTTGTTTCATAGCGCTTGAATTCATATGATTTCTTTGCAAAAACACGCATGATTACATCCTCCCTTAGATTCCGTCCGCGTATCTCGGCGGCTGCAGGTACAGGAACTTGACGACGCCCATCTGTGCGGCATAGGCCGAAAGATACGCCAAGTCATTTACTGACGGTTGGGTCATAATGCGGCTTAAGGGCACAGTGAGGTCGAAATAAAGCCTGTCATCATTGTTGACATAGGCAACCATGCGGTCCGTGCCGTTTTCTCCGGCTCCAATGCACCAACGGCTGGGGTTGATGGAAAGATCAATGCCCTGGTTGCGGCCGATGTTGTTTTGCAGTAGGAATTCCAGGATTGACATGTTGCCGGCGCTGCTTATTTTCGTCTCAACCAGATAGGCATATTGCGCCGGAGGCAAGAGAATATGATTGGGCATACCGGACAGATCATATTCGGAAGCCGCCCATCCCGCTACCATAGTCTGATTGATGTCGAAAAGGATCTCATCCGGCGTTTTCGTTGTCCACTCCGTGCTGCCGCTGGCTCCTTCGGCCACGCTGGAAGCCGTAACATACGGATCGTTGATTATCCCGGTTGTACCGAATTCATCAAAGCCGCGATATACGTTCTGGTCGAGTGTCTTGTTATAGTTCAGGCGGATGCCTTTGTCTAGGATCTCGTCAAGGTTGCGTCCAATGCTCTGCAGCTTGGATTGATCGACAAAGGGGATCTTCAGGTTGTTTGCCCAGGTGAAAACCTTGTAAATATCCTTGCCGATATCGGCCTGCATAACTGGGATATTATTGCTCTGCCCGCCGATGATCCCGTGCTGGTTCGGTCCGGCCGTCGCATAGGACACGTTATAGGTGCTGGTAAACTCAACCCAGCCGCCGCCGGTTTTGGCTACGATATCACGCTGCCAGGTCACCGATGTGAGCGGTTCGCGGATTTTTGGATCTCTTTTTTCAAGTTCGCCGACGAGAAAAGCCATGCCGCCGGCGGTTGCCGCGTCCGTGGTCATCATGGCAAACCTGGCTCCGGATTTGACCATTGTGTCGATAGTTTTCACATCATTGATTGGTGATGTTGTTACTCCGTACAAAATTATACGCCTCCCTTTCTTATGGTAAGTTCTTGGTCAGAATTTCAAGTTCAGCAACGTTATTGGCGTCTTTGAGGCCGGTTTTCCAACGGCAGTTCGTGATCTCAACCGTTGTCCCGCCGTCGGCCGCCGCAGCTGCTTCAAATTGGCCTACTACACCAAGAGGATTGCTGCCCAACTCGGTACGGATGTAAGCCTCGCCGCCGGCTGTAGGCGTTCCAATGTTGCATAGGACCATGACGGAGCCGCGCTGGATTACGTCGCATGCTTCTCCTGGCTGGTACTGCCCTTCTGCGCTGTAGTAATCTGCCGTCTGCTTGACTTCACGGATTGCCACGCCGCCGAATGTAGCCATGGCACCGGTAGCGCCAAATCTGCTGTAAGTGTTGTCGGTGTTCAGAACGACAGGCTCACCAAAAGCAGGCCCGGTTTCGTCGGTGTCCTTTACGGGACGGTTCATGATGATTGAGTCTGGTGTCCGGGAAACCGTCCCGGGGTACCCGTAGAGCATTGAGGTTCCGATTGCTTGACCTGGCATTTATTTAGCCTCCTTTTTGTAATGCGGATTGTATTTTCTGGCCCACTCCCTGCCCTCTTCCGCAGGGTCGGTTTCTGGGTTTTTGTCTTGCGCCTTTGCGTTTGCTGTCATGGCGGTCAAAATGTCCTCATAGCCGTTGGTCGGCGCTTTCGGACTGGCCGGCATTTTAGCAATCTGATCCCGGAAGGTCTTAGCCAGGGCGTCAGAAGCCTTCTTTCTTTCCGCCTGGTCTGGAATGCTGGCAATATACGGCTTGATTGCCCGTACGGCGGTAAGAATAGCCGCTTTGGTATCAGCGCCCGGGATCGGGTTTTTCGGCCTTTCTTCTGGGGAAGCAACCGGAGCTTCGTCGGAGGCGATTTTCTCCGGAGCCACGGTAACCGATTCCTCGTTTTCCTTGGCATGCTCTTCTGGGGTTTCCAGTTCCATGATGAGACTGTCCAGTTCGTTTTCCGGTTTTAGCTGTGCGTGGACTTCCTTGTCGCTCTCGACCAGCTTTGAAACAATGGCGGTCAGCGCTTCAATCTTTTTCGCCAGATCCGCCACAGCCGGATCTACTGCCGGAGTTTCGTCCCCCACTTTTGGAGCCGGGGCAGGTGCGGGGGCAGGCTGGGGCGCTACTGGCGAGACGGGCATTTCGTCCTTTGCTTCCTTTGGGGCCATCTTTGCAGCTTCCGCCAACTCCTCCGGTTCCGCATCTTTTGCGAATGCTGAAAGCATCCTGGCAAAAATGTTCTTGTTGTCCAACTTCATGCTTTTTCTCCTTTCGTTTTTTGGTTTTTCATTTGGCTTTTCATCTTTAATTGCCACGCGGTCGCCGGCGCGGCCTGATTTAACGACCGCAACGTGGTTCCCGCGTATTTGCACCTGAACGTATCTGTCGTCACCGATAGGTTCGTAATCGCAGTCATAGCCACAGGAAACTTCGCGCTTGGTACCGTTTTCGATTTCTGAAATGAGCACAGGGTCCTTAATAATGAGATCAGCAAGCAATAGGTCGGACTCTTCGTTCTGCCCGCGCCTTAAGTTGGTCACCTGCCCCTTTTCCAGAGAAGCATAATTATCTGGCCGCACGTCATTACTTGGATGGTCGTCGGTTACGGATTTTCCTTCAAACGACGCCATTGCGGCAGGGCTAAATACCTCTTCCGGACTACGGTATACTGGTACAGTTGCGTCGTATTGATCTTCCAGTCTCAACTCCTGTCCCAAATACTGATACCACCCCGTTCTTGCTATGGGAACGTTGTGACAGACCAGAAACCCCTCCGGGGTCTCTGTCATATTTGGACTAATCCGGCTCCCGTAGTATGCTTTCACACGCTCCACCACCTTCTTCCAGACAAAAATAAAACACCCCCAGTTTAGGAGATGCCTTTTTCTTTCTTGTCCAGCTACGTGTCGCTTTCCTCGAACTCGATATCGTACGACAAAGCGCCGCCTGCCGGAACAGCCTGCCCATTTAGGTTGATAGCCATGCCTTGGGTTGCTCCGCGCAAAATAAGCGGTTTATCATTGTTGCGCGAGAAGTCAAACTCCACGACACCAGCCGCGCCGGCAAGCCCGAAGTTTAACTTTTTGTTCCGGATGGCTATCCCTGTCCCAACAGCGGAGGGATTCGCGCTGTACTGGGAAAGCGTTGCCGTGGCTGCATCTGAAGTGCTGTCCAGCTTACCCGGCGTTGGGTTTGTCGTTGTACCGGCTGTATTAGCCGCCGTCCTTTTCACAAGCGACACATCCATGCTTCCGGCGGTTGTAGCCACTCCCGAAACCGTTACTTTTTTGACCCGCACGGTTTTTGTCGCGGAGCCGTAAAGCGTCACAATATCGGTGGGAGTTGCCGCCGGTGTAATCGCCACTGCCGCATAACCATATGCGGATCGGCTTCCTTCGGTCGATACTGGCATTGGCCTATCTGGGCCAACGGCCTGTCTTGCAACTATAATTTGGGTATTTGAGTCAACTGCCATTTTGATTCCTCCTTGATTTTTTTGTTACAAAGAAAACCGCCTCGCAGGAGACGGTTTTGCTATTGTGTTCCACAACTCTCGCCACCCGATAGTTCTGTTACCAGGGATTATTTACAAATTTCACTGGTTCACTGTAAACATATGGTTGCTCTTGTTCCAATTTGATTTTTTTAGTTTCATGTGCAGCTAAATCAAAGCTGAATATAGCATTTCCTAGATGTGGATTGCGAACCACTCGACTATCATCTATGACTATAGCATAATAAGGAGAAGCAACCGTTAAAGATAATCCATTTATTGTTTCATCATTATTATTTGTAACATCAATACCGTCGCTATTATAATTAAACTCTATATTTTCCAACTGAATCCAATAATCCATTAATTTTCTAACCGTAGTTACATTAAGTTGCCCCTTATCTTTATAACCTTTTAATCGTTGCAAAACGCTTTCAAAGACAGGATCAATAACCCATTTACCGTCAGCTTGTTTTATTATTGTTCCATGCCCATCCATACATAAATAATTGTGATGAATATTTACACCCCAATTATTTATTAAGTTTTGTAGATTATCCTCACTATAGTTAATAGCCCATCCAGCCTGATCACCAGCAGTAATATATTGCACAGCTCTAGTATAAAAATTATCTGTAACAGTAGGATGCTGCCAATATAAAGGATTTCGCCATTCGTCATTATCACCACACAACAAATCAATTCCAGAATAGTTTATATCTTCGCTGCTATGATTCCAAAAATACCTTACTCCGTATTGCTCCCATAAATCTTTCATATAAGACGGTGATTCCGGTATTAAACCCTCCGTACATTGATCTAGTGCGTTTTGCTGTGGTGAGTGGTCTATCCATGTTGTAGAATCGAAATGCTGTTTCATAAAAGGCATTGCCTCATTTTTACCTTGTGTTCTTCTACTGTCTGGTATCGGTGTTTGACCTGGGGCATCACCAGTAGTAAAAAAGATTGAATGTAGACCAATATCAAAACCACGCTGATACAGATCTAAAGCAACATTAAAAGCATCCGTTAATATATCGGGGTCAGTTTCCCAGGTCGTACCACGCAAAGAATAATCAACACCGCCATAGAAGAATGTCTGGGTAACAGGTAATCCTACTCCTACAAAACCACTGGCTGCATTATCGCCGTTAGTGATATCTTGGTGTCCATAGAATACCGCTCTTTGCTGTGCCACAGGCGATGAATCAGCATGTGAATCCAGTATCATAGTTGATAAATACTTGTCTGGATTTATCATTAAGCGGGGAATGTCTTTATTAATAGGCATCCCAACCCATAATGAAAAAGAATTAACCCTAACATCTAAAACGTCAAACTCTGCTGCGTTTCTATCAATCCACATACCTTCTGAATAACCAACACGATATTGGTCTAATCTTCTAAACCTATGGTCGCGGTAATCATCAAGGTTAACAATTAACTTTTTATTTAATGTTTCTAGTTCTAAGGAGCAAATATTAGGTGTGTTGTATAAAAAACAAGTCCTACTATCTGCCCCAAATTTTACTCCTTGACTACCTAACCAATATTTATCAGCAAAATTTTGAGTATGTGTCTTTCTATTTTTCCTAAAAACAGCAGACACATTATCAATAAAGGTTAAAATCAATGATTCATTTATTACCTTTACTGTATCCTTATAGGTAGCGTTGGTTTCAATTTCTATTTTAGGACTGGAATTACTACATTTAAAAGTTACAGATACGCTTGCTTTTGGTGTCTCCCCAACAATCGTCAAATCTTTTCCGTTCTCGGTGGTATTTTCCGATATGGCAACAGAAGTAAAACCATTAATACTGTCAGTAACCTTCCTCACAACTATACCAACTGGACTTTGTGAAGCCCATAACGGTATTTTAAAATCGGAAGGCGTTGGAGGGTCAAAGGTTATTGTTAATGCCACAGGGTCTATTGCTGTAATTGTAGTAGTGTGTAAAATTTCATCATTAATTTTCTTTGTGCAAATTTCAACGGTATCTCCTACCTGAAAAATACCCACATCACGCAATTTTGCAATGTTTTTATTTGCGGTTAACATAGGGGATTCGCCATTAGCCATTACTCCATATATAGAGGAATATGACATAGCACAAATATTATTTCCAGTAGCATCTTTTATAGCAATATCGCCTTGTTCAGATATACTTAATTGATACCATAAATTAATAAATTCAGCCATATCTTCCCCCCTCTAATTAGGTATCCCATATAATATCATTGAGCACCCACCAGTTGTCGGGGCTTCAGAGCTTTCAAATAATATAGTTACCCCTGTTTCCCCTAGCAATCCTTGATTATATAAAAACTTCTTCCACTGAGTTCTATCTGCGACATTGGCAGGACTAAACGCACTCAAAGGAACACCTTTAGCGTCAGCGGGGATAGTTATTTTTCCCTCTGCTGTTGCAGAAGAAACTACACTTCCATCATTCAAAACCCACCGCATATCATGTGACGATGGTGCTGATCTGAAATGTACAGTTATAGGTTTGTCTAGTAAATTAGACACCATAATGTCAAAACTTTTATACTTCACAATACTAGGTACAATTACAGTTTGTGTTGTAGTTGAGCGTGTTTCTCTATTGTTGAATAATATTATTGTTTCTACATTTTTACTGAGATTAAGACCAGTATCAACTTTTATTTTGTCGTTTATCTCATCATAGGCAAATGGTGCAGCATCTACGGTTTGTAGATACCAATTGCCAGTACCAGGGTCTTGTACACAAGAAAGTTCTTTATAGTCACCTGTCAATGGGTCTTTTGCAAGAATACTACCCGTTAGTTCTACATTAAGCGTCTCTCCCAGGGCGGCAATAAATGCATCCCTAAGAGCAGACAATGCAATATCTAATTTTTCATTTGACACAGGAAGCGGATTGGCGTCGCTTATTACCCTTCCGCCCTTTAGAACGTTTACATTGATGGTTTCACCTACAAGAGCCATGTTTTCCCCCTCCGTTATACTAATTTTTACATCTACGATTTCATTGAGTGGTAATGAAGCCATGTTATGCCACCGTTTCAGCGAGGGATAATTTTCGCTTTAAAAAGTACGGCGTCTCGCTCGCCACCTCAACAGTATCAATTCCGCCAGTAAACGGTACCGGTTCCGCAGTTACCGCCATCACGCCACCAGATCCGGTCATCACCGCTGAAAACCCATCCAGTATGTCAATAACCCCAGCTACAGCCGTAGCGGTATTTTCAGCATTATCCGGCGCGCCTGTTTCGTCAGTGGCAAGCGTCACCGTCAGTATACCATCGGTAAAGTCGGCGCTTAGTGGAACGTTTTCTCCTTCGCCGTTAACAATTTCAAGCATGTACTCATTGGCCGCAGCGCCTTCTTCGTCAAATGTAATGGTTACCTCTGCGCCTGCGTGGTCACCAACAACAACGCTTGCGCTGGCACCCGGAAGTGCAGAAATAGTTATCGCGTTTCCCATATTGGCGGAAATGCTTCGATAATACGTTACGCCATCAATAATCATCTCGGCGATACCTCCGACAAGAATGTCCGCTTCGAAATTTTTACCGGAATCCACAATAGACGTTTTACTTCCTCCTGTGGCTACGCCATTCAAAAAAGATGTTTCCACACCGGCATTTTTATTCGTTACCAGCGCATTGTATAGCGCCTCAACCATTTCCGCAGTATTTACAACCGTTCCGTTTTCTTTTATCTTTCTACCGGTTATGGGAGGGATGGTATTTATGTTCGGAAATGCCATGCCTCATAAACCCCCCTTTCTATTTGTGAACTTTTGTATTTCTATAAATTGCGTCAACTCCATACCAGCAGTCTTTGTTGCTTTCCCCGGCCTCTTTTAACGCGATTGCTACAGCCTGCTTTTGCGGATGCCCGGATTCCATCAACTCCTTGATATTGCTTCCTATGGCCTGTTGGCTTGAGCCTTTTTGTAAGGGCATTGTTTTCACTCCTTTATGCGGCTTGCTGCCTAAATTGTCTTAACGTCATAATTCTAATGACCCCGTTTGAGTAAACTTTATGCGGCCAAGAAACGCGATCAAAACTGACCAAGGGGGCAGGGTAACAGCGGCAATTGTAAATTTCTCCGGCGTGGTAAGCCTTCGGCGCGTTTTTTTCTCCGGCTAACTCCTCCGGTCTTGGCGGATCGCTCCAGCGCACCAGAACCCGGTCCATCATCTTATGACTCTTCCTGACTCTGGCGTCTTTCGATGCAACCCACTCATACCATTCAATTCCGATGCTTTCCGCCCGCGCCCTGGTTAAAGCCGTTGAGGTTTTCGACGTTTCAGTACGTGCAATCAACTGGGCTTTAGCCCGGCTGCTTTCAGGAAACATTTTCAGGATGTCCTTTGCGATATCAGAAGCGCGTCTTCCCTTCATGCTCTCATCAGCGATATAATCAGTTACGCGCTCGGCGATATCTACCGGTAGAGTGGTAATGATCGCTGCATTGCGCTGAATCTGATTTCGCACCTCGCTTCCCACCGGACCCTGCATTTCCCTTCGCAGCGCTTCGTAAATAATTCGTCCCCTGCTGGACCTTCGCGCCGCATCCCGCCAGTTTCTCGCCCCGTCAGCAAAAAGATTCGTGACCATTTTCATGGCTGTTTCCTGCGCATAGCGCTGAAAGGCAGGAGTTGCAAGAAGTGCTTTTAGTATTCTGGCTATCTTGAACGGATCTGTTTCGTTTTTAATCGCCACTTCCATGTATTTTGTAACTTCCTGAAGTGAGCGAAAGTAGCCGTTCTCTATGCGCTGGCTAGGTTCCCACAGGTTGCGTACCGCCATCGATCAACCCTCCCAGGAATCCCGGATTGGTTATATCCTCACCGGCCGCTTGCGGTTCGTCATCGGCGTTTTCAATAACCTCGTCCGTAATATTTGACCACATGCCGGTTGTATCTTCCATCTGCCGAAGTTCCTTGAGCGCCGTCTTGCGGCCGATTAAACCGGCGTTAAAAGCCTCAATGACCGATTCGGTTCGTTTGCCCGCCAGGTCTGACTTTTCGGTATCCGTAGGACGCCGCACCGGATTGAAACGGTAATCAAAGTCATCCGGGATAGCGCCCAACTCGCTCATAAAAATGACCGGCAGCAGTTTATCCAGCGCCGGTCGTAAATCTGATTCCTGTCTCTGTTCTATGGCATCATAGTAGTTTTGCATATCGCTTTCACCGGTAGCGTTCAGGCCCGCCGGACTTCGCCCGAAGAGTTTCGTCACTGGGATTTCAGCCGCCCCGGCCACATCCATCATAAAGCATTCGTACACATCCTTGAGCCCGGAAAAAGCGTATTGCTTTGACTGAAAGTCGTCTTTGTCGCCGATAAGGTACATGCTGAAATTATTCAGAAGCCAGTTTTGGGCCTGGATCGTATTGTACAGATCCTGCCGCAGTTTATCGTTTCCAACGGTTAGGACTTCTCCAAGTCCTTCCATTTTCAGTACGTTTAGATTGGCTCTGAATACGAGGTTTGCGATATTCAGCGACGTATTGTCCCGTTTTTTCAGTTCATCGTAAACGTGTTCTATCTCCGATGCTCCCCAATAAACCTCAGATTGCTTTTCCCAAAAGGGAAGGTCACGCCCGATAAATCGTATAATCCTGCTGTGATGGACGTTTATTATGTTGTGCGAGGCGTTGTTTGTGATCTGGTATGAATCCGGCAGGCCGAAGTCTGGATCGTTGATATCAGTCACGAGTCCCGTTCCCGGACTAATGCCAGACCAGCGGTCTACAACCAAGAGGCCCTTGAAGCTTCCCGGGAAAATCGTGTCATAATCAAGCGGTTCCTCCAGGTTGTTTTCATGCCCATCAACGACTATAACCGCACCTGCCCCGCCGTAAAGGCGACCCCATTTGAGCCCTTGGAGTATTTTTGATTTTATAGACGTTTTCCGTTCCAGCTTTGCAATGCGGTCAACATATTCCGGCGGCAGCTGACTGCTTATTTGGTACCAGTTTTTGCACATATCTTCCGGAATAATGTCGATTATCCGTCTGATAATCCAATGTGACCGGTAGAGGCTGTTCATCAGCGTGTAGTTCTTGGTAAGTCTGGTCAGGGGATATTCTGTCGCCTCTAACATGTTCGGCGTACCCCAACCGAGACGGGCAAGCACGTTCTGAAAAGCGTCCATGGTCAGACCCGGAGGTGTTGTTTTCTGCTGCGACGCTGTTTGTTTTTTCATTTTTGCGCTGCTTCTGCTCATAGGGTCACCTGCTTAAAATAAAATTACCGGCAAAGACAGGTGCCGGTTGCTATGCTGCCAATCTTCTAGGCTTAATCTTCGTTTTCACGAAATACCGTAAAGCGTCCGGGCAGTGATCTTTAACCTTTAACGGTTGCTCCACCCCGCGCAGGCGCGCTTTTTCATCCCAGACATAGGACGTGATTTCTTGCCTGGTGTGGATACACCTTTCATGCACCCGGTACAACTTGCGCCCTATCATTGTCGCCGTCATACGAATTCCGTCCAACACTTCGTTGTCGGCATCTTTCACCCGATAGCCTCTTTGGCGCAATTCCGCCTTGAAACTAGCGGCAGACGGGTCAAGAATAATCTCATCAGGGATATCTTCGCCAATAAAGGCTTCCAGGTCATCAGCGTACTGTGAATCCGTTTTCTGAACACCGCTATCTCTGCTTTTGCTGTCATAGTAATACTCGTTGACCTGCCAAACGGTCTTTCCATCATCCCATAGATCAAGGAACACCATCGGATTACTCGTGCCGTAGTCCACCGCAATAGTGCGCCGCCCTGTGTATTTTAGCGCCGGCGGCTGCGTCTCGTCATTGAACAGGTTTTCCTCGTCACTCCACATATCGTATATAGCACCCTCTGCTATAACCCAGAGGCCCAAAACAAAGCGTTTAAAGAATACGCCTATATATCTCCGGCGGTAATTCTCCTTAGTCTTTTCACTCAAGCTGGGGTTATCGTCCATGACAAAATGCAAGTGGAGCAACTTTAATTCAGCAGCATTATCCAGCCAATTAACTTTGAACCAATGCAACGGACTGTCTGGGTTACAGTTAAACCAAAGCTTAGCACCTTCCACGCTGCACCGGCCGGTGCCCTGGTTGACGAAGCTTTCCGGCATTAAAGCAACTTCGTCGAAGTATATCCCAGCTAGGGTGATGCCTTGGATTAAGTCTTGGCTGCGTTCGTCCTTACCCCCGAATATATGAAAAAAATTGCTTTTCTCCTGGCGTGAGAACTCAAAGCAATTTTCGGAAATATCAGGTCTCTTTTTTATTTTGTAGCCACGTATTAAAAGAACCGGTTTAAGCCAAACCCATACGTTTCGTTTGAATGCTCCGATGGACTTGCCACACATGCCGAAGTTTTGACTCTCAAATGTGTCCATTGCCCAAAAGACAAAGGACATTGCCATAGGGACCGTTTTCCCGGCCCGGATAGCTCCGTCGGCAATTATGCCGTTATAGTCTCGATAGGGACTGTCTGGCGTCCACCAAGTGAGGATCTTTTTCTGCTTAAGGGAAAACGCGACAAAGTATATAATCGCATTATAAATTGCTTTTCTGATCGACTCAGCCATCGGTACCACCGGCCTCGTCGGTTTCATCTGCCCACACGTTCGCAGCCTCTGCCTTTAACGCCTCAATGAAACCATCGTCCTTGGCTTCCGGTTGTGCTTCAGCAGATTTTGCTTTCTCCAATTTAAGACGTTCCCGGTCAATCTCCATATCCTGCTTCAGCTTATCCAGTTTCATAGCGTGCTCTGTTTTTAGCTTATACAGTACTTCCGTAGCTTTAATTCTTTTTTCTTGAACCTTTGTTAACTCCCTTTCAATTGCCTGTACCTGTCCAAGTGTTGCATCAAACTCCTTGTTAACCTTATCAACCGGCCCCTGTGGACCTACCCCTTTTTCGTATTTAATTTTTACTACCGTGAAATCCTCACCGGTTAACTTGGCTATTCTCGCCATCATCCGGCGCGACCTGATTGTAAGAAGGTCTATATCCTGCTGCAGCGCATCTATTTCATCATGGGGAACCTGAGTTATCAGTTTCTTTTCGTCATCATCAAGCTGATCAAGCCAAATGGTTTCATACGCGCCATGTTTTAGAGCGTTTTTCGATCCTTTCGGTGGCCCGCTTCCCGGCGCTCCCCCGTGGTTCCAACACACCCGCTTGCCGCGCTCTACCGGGTTCCCGCACGGGCTGCCGTCGTGGCGGCGGGCAGAGCATATCACCTCTGGAACCGGGTCGGAGAGGATAGCCCGGCGCTCACGGCGGAGTTGGCCGAGTTCTTTTGCTTCGGCCGGGGTGAGGTCCTCGAAAGGGACGGCGTTTAGTTCGGTCAGGCGGGCCTCCAGCTGTAACAAATAAGCCTGAAGCTTTTCTTCAGGCCAGTCGGTGAATTGCTGTTTGAGATATTCCCATGGATGCAACTTATTGACTTGTTTTTGACTCGTCCGCTTTTTTGAGCCGGTTTTTTTGACTTGTTTTGACTCATTTTTGGGACTTATTTTGACTTGCTCTTGACTTGCTTCAGTTTCCAGTTTACGGAACTCTTTACGCATCCTATCAGCATAGATGCCCTTCTTCTTCGCAAACTCAGCCACGTTTTTATATCTACCCTGGTTATACTCCAGGAAGAGCTTTTGCCAGTTGTGCTTTGCTGTGCGGCCCATCACCTCCACCTGCCTTGATTATGCTGTTGGCGCGAAAAGAAAAGAGCCCGAAGGCTCTATAATTTATCTATTTCTTCTTTGCACCTTCTAAATGGTTCCACAATAAGATTTATCCCATCGACAACTCCTGTAAGATATAGAACTTTATTTTTGTTAGGGTCATTATTTTTTAATTCTTCCAGTTGCTGTTTAACCTTAGTCTGAACCTTTTCAAACCTCTGAAATATGTCTTCTAAATGTCTATTTTTCATTTTTATAGCGTCTCTAACTGCATTATCAAATTCTTGAAAATCAAAATCAATATCTTTTATTATAATAATCACCACCCCCCTCCCGCCTTATACTTCGGCAAAAAGAAGGCTTTTCCTGCTCCAGTTTCATTTATCCAGCCCAAACACAATCCCCTGCAGCGCCTCTATGTGCCTCAAAATCTCCGCATGATCAGCTTCGGGGTAATCAATAACGCAGGTGGCCCATATGTCGGCAAGAGCCCGGAGCATATCGTTAGGCGACATAGGAACCATCTCCCGCATAAATATAGCCCCACCGCTTGGCAGGACTGGCTTTGCTTTTCTTCTGAGTATAACTATAACATCTCTTATATGCCACATCTATAGTCCAAACGGGACAAAAACAGGACATTATAAAACCCGGTCTTTAATCTCTCTACTTGCCATGCCTTCATAAATCCTAACACACCTTGAACAGTATTTCTCATATCTCAGCACTTCTTTTAACTGCTTCTTCACGTCTCCCGGTAATACAGATATATCACAGTAGTCCATAAGTTCTGCAAGCCAATGATTATTTTCCCTAAAAAAGTAAGTCAACTTCTTATCGTCACTATTTTTAAGTGGATAAAGATACATCTTATCTTTCTCTTTGTCTTTTTTGATTGTTGCAAACAATTCCCCCTTGTTGCACAATTCGCGTATTTTTAAAACTTTATGGCATAATAAACTCAAGTCTTTTATCGCTGTTACGATTATCAAGGCGGCTATCTTCTTAGATTGCTCAGTATCAAGCTTAACGGCTGGCAATCTGCCTTTATTGTATCTTGCACAACCAATAATGGCAATCGTATTCATTTTACCAACTGGTTTACTAAAGATCATATCATTATCTTTTTGGCCGCAATTAATCCACCGACATAGCTGAGGAATAGCATTTGAGCACGTTAAACAAAGACTCGTTTCCATAAGATTAAATACCTCCGTAAAATAGTAAAAGCGCCCACCTGGACGCTTCTCTAATTATAATAATACCTGTCGTTTTTATAGTGTAAAAGGACAAAAAGAGGACATTCTATTCCCTTACTCTCCCAACTCCAAATATACTCTTACTCATATACCAAATCGCCCTTGTCCGTAGACGTTTACAGTGCCGTTCAACATATTGAACCTCATGGGTTATGTCATACCAAGGCTTTTGATCAATGTAGAAGCCGCGTATAATCAACTGTTCATCTTCCGACAATGAATCAATAGCATTGTCTATTTTCCGAAGCAACCCCTCAGTTAGCCTTTTTTCATGCTCCAGATTGAACTTGTCTCCTACAAATAGTCGCCACATTTCATGTGTTACAATACCGTGTTCCTTGCGCCATTTCAAGGCCACCGATGCAGTCCTGTCACTGGTTTCCCCGCTTCCCTGAGGCATACCTTCCTCCCCGCAGCGCCGGAAGGCCAACCCCTCGATTGTTTCCTCCTGTTCCTCAAATACCCCTTCCGGCGCAAGGTTAGCCAGGTCTATTTCAAGATTCTTAACCCTGGCCTGCATGGAATTATATTCTCGTAAAAGTGCCTCTGTCCGCTTGTAGAGTGCCCCATCTTCGACCCCAAAAGATATCTTCTTCAATTCCCCCGCCCTCCCCGTAGACATAGTTTCTACAGTCTGGTATACTGTGTTTGAGCTATTGACTATGCCCCGGTGACGGGGTTTATTTTTTTACTTCACCGCACGCATCCCATGTTTTCTTCTTCGCTCCATACCGTTCTCCATCAAGTCGATTTCTTCCCACGCTTCTTCCTCGAACAGAGAAATATGCAGGGTTGGCTCTTTGTGTCCATCGACGTAAGACCCGTCAGATACAAAGGATATATGGACCGCATCCCCGTCACCCTCTTTAAGCTTTCCGTCGGTCTCAGCGAGGTAAACCACCATAACAGCTGCTTCGTCTGGGAATTTACGAAGTTTTTCAATCAGTTCTTTCACGGTAATCATGTATTTTCACTTCCTTTCCTGTCTCAGAATCCACAACAGCGCATCCGCAACGACATCTTCTGGAGTGTCGCCATGGAATAATTTAACCGGGTATAGACATACAAAGTATTTGCCGTCGTGACACTTCCCTGCTGACCACATTCCGCGATACCTCCGCTTTTCAATCTCCGTCAATAATTGGTCAAGCCGCGGCAGCCATATTTGACAATCCATCTGGCGTACTACCGGTTCACCTGGATCGCTTTTTATAATAAAATCCCCGGTAAATTCGCCATTGGCATAAAAATAACAATCTCCCCCTTTGGCAACCCACCGTAATCCAGCATCTTTCAGCGCCTTCGCTTTCTCAATCGAGATCAACCACCTCATCCCCTCTCTTTACAAAATATCCACCTGTCCACCCAGAAGAATATACACGCGCCAACAAGATTAGCCACTGCAGCAGCCCACCAGTAGCCCATCCATGCCATCCATCCGGTTACAACCGCCAGAATCGGCGTCGATAACTGCCACCGGATTATATACAAGAGAAACTTCTTCATCCGCATCCTCCTCTAAATTGACCATACTTTCCACCCAAACATTTTCCCCAGTAATAGATATAACGCATACCCTTTAAAGACAACTCCATAAACATCAAATATTTCAGGCTTACTAATGAATAAGCCGTCTTTAATCATCTTGATCGATTTAAACACTCCACGAAAATCAATAAGCACCGCTATTGCCGCACCTAATATGATTAATGGCGTATCAATAGCCGCCGCAATCCACAGATAAACACCTATCACCAGAAAAAGTGTGATCAATATCGCCATACAACAATCGCTTTTTACTTTATCAATCGTTTTCCCATCTTTCTCGGCCACTTCTTCAAATTTTATGGTGGTGGCTCTAAAAAGGCTTTTAATGTTAGATGATAACATCCATATTAACAAAACTAATAATATAACCTTCATGATCCGTCCTCCTTCGTTTTTATGTACTCCCTCGCCGCCCGCCCTAACTCAGACGGCGAGGGCCGATGCTGCGACACATCTAGCTTAACTTAGCGCCTACTGCCTATTACTGAAAATCTTACTTGCCATCGCCCTAGGCACTCCGTAACGTCAACGGAGGCGATACCCCAAAACGTGGTGCTTGCTCGGCTCGTACTATATTATGTTGTCCTGCATCCGCCAGGGTCGATAGGCATCACCGCCTTTGCGTAGATTCATACCCTGCTTGTGGATTAAGTTGTTGTGAGGTACTTCGCTGGCGGTTACATTTTACCCAGTCCCTTCATGTACTGATTTTTCCGACGTCGATGGGCGCCTTATTTAAAACTTTTTATAACATTGCACACTTTTTCAATAAGCTTGGCGTAAAATTCTTGCACAAAATCATCTAGAATCATTATCTCTTCCCCGTCCCATTCAAGCCCGATTTCGTCAGCGTCATACCCTTTTAGCCCTTTTATTTCGCCCAATATTTCGGATATAACTTCATCCTTGTCGTATCCCTGTTCTTGTTCAAAGAAATCAATTATTTCCCGTAATTTAGTGTTTTCACCCATTTCCCCACCCCTGCCACTTTCTTGATAGCCTCATGCAACTCGGCGCATTCCATATCTGTGCAACTATCGCAATCTTTATTGGCTCCAAGGCAGACACTATCAAGTTCCTTTTGAATTTTTTCTGCCGCCTCTAGTAGTTCAAAAAATCCTGCAGCCTCAAGAATGTCATATATTTAAGTCAACTATCGTGCGTTCCACCCTACCTCACCTCCACCTCTATCCACCTATTCACAATCTTATCGTTTTCTGTAACTTTCGCGTTCAGCGTATCAACCTGCGTCTTTAGTTGCTTGATTTCGGTTTGGAGTTGCTCTATTCTGCCATACTCTGGCTTATTCATAATATAAGCAACTGATGATATAATCAGATAAGCCATGAGTATACTTATCGCCCATGATTTAGCTTTATCCACCGCTCACCCTCCTTCACGGTATCGCCTCCAAAATATCCCACACCGGGTGCAACTTCACCTTGTGCAAATGCCGACACTGCCCATTGCTGTTGCCATACCTACACTGCTTAACCGGATCCATGCATCTCTTGCGGCAGATGTCGCCGTAACTCATGCTTTCGTCGTGGTAGCTACAGTACCCGGCGGCGAGTTCGGTCACATCCTGCGGCCTGCGCTTCTTGCGGCGGCTCATGGGGCGGTCACAGCTTTATAAGCGGCGCGACAGATAGCAGTAGCAGGATTATCATCTATACCGTAGACTGCGTAAAAACGGTTTTTGTTTTTTCTGATTCTTCCTCTAAAATGAGCCGTCCAAACCATGCCCTTGCTTTCCGGTTGCCTTGCATATTCCATTGTGAGCCAGATTTCTTGCTGTTTCAACTTCTCAACCACTTCAAAGGCCGCCGTAATATCAGTGGAATAAAGTGGCACATGCCAACCTAGGCTATCCCAATTCTTCCCTGGAGGGCACAACATCTTTTTATCACTGGGAACATAACACTTGGAAATATCGTCAACTTCTTCCCAGTGCCAACCGAATATTTTCTCCGCAATAAGCAGATTTAGTTCCCGTCCAGCCTGCATCGTATCAATATCCACGATTAAGCCTCCTTCCGGTGAAACTTACATCTCCAAACCGTCACGATATGGAAGTCCGCCTTGCCGTTATACTGCATAATCCGCCCTGTCCTCCTGCGGTTAAGGCATTTGGGGTCACATTCTTTTGGCGGAGTAACGGGTTCTTCGTACCCTAAGAAAGGTTTATTTGTTTTCATGGTTACGGTGATAACTTTTGCGTTGGTTTTTGCTTTTAAGTCATCACTTGAGTAGGATAATCCGCATTTTGCAACGTATTGCATTAGTTAAGCCTCCTTCAAAACACTTCCCTAAAATTCAATTCCGGGTTCTTATACAGCAGCATTTTCAACTTCATCCGGTATTCCCGGTTCCGCGCCGTGATCGTTGACTTAACGTCGATTACTTCCTGCCTACCGTCGCGGTAAGTCACCCGGAAATCCGCACGGTATTTGATTGCCGGGTAATTCGCTTTGCCCCTACGAAACGGCTCCTGGAGTAAAAACTCCGGCTGTCGCTCAATCTCGACCACTTTCCCGGCACGCTGTAAGAGTTTTAGCTCGCAGTAGACCGCATATTCGCGCTGGCTGTCGAAGGTTTCGCCGTCCACCGTGACCTTTCGGTTGTGGTATTTGTTCGGCTTTGGGCCAAGGTTGAGATTTTTTAGTTGACTGGCGGACAGGCGTGTCAAGTTTCCTCGCCTTCTTCCGGTGGCTCTAAGAACTTCATGATACAATCAAAACACTCGTATTCAAAATCCATACAACAACAATCCGGTGGGCAAAAACCTGTTTCCTCGTGGTCATCAGCTAAAAGCTGCGCTATCCGCTCCCGTTCATTACGCTTTGCCGCTTCGATGGTATTAGGCATGGTATCCCTCCTCAAGCGGTTGTAGTTCCGTGATTAGATCCGCTTTTGGTGCTTCCGGATCTTCATCCACCTCACGCCAGCCGGCCTCGAATGATTCACCTAACCAACCGGTGAACCAATTGATATTTAGCGGTTTTCCGTTTAACCTCGCCATTCTGCCCTCGCTTCTGGCTTCCGGGTGAAAACCGTCTTTATCTTTTAGGCTCATGTCAATCCCTCCACTGCGATTATCATTCTGCCGATTATCTCCGCAACATCTGGGTCAACTGCATTACCTATCGCTCTATTTCTGTATATCCTATCGGGAATCCCATCAGCCACTCTAGGAATTCCGGGTTCGGTGGCTCTAGTCTGTTGTCTGCTGCGGCTAATTGTGATCGTAGGCGAATATATGTATTTGGTATTCGCCCCCCCTGGAGGTATTTTTTCATCATTTCCAATTCTTTCTTCCCAGCCGGTTTGCAATCGTTTGCTGTCGGCGTGTGCCACAATGAACAGTCTTTCCCGTGTATGTGGGGCACCCATGGCGCACGATGATAACAGTGACCATTCCGCATCATACCAGAGTTCGGCCAGGTTTCGCAGTATGGTTCCGAAGTCCCGTCCATCGTTAATTGAGAGCAACCTTGAAACATTTTCAACCAATACCCACTTTGGTCTAATCTTGCGAATAAGGCGTTCGTACTCAAACCACAACCCAGACCGAGGACCTTCCAAACCTCTACCGCTTGTGTTTGCTTCGCTGATATCTTGGCAGGGGAATCCTCCGCAAATAAGGTCAACTGGCTCAAGCTCATCACCCCGCAATTCTCGTATATCACCATACTTTGGCACGTCCGGCCAGTGTTTCTGTAGTACCTGGCGGCAGAATGGGTCAATTTCTACCTGCCATGCTATCTCAAAGCCAGCACGCTGGAGGCCAAGGTCGAAACCGCCGATCAAATACCAGCAAAGAGCGAACCGACCCGCATCTTTTTAGGCATATGGCATCACCCTCTCCCAGTACCCATAATACTTCGGCAGTTCCCCCAGCCTGTCCACCGGCTCCCACCCCTCTGGCGGCGGGTCTTTGTGGCACCACACGCGAAGGAGGGGGTTGGCGAAGCGGGCGTCCATTGGGTCAGGTTTGGGTTGTTTGGGCATGGTGGTCACCTCCCCCTGCATTCAACTCTCTTGTTCCGGTTACTCCCGTAAACATAACCACACTCATTTTCCCGCCACGCCTGCAGGAATCGTGTCGCTGATATATCTCTCCCATATGTCTTGCCATAGTGCAACCAAGCCAGCAGAAATGACCGCATCTTATCACATTGGGCAAGGGTGAGGGCTTTGGACATCGGGACGCTTCTTTCCTGTGGCCCTCTAGCTTTGGTTACACCCAATAACATCGCCTTTTTACCAATGTTTTCGGGCCGGTGAGGGATGTGTTTTGCCATCTGCGCGTAGGTCATCTTGCCGTAGTTTTGGCGCAGGAAGTCTTTCTCGGCGTCTGTCCAGGTAGATGTTTGCATGGTGGTCACCTCCAGGTTCATGAAGTTATTCTATAGTCCGGGCATTGGCATATCTCTGTGGCCTTTTCGTCCATCTCTTCCACCGCGGCCTGTAACTCTTCTTTCTGCAGCGAAGGAAAGAGTATCGCTAATAAGTCAACGCGGGTGTCTTTAGAACTCAATTCCAGTCACTTCCTCTCCCATCTCTTCAGTTGGCACAATATACGGCACCATGGTTATCTGCTTCCAGGGAACCTGTATCACACCCAATTGCCCGCCGTCTCTTGCTTTTGCGATATCTATGTCAACCATGGGATTTTCCTCTGTACGGTTCCGGTTCAGCAAGATTACCGTATCGGCTACCTCTTCAGCCTGGCCGCTGTCTCTTAGGTCGTCCAGCGTGGGAGAATCTTCGCTTCCCCGCCTTAGCTGCCACAACACCAGGATCGGCACGTTCAGATTGATGGCAATGTCTTTCAGCTCATTGGCAATGGAGCTCATTTTCTCGTAGTTATTCCGTGCCTTATCGTCTGACTTCATCCGGCCGGCATGGTCTACTATCACAAAATCAGCCCTGCCCTCAAGCTGCTCCATACGGATTAGTTGGGTTATTTTTCCCGGAGTATTTGCTTCTGTGTTGACGCTGACATGTCTCATTATCGGCCTTAGCTCTAACTCTGCCCGTTTAATGGCGCCTATGTCCTTCTGGTTAAATGTCCTGTCTCTGAATTTTCGTAAAAACACTCTGCTTTGGTAGCTGATAAACCGGTTCCACAGTTGGCGCTTCGGCATTTCATAACTCAGGTACAAGGGATTCCACCCAGTACACGCACAGGCAAAAGTTGATAATACTGCAACAGCTGACTTGCCTATGCTTGTTCTTGCAGCTAGAATGCATATTTCTCCGCCCCTGATGCCTCCTGTTGCCGTATCGATCTCCTGTATGCCAAACGTGGTAAACGGCGCCATATCATTTCCGGATAAAAACGCTTCCAGGTCAACCGCCGTATCAAGCTGTGTAGTCCCCTCTGCCGCCGTCCTGGAGGCCATGGCTTTAAGCAGTTCGGCCTCTATGTCGTCATACGGCACCCCGTCGCTAATGGCGGCCTGGACGTTCCTGGAGGCGAAATACAACCGGCGCCCCTTTTCCTTATCGCGCAGGATGCCAATATAGTGATCTAGGCTCGGCTCAATACATGCGTTTGATATCGCCTGTGCCAGGTCTGCGAGGTCTATCTCCGGCGCTTCATCCTTCAAGAGCAATGGATCTGGTATTTTACCTTGCTTCAAGAGCGATAAGATCCCGGTCCATATGCGCTTATGTTTCTGCTCTGAAAAGTCTTGCGGTTGAAGCACGGATACTTTTTGTAGTGACTTGGGATTACATAAAGCCGCCCCTATTATCGCTATCTCTGCATCCAGGTTTCTTGGTATCTCGGTCATGGGTTTGCCCTCTTCTTCTGAAACGGAGTCTTATATGCTGCTTCCTGCCCAGGATAATAAATAAATGGCTTTCTCTCCGTTTGGCTATTACCATGTTGTTTAACCAGTTGATACTTAGGCAATGCACGTTCTATAGTGCTCATGCTATCAACTTGTTTTGACCAGTACTGGTCTTTAATAGCCCACTCAATGCAGGCTTTTAAATCGTCAAGGTCAACACCTTGGAGTAACCTTTCGGCTACAGGAAGGGACTTTAAGTGCCAGTCTCTGGCTAAAGTAATACCCTTCTCCTTCAGACGGGTTTTTAAGAGGTCCGTAGCCTCGCGTGCACCAACAGAATATTTATTCTGTTGTTTATTCTTATCATTCTTTTCATTCTTGTTTGTCCGTTTTTGTGTCGTTTTTGTGTCGTTCTCGTGTCGTTCTTGATCTGTTTCGGTGTCGTTCGGATTGTTATAAAAGTCATAGTTTACAAGGGTTAAAGCCGTCTTTTTTGTGTCGCTATTTTGGACGATCATTTTTTCAAATTCCAACAAGTTTAAAAAGTTATCTAATTTGGTATTTGACCATTTGAACAACTCACATAACTTCCGCTTAGAGGTTATAAAACTACCTCGTTTCACTTCTATAATCTCATTGCCGAAGAGGACCTTATTGTCGGCGTGATTGGCCTGAAGGATGAAATAAAGCCATGCTTCAAAACGGCTGAAAACTCGTCTTTCTTGAAAAAAAGCATGTTCTATGATTTTCCTATGTAGCTTAATCCACCCTTCAGCCAATCCCCGCGCCTCCCCTTATCCAACTGCCTTATGTGACTCCTGGGCGACGCCGCTAAACGCCGCCCAGTACACCGTTAACTACGAAATAATCCTGATATTATTCACGCCGTGCAATTCTTCTTCTAGCCATGCCTTAATCCGCTCCATGGCATCATTGCGCCATGCGCCGCCGTCAGCCTCAAATAAAGCAGCAGACGGGCCGGACTGCATCCTAAAGATAAACTTACTCTCCGGTTGTTCTATTTCCGGGAAGGTCCTATACGGTGCCAATGTAACCGGGTTTGGCACAATAACGTCTCCGACCTTAGCAACGCCGGTTTTCATGACAATAGCCTGGCTCGTACCATCGTCGCCAACTTCTTTAACGGTTTTTTCTTGTATTAACCCAGTTACTTTTAACAACAATCCCTTATCGCTGTTATCAACAAAGCTGGACTGTAGCATGATGTTAAATTCCTCCGGATCAACGAAGCGGCCAAACCTGAGATTATTCGGCAGCAATGCCTCACATATGATATAAGAATCCCTCTGGCTGTCGTTGTTTAACTCGCTTCTTAGTGAAACTTCGCTTGGTGAAATAACATGGACGATTAGTTTTTCACTGGACTTCTTATCAATATCAGACCGGATATAATCCACAAGAGAAGTTAGGGTCGTGGCGGTAATCGCTTTTGCTGTTGGTTCGCAAATCCTTGTTACCGGTTTATCCGAATACTTCCCGGTCCCGATGTCCAGAATTTTTGCTTCACCAAGGCCAACCAAATACTCCAGCGCTTTTTTAATCATTACTTTTTTACCTCCCGTGTTTTTTTAATTGACTACCTAACAACCCTCAATCCGGCTGTTGGATCTTGGGTTGTAACGTCCCCTGTTTTGTCGTCCACAACCATTTCCACTTGCCCTGGTATGGCCCCGGAACGATATTCCGCTGCGGCTATCTCGCCGGTCGCAACATCCTGCCCGATGATAATCCGCGTCTTGGTTGGGGCTGCCGGCGCCAACGTCGGCTTGACTTCCATGTTGACCTCAGCCAATTCGCGTTTTTCGTCCGGCTGGAAAGTAAGGGTAATGTTTAATTTCCGCTTGGTTTTCCACGCCGTGTTCGGGTCCGCGATGTTTTGGATTACTCTACCTAACGCATCCTCGATCTGTTCCGCTAGTGCTCCTTCCGCAAGATTCTCCAGGTTGAACATTGGCATTGCTATCACTCCTTTTTGGTTTTAATTAAAAAACCAGGCCCGCAGTAACCTCAGTTACGCTGACCTGGTACTCACCCCAGACGGTGACGGATTCTCGGCTTTTGCCTTACTCCCATTCTGTATGCATTTGTCTTTGCTTCGTCGCTTCGCAAATTGCGGCTTTGGTTTACCCGGCATTGGGGATCACTTCCATTGCTTTAATTTGTTCTTCGCAATATTTCCAGTCTTGCTCATCAAAGCAATTCTTGTATGCAGATAAATAATGTCCTTCACCTTCAATAATGTCGTTAATGTCCACACATATGGAATATTTAAGCATTTGAACCTGAATACCACCTTCATCAAAATAGTAATCTCCAACTATTTCAATAAATTCTTTTAAGTCATAGAAGTTGATGTGAACATATGCTATAATTTCATTTCTCCTGCTATATAAGCCTGTTTCATTATCTTTCAGAAAATCATATAGCCTGGCGTTTACGTCATCCTTACCCATGATTCATAACCCTCCTTACTAGTAACTAACTAAACAGCACCAACAACTCCCCGGCCTTACCTCGATTGCCGCCGTTGCAACTGATATTCCGCCGCACGTCGAACTGCTCTATGCGTGCCCCTTTGTACTCTGCCAGCGTGAATTTCGTCGCATGGTTTGAGATAAGCACCGGGATACCCCTTCCGGCGCACTCTTTGGCGAGATCGGCCAGGTCGCCCTGATCCCATAGGCTGAATCCTCCTGGACTGTAATCCTTGAAGTTGGCTGTGTCAGATAAGGGCACATAGGGAGGATCGCAGTAGATCACGCTGCCCAGCTTGGCCTCCCGCATCGTATCCCGGAAGTCTGCCACTTTGAACACGGCGGCCTTGGCCTTTTCGTGGAAATGCCGCATTTCTGCTTCCGGGAAGTATGGTTGATCATGTCGCCCGAATGGGACGTTGAATTTGCCGTGCTTATTGTAGCGGCAAAGGCCGTTGTAGCCGTGGCGGTTGAGGTAGAGGAAAAGGGCGGCCTTGTCATAGCCTACAAGATCACTGTTAAACTCTTCCCTGAATGTATAGTAATACTCCTCGTTGTTATAACTAGGATAAAAGAAATACCGGGAGTACTCTATAAAATCTTCCACCTCTACCTGCAACCTTTGATACAGGTTAATCAGATCAGCGTTGTTGTCGGCCAAAATGTACCTGTCGTAGCCTGTGTTCAGCGCCACCGCACACGAACCGCAGAAAGGCTCAATCAGGCAATCGCCTTCCGGCAGTAGCGCCTTGATGCGCTCAATGATTCGATACTTGCCGCCGGCCCATTTGAGGAATGGTCTTTTGTTCATGTTGCATCAACCTCTTCGCCTTCGCCGCCTGGAATTTGCTCAGGCCTTGCTGAAAGTGCATACCATGTCTTCCCATAGTCAGAGTATTTATAGACACCCTTTTTATTGCTAATTACCCCTATAAGGTTACTTAAAGGTATTACCCACCCTATAGTTTTCTGGGCCATGTGATATGCATATACTGGCTGTTTTCCTTCTCTTACCTCTTCTTCCGTTAACCTTCTGCCAGGCTCCGTCTGCTGGGTCACAACGGCACGGAGACGTGTAACTTCGCTTTTCAGGTGTCTGATCTTGTTATTTTTTGCGTTTATCAGGTTTATAAAGTTGTAGGCAAAATTATTAATTTCAAGTTCAGTCATTTCTTCCAGCATCCCCCTTGCCTTCGTGAATGTTGCCAATGACCTCAAGCGCGTAGTCCATTTCAATAAGCCATGCAAGCGGTCTATAATATCCTTGTTTTCGCAAGAGATAAAATGCCCCATCTTTAAATGAAACAGTGCCTTTTTCGATAACATTATCAACCCAGTTGCCGCCGATATATTGTTTGCAAACAATATGATCGCCCTCATAAACCTCAACCCCATTCTTGTCGCCAACCCCGATGAACCGATCCCGCGCAATCAACTCATACCCGTCACGCTTGATCGCTCTGACCATTTCAGCAGCCTTTCCGCTTTCGATCTCATCCAGGGTGAAGTAGTCATATTGCCAATCTCCGTCTCTCTTATGCTTGTAAACGTAGCGGAGTTTTGTTTCGTTCATCATCTCAGCAATGCCCTCGCTTTCGTTGGAGGCGGGCGGTTGGCCCGCCGTGTATTCATGGTGGATGTAACTTTATGCAACCAGCCTGACTCTGCTCCCGGCTTCTCCGCCGTCCTCCACCTCGATCATCTGCGGGAACCTGGCTTTCATGGCCGGGTCATGGCTTATCGCTACCACCTTCATGCCTGCGTACCTTTCAGCTATCGCCTCAAGAGCATCACAATAAGCCTCAGAGCCTTGCGCATCGAGGAAACTTGGCTCATCAACGAACAGCATCCCTAGTTGAATCCCTGCCCGTCTCGCTTTCAACTCCGCCAGCGCGAACGCCACACTGAGCGCAGCCCGTACCTTCTGCCCGCCTGACCTGCTCTTGTAAGGCATCGTCCCCCATTGGTAGTCGGTAATAAATATCTCCAGGGCGTTGACTTCCTTCTTGTTGCTTTTCTGAATCCGCTCCGTCCGCATCTCCAGGCTCATCTTACCCCCGGTCATTTGCCCCAGGATTTCATTTGCCTGCGTTGATAGTTCAGGTACCGCAGTCCTAATGATTGAGAAGGGAATACCGTCCTGTCCGAAGGATTTCGCCAGGGTCTGGTACCGCGTCAGCATTACCGCCTGCGGCCCCATATTTTCATTGATTAGCGCCCGTTCGGCTACGGCCTCGGCAAGCGCCTCCAGCTTCGCCTTGAGGCCGCCGGCTTTCAATTGGAGGGTGCTTTGTTTTTCCCGCAACTCTTCCAGCGCAACCTTGGTGGCATCCAGTTCATATTTTTCATCCGGGAGCCTTTTGGCCTCTTCTGCCATATCGGCGCGTCTGAGCTCAAGTGCCTCCGCCTGCTCCGTCTTGGCCGCTATCTCAGTATCCAGTGTCTTAATCCGCTCGCCTGCGGTTTTCAATATCTCCCTCGCGGCCGGCAGCTGGTCTTTCGCTTTGGCCCAGGATTCCAATTTAGGCAGCCTGGATCTCATTTCAGCGAGTGGTTTCAGTTCCTCAGCTAACGCCCGCGCCCACTCTTTCACAGATGCCAGGCGCTCTTTGTGGCTTTTTAACTCCTCTTGCCGTTGGGTTTGCTGCTGGTTTAGATTATCCAGCAGTTCAGCCTTAGCGCTCAGTTGCAGGGCCTTCTCGGAATACGGCCGTAATTCCTCAATCAGTTTTTTAAGACGGTAATGTTCCTCGTTGCTGTATCCCAGGCCGTCCTTTAAGGCCTCGAGATCTTTCACCTGTTCTATTAGAGGGGTCCTGGTTTTCTCGATCTCTACAATTTCGGCCTCTATTTGAGGTATTTTTGCCTTGCTTTCAATAGCGTCCGTCAAGAATCGGCAAGAGGCTTTTTCCGAATCTATACAGTTGGCGTCATCCAGCATTCTGAGTTTATCTTTATAGATTTTCAGGATATCCCGCTTCCTACGTATAGTGTCGCCTGATGCATCTATTGTCCTCTCGACAGTAACCACTTGGTCATGATAAGCTTTATGTTTTTCCCCAAGTCCATCCATTATATTGAGTGCTTCTAGGGTGCTTGTGTATTCAGCTGCCTTCTGTTCAATCAAATCTTTGTCATTTATGAAGTACTCAGCATCCCGGATTTGCACGCCTAACCTGCTTAAAGTGGCCTCCGCCCGGGTAATATTCTGGAGAACTTGATTTTCTTCGCCGCTCAGTTCTTTTAGCCGCGGCTCTTTTGTTTCCAGTACCGCGATCTGCTGCTTAACGCGGTCATATTCCGCAGCCTTGGTCAAAATATCCGGTTCCCGGTCAAGCATCAATTGAGCCTTCTCTTTCCTCTTGATCTGCTCCGCCCGATCCATGACCTTAGAATCACTTTCGGTATTGAGCGTTTCCATTTGTTTTAGAAACTCCTCAGCCTTACGCTGCTTCTCTTCCAGAGTCCTGACCGTTTCCTCAAGCCCTTTTAATTCGGCAGTTTTTGATTCGATATTGGCGGCCACCTGCTTGATCTCGGCCTCCACCACTTCCTGCTCGGTTTTCAACCCAGGCAGCGCTTTTAATTTTTCATCCAGATCAGCCAATTTATCTTTCGCCTTCTGTAACTCCCGGTTGGCATCAGTTACTTTGGCTTTTGCCAATGTTTCAAGCTGCTCATATATTCCCAGCCCCAGGATGTTGCCCAGAACCTGCATCCTGTCTTCCCTGTCGGCCTCAAGGAAGAGGCCATAAGCGTCCTGCATAATGATCCCGCAACACCGAAATGTCAGAGCGTCCATGCCCAAGAGGGCCACAATCTTCTCCTGTGTGTCGCGAACCTTTTCGGCGCTCCTGTCAACCCACTGGCCGTCAATCTGCTCCTGGAGCGCCACTGTGGTTTTGCCAGACCTGGCACGGGTACGGATCACCCGCCAGATTGATTCGCCCATGGAAAACTCAAACGTAATGGCGCCTGATTTCTCGCCGTTGGTAATCCATCCTGTGAGTTCTCCCTCGCGGGTTTCCTCATAAAGGCAGTCGCTGATCGCGTCCATGAAGAAGGCTGATTTGCCGATTCCGTTCGGGCCGCCAACTACCGCGAAATTGACTTGGCTAAAATCAAAGGATGCTTCTCTGTATGACCGGTAGTTCTTTACTTCAAGCCGCCGTGGTTCAAATACTCCTGACAGCTTCCCGGTCGGCATCCTGGAACTCACCGTATCAATTAGCGGTCTGGCTAGTATTTCCAGTTCAAGTGTTTCCTCCGGGGTAAATCCTTCCGCCCTGCACCAGTTGCGCAAGTTCTCCATCGGTCCGGCATTCTCGGAAAGTTCCTGTTTGGTCAGGGCAGTTATTATCTGCACGGGCTTGACTTCGGCCACGTAGAAGGCACCGGCTTCGTAGAGGGACTTCTCCAGTACCTTGCGGTTGAGTTGTTTGTTTAGTTCGTCGGAACATTCGTAGTGGATGCGGATAATTTTGTCTTTTACCCGCGTTCCGTGCAACCATGTTGGGGCCTCTCCTTCATAAGAAAGGAAAGTTTCAATGTTCTGGTCGTCCCATTTCTCAGTCAGAAACTCACGATATGGGGTATTGATAAAGCGGGAAAATACATGGTCATGCGAATCCATCTCGACATCATGTATCCAGAACCCTTTATCCTGCCCCTCTTCATTGAAGGTCAGCCCGTTGATCGCCCCGGAATAAAACACCGGCCTGCCGCAATGCTCGACCTCCTGCGCCTTATGGATGTGCCCCAGGCACACCAAATCAAACGGACTCGCGGCAATGGCCTCGCGCTGGAGGATAACCTCTGACTGGGTAAAGATATGTTGCTGCCCATTGTCATACTCGCAGCCAGCCACGCTGTAGTGTGTCATCAGCACCGAAGGCAATAAGGTATCAACCTGAGCGCCGAGTCCCAAAACAATGTCACCCAGAAGTTCACTGCATTTTTGATTTTCCTCTGCTGGGTCCATGCCGGGAAATTTCGTGCGGAAGTAACCTTTGTCCAGGCCCGGAACCGCCGCGATCTGCAGCGGCCCGGACTTGGTATCAAAGGTAAATAGATAAGGAGTTGTTATAATATAGAGGTTATCTATACGCATGGCTCTGATATTCTCAAAAGCCTGCAGATTGTCGTGGTTCGCGGTGCCAAACATTAATACGGTAGGCGCTATGGCCGCAAGTTGCCGCAGCCTCGAAGCGGCAATGTCGATCAGGTTCAGCATGGGGTTTGCCCACTGCTGGGACTTGTGAAATAGATCACCGGCGATCAGGATCGCGTCCGGCTGCACATACATTGCCTTCTCAACCAGGAAGTCAATGCAGCGTACAGTGTCCATGAGACGGGCGTTCTTGCCGTCTACGACAGGTCCGGGAAACTCCCCAAGATGCCAGTCGGCGGTGTGAAGGATGCGCATAGTTACGCCCCCTTCTTCTGGGATGCCTTGATCTTACGCTGGCACGCCGGGCAGTAAATCGCGCCGCCAAAGTTTTTCTGCGAATACTCCTTGATTGTCTCAGGCTCCCAGCTACCGGACTTTTCAATGACCTGGGCGCAAGCCTGGCAGACAATAGCATGATCGAACAGGTTTGATTCGACTCCTTGCTCTTCTTGTTCCTGCTCCCAGGGCGGGGTCTCATCGGTGCCCAACTCGGGAGGAATGTCATCGTCGTCATCGTCTGTCAGTACAACGGTATTACCATCATTAGGGAGTTCATCATCGTCAGCCGGAGGTAGCGCATGTAAATCCGGCGCTGAAAGTTGCGGAGCGGTCTTTGCAGAAAACAAAGCGTTTCTGCTGTTCACATAGCTTTCAATGAGCGCTTTCTTCAGTTCTGGATCGTGTGCATTCAGAACAACCACGGCGACAGCAAACGGCTTTTGAAGTTCAGTGGCAGAGTAAACACCCTTGATACCCAAGCCTGCTCGCAGCGCGCGAAGCAAGGCTTTTGTTTCACATTGTGCAGGCATATGCTCGACAGGGACCTTCTCTGGTTTGCCATCCTTACCACCGTTATTATGGACAAACCGTTCCTTGGATACTTCTTTTGTTGCCACATACCGCCTATGCCCACCTGATGGCTCCGGCACAAGGATACTGACCTGGTAAGCCACATCGTCTTTACTGGGGCAAGTGCCGCATTGAGGGGCTTGTTTTGTTGCCTGCGCTACCTGCATGCACCTCTGGCAGGCGCGCGGGAATATCTGTTTTGATTCTTCCATGACCACATTGGCGGCCGTCATCAGCTTTAAGCAGGCTATTTTAGTAAGCGCCAAGCCGCTATTCTGTGAATAAACATCGCCACGGTTTGGAGTCGGGTCGATCTTGACCTGATTGACCATAACCTTGTGCAGCGGACTTAACTCTGTTAGCGTGCAAGGAAAAAGTCTATTATACTTCGCTTCAGGGTAATTGTTTATCTCAGCAACAACCAAGTTGTTTTCCATCCCTATCCCCTCCGTTTTTTTAAATCCAGAACATACTCATCCCATTCGTCCCTGCTTAGTCCTCCCGGTTCCATTTGGTTCCGACATTCTTCACAAAAGAGGTTACCGTATCGGACAGCGCCGCAGACAGGACATATCGGGTGTGTATGTTTTTCAGTCTTTAAACAAGTTAAAAATGGGCAAGGACCTTCAAATTCCACTGTTTTGACTTCGCTCATGGTTAACCCCCAAATCAAACAATCAAATTCCTTTTCAGCACCGGCACCACTTTGCCGTCTGGCATCTTCACGCGATACCGCTCTCCCGAAAGGCCCTCTTCCGGGCCTGACTCGACCACCAGGGACTTACCGGGAAGGTCGCGGTGCTCTATTACATCCCCCGGCCGCAAGTCAGGCGGCCACTTGAGATGACACTTGCCGCGCATTACCATCCGACCCTTTTTGATATTCCAGCATGGTTCTGAGGCTTTATTTCTGACATGCGCTTCCTCCAGTAATCCCCTGTTTCGCCTTGGAACCAAGGATCGCCAACAGGCGCAAACCTCCACCTGGCCAGTAAACTCTCGTATGATAGGCTGTCAATGTATTTTTTGGATTTTTCGGTTAAATCCATTGATCTATCTCCTTTCTACGGAACAATCCGGGTCCGGCCACCCCGGTGTCCCTCTTCGTTTCACTTTGGGCGCGCCCCACAAAGCTCACGTTGTTGGCCCTAGTGCTTATCACTTGCACATACCCCATATCTCATAGTTGGCTCCCTCATCGGCGGGCCGGACGCCTCGGTCGCCCTGCTGTGGGTTCTTATTTTTTCAAGCTTGCCAATAGTGCCATGATGGCGTTCTGCTGAAATGCCTTAGATGCGAAGACCATGACAATGGTCTTTTCCTTGTCTCTAGCGATCAAGGTGAACTCCTTGATCTCCTCATGGAGCAACGGATCTTCCTGCCCGCTCTCCTTCCATCCCTCAACCGTAATCCTGATCTCGCCTGGCTTATTTTCTTGTGCTTCAAGCTTTTGCAGGAGGTCGGTTAAGCCCCCCCGTCTGTGCCTTCAGCCTCAGCGGCCATCTTTTTGAGCAGTTCTAACATGGTTAACCCTCCGTATCTTTTTATTTTGAATAGTTGTCGCAGCTACAAGGCTTTGTGCAACCACATTTGATGCAGGTATCCTGATCGTTCGGCGTGTAATTATCGCAAGCGCACGGCTTTGTGCATCCGCATTTTGAACATGTTGCCATCGAATCTATCTCCTCTGTTTCATTTAAATTTGCAGGAGGCGGGCCGGTCGCTGTAAACTGCTCTCATATGCAGATATACCCCCACGCCGCCTCCAATGGTTACGCAATCTTCTTCTTCTTCTTCTCCTTCAACTCCCGGTACTCCGATTCCACCAGGTAGCAGAAGAATGTCACTCCCTGCAGTTCCTTTATGGCCTTCGCCGCATGAAACCCGTTGCTTATCTCTATGAACTCCGGTCTCCCTGGGATCTGCTCCAAGTCTCTGTAGAAGCTTAATATTACCTGCCACTTGCCGTTTTCCCATTGAATGGATGCCGGATGAACGAGGTTTTTCACTGCGGCTTCAGCTGCCTTTAGTGAATCGGTTAGTTGCAGTGCTTTACTCATGCTCCTTTAGCCTCCTCAATCAACCGTTGGATGTCGCTGGAGGTGCAAATACCCAACCTCTCCAGCCTGCCACATAATGCCGAATACCTTGTTGCCCGCGACATCTTCTGATATGACGGCCACTTGACCATTTCCCGGTCAAGTATCTTTTCCAGCTGCAAACTCACCGTCCCGGTGTCTATACTTCCGGCTTCCTCGATAGCAAGGGATACAAGCTTCAAATCCGCACGTTTTCTTGACATGTTGCAACCCTCCGGTGTCTGTGGTATACTTTTCTTAGCAATTTACACAGCCGCGCACAAACTTAGCGTGGTTATTTTTTTTCTAAGCAGGAGCATCATTTTTTCTATCTTGCTGTATGCCTCTGCCTCATCTGGCGTTATCTTGCCATCAGCCGCAATTCTGATCAGCGCATCAAGCTGCGTCCCCAGGTCGTTATATTTGCTGATCAAGCCTAACACGGCTGTCGGAAAATCGCTTTCCTCAATGCGGTCATGCAGTTTCCCCAATGGACACATTTCCGTGCAATGCCTATATGCCAGCGCCTTGTCATCGTACAACTCTTCCATTTCCAATACTCGGTCATGAGTTGGTATCGTCTTGCTTGCTTCGTACCGCTCCAGAGTGGATTCATCCACGAAAAGCAGTTCTGCCGCCTCTCCTCTGGTATATCCGGCCTTTGTGCGCGATACCAGATACAAGTTATCGGCGTTTATCGTTGCGCGTTTTGCCATTTATTTTCACCTCCCTTCATGGTAAAGTTATCCTCAGAAACAAACCCCATCCCCAACATCCCCATAGCCCCGGTATCGAGGCCACGGTGCCGGGGAATCTCCCCTCCTTATCCAGCCTTCTTTATGGCCGCATCAATCAGCGTCAAAATATATTGAGACTTGCTCACCCCCATCCTTTTTGTAAGCTCTTCAAGCCGCTTATTTAATCCCTTGGGGATTCTAATCGAGAGCATTTGTTTATCGTCTTTCGGTGCATTCACTTTTAACTCACCCCCATCCTTATTATAAGGTGACTTCTATTAGATGTCAACATCTATTTGCATTCATTTTTAATTCCCCTTGATGGTATACCTACAGCTTTTAAATGGGTATAATAGTGCCATCATAATAATTTCTGGGGGATGATACTGTGCCTTCACAACTGCCTCCGTTTTCTCTGCGAGTACCAGAACCATTATTGAACAAACTCCGCAAAATTGCTGAAGCAAATAAACGGTCTACCAATAAAGAGATTGAGTTCCTAATCGAAAAGCACGTCCAGGAGTACGAGAAGGAGCATGGTCCTATCCAGCCTCCTTGATTTCCGATCCCCTTTTCCGCTGCCTGCCATACGGTACCCCGTCTCTCTGGTTCGGCCTATGCCGCCGGCCTACCAGGACCGTGCCGCGAGGTACTATCGGCTGCATACCGATCCTTGAGTCGTATGGTTTGCGTCGCGGCTGGAATATAGAACTCATGATCTGTTCGATTTCCGCAAAGTCAATGCTGTAAAAGTCAAGCCACAACCCTATTCCCCCTCGGCCTTGGCGAGTGCCGCAAGTGCCATCTGTTCAGACACCGGGTCAAGCCAATCACGCTTTGCCGGCAATTCGTCCATGATTCGCTTCAATGCCTCGTACATATCCGGTGCCGCGGCGATAAGACGAGCATTAGCCTCCATGGTGCCCTTTCCGGTCCCATTTTTATGAACTGTCGCAAGCGTTCCACCTAGGCTTTTACCTTTACCCTTGCATGCAAATGCATTGCAATCAATCCAAACATCGCCTTCGTTATTGGTATAATCGCGAGCCTTCCACGGCCCCGGTGTAAACTCTGACTTACTCAATTACCACCCTCCCGTCAACCACACCGCTATCTTCCAAACAATGGTACTCGCTATCCAGCCAGCCACTACCGCTATGGCAATGATCTCTGGCCACTGCCGCCAAGTAAGGCGCTGCGGCTGCTCCCGCAGGAAGCCATAGTCACGGTCAAGGTCAATAGATGTGACAGCATAATTTGTGACTTTGCCGTTGTCTACTGCCAGGTAAAGGTGTGGCTTCGGTTTCTCTGTTGGGGTCTGGGCCCCTATGTAGCGCATGGATGTCACTCCTTCCCTTCGTACTTCATCTGATCCAGCTTTGCTATGATCCCTTCTGCCAGGGCCTTGGCTGAAGTGCGGTCAAGATATATGTTTGCCTTGCTATTGGGGTGCTCTTCATTCTCAAAGCCAATAGCAATGATGGACCGAGAATCTTTGCCTTCCTCGAAGTCGTAGACTTCAATGTCATGCTCCACAATGTTCTCGCAGTGAATGCTGGTGCTGTAGGAATAGACCGATATGCTCAATGTTTCACCCCTCCTTTCGCCAATCTTCACCAGGATTTTCCTCCTTTACTGTCGAAATGGTAGCCATCAAAACTATTTGCAAAAAGGAGGAAGGTCGATGGCAAATATTGATTTTATTGAGGTTGGACTCACGCAGTTTATCGATTTTACCGTAAAGTCAAGCACTGCAAGGGTAACTCATGTTCGCAAAATTAAAAATCAAGAAGATTACCAACCAGCATTTGATTACTGGAAACAGCTCAGAGAAGAAATTATCAATGCCCATCAGAATGAACTTTCCTTAGACGGATTAAACTATCTTATCGAACAAGTTGATGCTAAGAAGCAGAAAAACTATGCCGAGGCAATCAGTAGATATCAAAAGTTTTTCAGGAAAAAGCAAGTACAATGGTTCGATCCGGGCAAGTCGTTTTGGGTTTTCAAAGATCTTCACATTCGTTCAAGCGCTGATTTAGGATTGAATATCAATGGTGAACCATATTTAGTCAAACTGTACTTCAAAGGAAAAACAGAAAAGGTAGATAAGCGAAATACCAGAATCGCTCTTGCCTTAATGCGTGCTTCAAGAAATACTTTACAACTGCGAAAAATCAAACCGGCAGTTCTTAATATTCAAAAAGCAACCTTATACCCATTTACAGAAAAACTTACCAATGATATGAAACTAGCCTTAGAAGCAGATGCCGATAATTTTATTTTCCTATGGAATAATCTTTAAGGTGCCATCTCACTCATAATCTGGGCGCAGTTCTCGCAAATCCAATCTAATTCATTTAATTGCAGGGTAGCTTTTTTCTCCTTGCAGACAACGCAAAGGCGTTTTTTGGTTCTCATTGTCTGGGTCGGAGCCTGCTCCTCCGACCTGGGCACATCTTTGCACTCCTCTAATGTCACCGTTTTCACCTCCTCTGCGGATCATGCGGGGCTGGTTAGCCAGCTTTCTTCTCCTGCATTGCTTTTGCCAGGGTCAACATTACAACGTCGTTTTTCGATATGCCCAGGCGCTTAGATTCTTCGGATAGCCACCTGTCAACCTCCGGGGTTATCCTGTATGTTTGACGCTTGCTCCTGGTTGTCAAGTGACATCACCTACCTTTACTTAATTATATTAATACATCATTTGGCTGTCAAGTGGCAGTATGAAAATACTTTGTGATGGATATAATATTGTCAGAGACATCTTCTGGAGGGATTTAATTGGCTACAAATAAAAGGGTTTTCACCCTTCGCTTACAGGATGAGGTGTTTGATAAGATAGAATCCATTGCAAAAAGTCAACATCGTTCAACAACAAACTATATTGAGTACATCCTCTTGAAGCATTTAGCCGAATACGAGAAACAACACGGTTCCATTAAATTGCAATAGCCACCCCTTTCAATTTACCTCCTCCTTGTAGCTGAATTTGAACACCGCTCCGCAGTTCTGGCATCCGGCGGTTATCTCCGCATCGCCCTCCAGGTACCCCGGCTTTCCACCGCAATCCGGGCACCTGTCGCCATGGGCTGTCCGGCTCGTTTTTATGTGCGTCACCTGGAAGCTGCCCATGATAGTCTTGATCGGCTCACCGACCTTGATGGTGTAATCATTTACTCGCAGTGCCGATATACCGTATTTGTCCATTATCTGCGTGATGGCGATATCGGCCCTCATGCGGGATATCCTACCGCAGGCATTGAGCTGTATGAGGCTGTGGATTCTGGCGCGGTCGTTGTCGGTTGGAAATGCGTAGAGTTTCATGCGGGACACTACCTTTCTAGACGGCCTGCTTTTGCTCTTTCTTCCTGTCCTTCTCAATGAGCCTATCAGCCACCCGGAGCATTATCCGAAGAGCTTTGAGCATCTTGGTTTGTTTCGGCGTGAACTTTGTACCGAGCGAAACAGCTTTATCGTCACGCAAGGTTCTCACCTGCCTTTCTTGTTGTCTCCATTGCGCTTCTTGAGGTCGGTCAGCCTCTTACCAACGACGTGACCAATTCTGGCTAGTGCTTTAATGCTTGGGTCAACGAGGCCGGTTTTGATCTTGTGAAGGTGCCTTGCCGACATCCCGGCTTTGCCTGCTACCTCCGGCTGGCTCATGCCGGATTCCTTAACTGCTTGCTTAACACGCTTGCCGGTTTTCTTGTTGCTTTGTTTTCCGTTTTGCTTCATGATGTTTGCTCCATTTCGTCGCAA
The DNA here is from genome assembly GCA_003489345.1 of Pelotomaculum sp. Classification (GTDB taxonomy): domain Bacteria; phylum Bacillota; class Desulfotomaculia; order Desulfotomaculales; family Pelotomaculaceae; genus Pelotomaculum_C. The sequence goes on along the minus strand of DNIT01000188.1, from coordinate 28,221 downwards.
AAATCTCGAAAAAAATTTATATCCGGTTTGACTTTTAGTGCTTTAGCAATTGATTCCATCTGTGCAATGCTTGGATTTTTATTTCTTCCAACCTCAATATGGGAGTAAACAGCCCTAGCCATATCAGCCATATTAGCCACTTCCTCCTGGGATAAACCCAACTCTACCCTGCGCTTGCGCATATGCCATCTCAATTTTTCATCACCTCACAATTGCGACATATTGTATCGTTGCTACTATTATAATAAGCTACGTTTCGTATCGTGTCAAGACCTTTTTGAAACTTTTTGTATCATGTATTTTATCGGCGATACAATTTGTAGATAATATAGGTTAGAATGATATAGGGAAGGGGTATAAAATAAATGGAGTATGGTGAAAGAATTGCCCTCCTTCGAGGAGAGGCTGGTTTAACGCAGGAACAATTAGCCGATGCTATAGGTATAACGAGGGCGGCTTTATCTCATTATGAAAAAAGTCGCCGTGAGCCTGATTATGGAATAACCACAAAGATAGCTGCTTATTTCAAAGTATCCACTGATTGGATTATTCACGGCAATAAACTCCCTATTCCCGATGATCTAAAATACAAAGATATTTCAGCCACGCTCACAGAAGAATACGCTCGAAGAGGATTGTCGCCCGAGGCTCAACGGGAATTATTGGAAGCAGGTATCCGCGCCGTCGAAGAAGCTCGAAAAAGGTATAATAAACCGAGAAAATGAGTAAAACACAACCCTCTCCTTGTAATGCTTGTGTTCGTATAAGCGTATAGGGACGCAAGTCTCTTGTTAGAACATATGTTCTATGGTAAAATGTTCTTACAAGGATCAAAAGGAGGAGTGCGGTAGGATGGAAAGTTTTTTTGCGCATTTGCCTTCTGGATTGTTGGAAATTACAGACAGCAGAGAGCCAGCAATCCACCTAGTTGATTCAACCCTTTGTCCCTATCATCAAAGGCCATGCTCAAAGAAATGTGACAAGAATCTATGTTGTTTGGGTATGGAGGACAAGCAGTGTTCCCAAAAGTGTCTCAACAATCACAAATAGTAACTGCCGTCTGCTCAATGCCTCCCAGACGTAAAACGACCGAGACGTAAAACAGAGAGAACCTCCAGGAGCAAGGCTGGAGGGTTCTTGTATATAGTTAAATGATTAATAAAGAAAATGGTGTAAGTATTATTGACACCCCTGGAGAACCCAGAAAATACAAGAAGAGAAAATATATAAGGAGCGGTTAAAGATGGATAAGCCTGTAGCACCTAGTCATGTTTCACTTTTTGAACAAGCAAAACGTGTCAATAAAAATGGAATGGAGTTTTGGACTGCAAGAGATATGCAGAAAATATTAGAATATACTGATTTTAGAAACCTAGAACTTGCAATAGCAAGAGCGAAAAAAGCATGTGTAAATAGCGGTCAGAACGTCGCAGACCATTTCGTTGACATCAACGAAATGGTTGATATCGGTTCCGGCGCAAAACGGCTAATAAAAGATTATTTGTTATCTCGTTACGCTTGTTACCTGCTTATTCAAAACGCTGACCCGACCAAGCCAATGGTGGCACTTGGGCAAACCTACTTTGCTATACAAACCCATAAGCAAGAATTATTTGAACAGAGCTCCGATGAGGAAAAAAGGGTGATTCTTCGGGAAGAATTAAGAAAACACCATAGCGTTCTTTTTAGTACGGCCAAGAGGGCAGGGGTTGAGACAGGAAGAGATTTTGCAATTTTTCAAAACCATGGTTATATGGGTCTTTATGGCGGCTTAACCCAAAAAGATTTACAATTTAGAAGGGGCCTAAGACCTACTCAAAATATTTCCGACCATATGGGGAGCACTGAACTTGCTGCAAACCTCTTTAGAGCCACCCAAACCGAAGAAAAGCTAAGACGTGAAAATATTAGAGGAAAACAAAAAGCCAATGATACGCATTATGAAGTCGGAGCAAAAGTGCGAAAAGCCATTAAGGATATTGGCGGGACAATGCCAGAACGTTTACCAGTTGAAGAAGATATCAAAAAAATAGAAAGAAGGATTAAGAGAGTCAAGGGAGAAACCAAGAGAGAACTTAAGGAATAATGCCCATGCCCAACCTTAGCCGGGTTTATCTTTGAGGTGATACCATGCTCATAGCAATTTACATTAGGGTCAGCACCGACGAACAAGCCGAACAGGGTATATCCATCCCTGCCCAAAAATCCCGCCTTCTTGCATATTGTCAGTCTCAAGGGTGGGAGGTATTTGATTTCTATGTAGATGATGGCTATAGCGGCAAGGATCTGGAACGTCCGGCTATGCAAAGACTTATGACGGATGCCCAGGATAAAAAGTTTAACGCTGCGCTTGTATTGAAACTAGACCGACTTTCACGCCGGCAGAAAGATGTCCTGTATCTTTTGGAAGATGTCTTTGAGCCTAATGAAATCGGCTTTAAATCCGCCACGGAAACGTTTGACACAACTACCCCATTTGGCAAGGCTGCCATCGGAATGATGGCCGTATTTGCCCAGCTTGAACGGGAAACCATAGTTGAGCGTGTTCGGATGGCTAAAAAAGAAAGCGCTAAACAAGGTCGTTTTTTGGGTGGCATTGCAGCCTATGGATACCGGTATAATTTTGAATTAAAAGTGCTAGAGATTGATGAAATACAAGCACAGATAGTAAGATGGATCTATGATTGTTATCTCGAAAGAGAATATGGGTATCAATCCATTGGGGAAAAGCTTGAGCAACGCGGAGTTCCCGGGCCAACCGGAAAGGGATGGAGCAAACAAGAGATCCGTAACATATTGACCAATCCTCTCTACGCCGGGTTAGTTTACCACCAAGGGGAACTTTATAAGGGAAAACATCCAGCTATCATAGACTTTGAAAAGTGGGAAGAGGTCCAGTCATTAATCAACGGAAGGGGCGCGATCCGGGCATCTGCCAATATCTATTCCGGACTCCTATCCGGTATGATCTGGTGTGGCGAATGCGGTGCCAGGATGAGAGTTAAAAACACATGGCAGAACCATCCGTGTACCGATCCCAAAAAAGTGATCCGGTATTATGTATGTTACAGCCAAGATGGTTCAGCAAAATACATGATCAAAAAAGAAGGATGTAAATGTGGCTACAAACAGGCTGAAGAGGTAGAAAACAAAGTTATCCTGGAGTTATATAGTTTTAGCAATGATAAAAAATTAATCCAACATGTGGTTGACGAGGCCAACGCCAAGACTACTGACGAAAAATCTCTTCTGCGAGGGATCAACCAGGCTCGAAAAGACATTGAATCAATTGATAAAAAGCTGGATAGATGGTATTCTGCTTTTGAAAAGGGCGCGCTGGAACCAGACGAACTCATGGAAAGGGTTAAGTCGCTCCGAGAGAAGAAAACATACCTACAAGAACAAATAACAAATATTGAAATTCAGCTTCAAGAAAATAGCTCCAGGCAAACCAGTGCTAAAAACAGGATTGAAACGCTAGAAAACTTTCCTGCCATCTGGGAAGAGGCAGACGAAGCAGAGCGCCGAGGGATTATAACCAATATGGTTAATTCTGTTAAAGTTTATAGCGATAACAGAATCGAAATAGACTATAATCTATGATTATCCATATCAACTGGTAAACAGCACTAAAGGGCTTTTGACCAGTTGATATCCTATGAAGAAAGAATTCACACCAAAGCAGCTGAAAATGATCAAAGCTTTAAGAATAATGCTCCGGGTGGCCGACCGTATTATTGAGAAACAAAAATCAACCACACAAAATATTAACAAATGAGCCTTTCCATCAAAGTTCTATTGCAATAATACTAAACTGTAACACAAACGCGGATGCTAAACAAAGCCCGGCTACCGCCGGGCTGTCGCATTCTTTTGGTTTATTTTAACTTAGCATTATCTATACAGTTCGCTTATATCCAAGTTAAACGGGATTATCCGCTTTAGTTGCTCTTTGGTTTTCCTGGAAAAGTCCATTATCGTAACGCCGGATAGTCTATTGCTTTCCAGGGAACGCCGAATAAGCACCCCCTCAATATCATCGTCACAATATGACGGCTTAGGTGCCCCTAAAGACACATACATAACATCATGCTCTTTGTCGTAATTCAGGGTAAGCTTTCTCCTACGGGCGCTCATAGACTACACCCCTTACTGTGGTTGCTTGAGTGATGGTGTTTTTAATAGGATATGCGGTAACCACATCACCAGTGCTATCAGAAAACTCTACAACCACTTTCAGAATTGAGAGAGAGCCGTTTTTGGGATGATGGCAAAGATCAAAATAATTATCTCTGTCATCTGAATCCCTGTCTTTCAAGATGAACGCTGGCCTTTCGATTACTTTTCTTACTAAATTTTCTTGTTTATACATTTCATTGTGGCCTTTTACGATATGAACATTCCATGTACTTGCCTTCAACACTACATTCCTGCCGAGTGGATCTTTTGTCGTAAACATAAGCCCACCTCGGATCTAATCATTCTGTTGCTTCGTAATTTCTTCTAAAGCGGATTGATTAGGATTTAAATTAATATCACCATAAATCTTTTCATAATCTCTAATATTATTGCCCAGTGCAACCGCAAATGCTTTTGCGTGTTGCGGGCTCATAATGACTTCTGCTACAATATCTTCCGGGTCTGGCTCTCCACCCTTAAAGGAAGAGGCAAGAGCAAGGGTGATATCGAATGTGCTTAATCCAATACTAACACGATTACAGTATATCCGTATAGGTTTTTTATCCTCCATTTTATACCCCTCCAAAGAAAATTATGCTGATTTATTCTGCAATATCTTGTAAAATCCTGCAGCAGAGGAGGGATTTTTATGTGTTCGGTATATATTATAAATAGCGGACGTCTGCGATGTGGTAGATACTACACCGCCCACCACCCCACACACATAACAGCGCCAGCCAGCACCTGCACAAGCCGGGGTTGTCCTGCAAACAGAAAGAAGATATAATTAACCCTGTAGTGTGCCCGAAGGGAATTGAAACGTGTATGATTTTACGATAGCCTACCTATAAGGAGAGACCCAGGCTTTTGCCGGGGTCATTGTTTTTTCCCATATAACCTCTCCATACCAACGGCGGTGACCAACCAGGTGCCGCCAGATTTCCATGCTTCTTCTTCTGTGAACCTACCAGCAAGGCAGGCTTTTCGTATCGTGCTGGTTTCCTGATCCCAGAGGCGCGCGGCTTCCTGGATCGTCATCACCTCTTTTTTGGTTTGCTCCCAAGGGAAATTGTACTCCACCGGCAGGCTGCAGGCATCCAGCCAATTCAACAGCCCGCCTGCGTCAGGGTTTTCACCCCTGCGCAGCTTCAGGGCATCTATGATGCCATTCTCTATTCGGGCCGCAACAATAACATCATAATCTATAGCGTCCAGGTCTAATCCGGCTTCTATCTTGGCAAGCATGCCGGAGATGAGATACTGCGCCAGCCTGGTCTTTCCAGCCTCGTTTTCGGCGAATGTCACCATCGGAGGGGTGGCTTTATTTATTCCGGCTCGAATCTTTTCTTTTATCACCGGTTATTCCTCCTTGAGTTTGTCTTCCCAATCAGGGGTAGACCAGAAATATTGGGTGTCCAGGCCGCGCTTCCTGGTCTCCGTATAGAGCTTGATCGCCTCTACGCAGCAGGCCCCCAGGAAGGTTCCATCGTTGACATGGCCGATGAGTCCAGCGACGGCTTCATCCGGAATTTTCTCAGGGTCATACATCCGCAGGTTGTTGACCGTGCGGGTGGCTGGTTGTCCATTCTTTTCATTGTACATTTTCCAAACGTATGTATGATTCGGTTGTACCGCTTCCAGTCCATCAACTGGGGTTTCGGAGAGCCAGAGTTTCATGTCCGGATTCCATTTGGCTCCTGCGGCCTTTACTTTTGCGGCTTCAGGGCTGCCGTAGCGGGTTTTGTAGGCGTATTTCATTTTTACTGCACCCCTTCCTCTTTATGGTTCTATTGTATCACGAATACGTGAATAGTCAAGATATTTTTCTCGTATTCGTGAAATATCTCTGCTCACTGTAGCCTACCAAATACAATCCAAGATATACCTGTTGATGAATGAAAGAATACACCATATAATTACCACCAAACACATGTTTGAGGATATAAGAGGGTGATCCTATGAAACGAGTCATACTGCTTGCCGATGCCAATAGCTTTTTCGCATCCTGCCATATCGCCGAGCAACCAGAGCTGCAAGGCAAAGAGGTGATAGTTGCCGGCGATCCGGAGAGGCGTACCGGTATTGTTCTGGCTGCGTCCTATCCGGCCAAGGCGGTTGGGATCAAAACCGGCATGGCGCTTTGGGAAGCGAAACGGTTATGCCCGGATGCGTTCTTTTTCAAGCCTGACTATTCGCTTTATGTTGAATACTCAACCCGGATTCTTAAGATCATGCGGGACTTCACGGACCTAGTTGAGCCGTTTTCCATTGATGAGGCTTTTATGGATCTGACTGGTGTCATTCACTTATTCGGCACGCCTTTAGAAATCGCCATAAGAATAAAAGAGAGAATCCGGAATGAGGTCGGGATAATGTGCAGCATAGGTATCGGCCCGAACAAATTGATCGCAAAAATGGCAGCCGGCCTACAGAAACCAAACGGCTTGACCATATTGAAAACGGTGGAGGATTACAGAAAAGCTTTTTATGACAAGCCCGTTAGGGAGTTGTTCGGAATAGGTCCCAGATATGAACGCCACTTGCACCGCTTTAACATCCATACAATTGGGGACCTAGCAAGTTTTCCGGTAGAGATATTAAAAAAACGCTGGGGGAAAAATGGTGAAATGCTCTGGTATTGCGCCCAAGGGATAGACCATTCTCCTGTCACTCCCACATCTTTGGACACATCCAAAAGCATCGGACAACAGAGAACTCTTCCGCGTGACCTTCGGGGCTTTGAGAAGATCAAAGTGGTTATCTTAGAACTAAGTGAGATGGTATCAAGGCGGGTCCGCCAGGGCGGTTATGTAGGACGAACGGTTTTTTTGACACTTCGGGATACGCAGTTCAATTGTTTATCTAGGGCAATGACTATGAGGGAGTATACTGATCTTCCCGACGATATCTACCAAACGGCCTGCAGACTTCTGTCGAAACACTGGAATGAATCATGGCCGACAAGGCTTGTTGGCGTGACGTTCAGCAATCTCGTCAAGAAGGAACACCAGCAGTTTGACCTTTTCGGTTGGGAAGAGCGTCAGGAGAAAATGGTCAAAGCTTGTGACGCTATACGGGATCGATTTGGCGAAAGCGCAATTTTCAGGGGCATATCACTCACGGAGGACAGTTTGAAGTATGGCAGATAAAAGTAATGTTTTGTGGGAGAAGCACCGGATGTATCTCCCCGATATGCGACAGAAGGCAGTTCACCGCTGCAAGCATTGTAAATTTTTTGTCCCCATTAAAGGAAAAACAGAGGTAAAATATGGCTGTGTAGTTAGTATCAAGGCATATGGAAACATGGAAAAACGCATTCCCCCGGTTGTCCCGGTAATGGAGATCGTTAAACTGATTGGGCTTGAAGGGTTGCAGGACGCTCTTAAGGGGGGCGATCCGGAAACACAAAGTTGTGGAAGGTTTGAGCTGAAGCCAAAGTGAGGGATATTTGATTGCAAAGAAAAACCGCCCGGAGGCGGTCTATGGATTTTCAAAGTAATCCTCTATGAGTTTCGGATCGTAGGTATCAAGATACATATAAACAAGCGAATCTTCGCATTCTGTTTCATACTCCTGCTCAATTGCCGGTTTAAACCCTAGCTTGCGATACCACTCTCTTTTTTCAAAAAGCGCATCAAGCGTAATATACCGCTCATTAATCATATTAGCTATCTCTTTAATGAGCTTAATGGTTGCTTCACCAATGCCTTTGTTTTGCATTGGCTCTGAAACTGCCAACCTCGCAATATCTAAACTACTCCTTACTTCTGCTACCCCATCCTGCAGTTGAATATCTTTTCTTTGTAAGGTAAAATAACCAACCAACTCACTATTAAGCATTATCAAGGTACTGCTACCTTCTCTTAATATATGCCTATAATAAGCTTCTTCTTTCAAAAAGCTGTCCATGCTTTGGTTGCCACTAGAAAAACTCTGACAATATGTGTGATCTTGCTCTGCGATGGGATGAAAGCGGAGTGATGTAGGGTTTACTCTGTTAGACATAGACGCACAGTCTTTTTATTTCTTACCGGTATGGGTTCAGCATCTTGACCCTTCCCCTTGCTTAATCGTGCGCGGCATTCGTCTACCCTCTTTTCTTCGGAAAGGAATCTTTCAGCATCCTTGCCCCTAAGAACGGGCCTTTCCCGTAGACTTACTGCCATCGCACACACCTCCCTCCATTATAAAATTTTTTATATTTAATTGTATAATTAATTATAACCATAAAAATACATTAATCAAGCTATTATTTACCAAATGATATTTAATTACTTTTTGGTGCATTTTGTTGTTTTTTGGCAACGTGATTTTTTAGCCTTTCATTAACTTTCTTTTCTTCTTCTAAGAACCGTTTTGCATCATTTCCCTTGATTACTGGTCTCTCTCTTTTTTCAACGGGCATTAGGAAACACCTCTTTTAGTTTTATAAGATATTTTCTAATTGTTAATATATTACAGATAATTTCCTTCAGTAAACAAAAAAGACCGCCTCCCGAAGGAAGCGGCCCTTTGTCTCTGTACTTTTTCTACTTATATTATAAGCACATAATGGACAACTCTTACGGCTCAGATGTTGGCTTGAAATACCTCACCAACTTATCCTTCAATGCCTCTACGCCAAATTTAGCGGTCACAATGGCCGTCACCACAAAAAATACCGCCTTGTAGTCATCCCCTAGGAGTGACAAAAGCGCCGTAATTACCAGCGCTCCCATATACGGCAACAGGTTAGTCCGAAGGAATCGGGGTACCTCCCGGATGTCAAAGGAGCCCTGCGAAAAAGCAAACAGCCAACCAAGCGCGGCATCCCCCAGGATAGCAAAGAAGGCAACTTTCAGGCCAATCAACACCGCTGGATCAAACATACTAAGAATGGTATCCATAATAACATCTCCTTTTGTTTTGTAAATTCATATAAAGCGCAGGTCAACAGATGAGTCGTTCGGCTTGATAGGGCATCACCTGCCTCTCAGGCGTAAAAATAACCGCTTCCACCATGGGAGCGGCTTGCTACATAGATATTTGAGTGCCTTTAGCCGTAGCAACTGGGGTACATGCGATCATTCCTTTCTCTACTTCGCAGCAGCCAGTACATTCTCTGCCTGGCTGATGATTTGCCGCAGCCTGCTGTTCTCAGCAAACAACTTGCTTTTCTCCAGTAGTAGCTCCGTAACTTTGGGGCAGTTATCGCAGTCTTTTTCTTTGCAATCTTCCATACTAATACCTCACTTTGTAGGCAGAGAACCCGGCAACAACAAGACTTTCCTTGGTAGTATCAGCTCCTGCCTCGTTATAGAACGCCCCAGTCTGCACCCGATACAGCGGCCACCTCTTGGTCTCATAGGTCAAGTCCAAGATGCCGGTCCCGGATAGTCTCTCGTCAGCCCCAGTAGCCTTGATGTGCTTGAAGAGAATGCACTCAACCTCATCCCCTCTCGGCAGCCGCCCCTCACGTTGCTTAAACGCCGCTACCAAAAGCGCATAGGCCCCGGTGACGTGCGGCGCGGCCATGCTGGTACCTGACAGGAGCTTGTAGCCCCCACCTGGCCAGGCAGAGTATATCAGCGTCCCAGGCGCGCCCAGGTCAATGCCATCGTAGCTGGAGCTGTAGCCTGCCGGCTGCCCGTCCTGGTTCAGCGCTCCGACCGTGATCGGCTCCCACAAGAATCCCGGCCAGTTCCATATCTCAGATGTTTCTGGGTCACCGTCGCCAGCATTTCCGGCCGAAACGATCACGCCCACACCCTCGTTAACCAACTCGCGAATAATGTAATGGATGACTGGGTCGTAGGAGCCACCCCATGAGCAGTTCACGGCTACAACCTTGTCGGCATCAGCTGCCTTGCTGTTGTATTCACGGATATAGCGAAACGCATCCTGAAAAGCAAAGCCGTTTCCACTGCCGAACACTTTCAATGGCATGATCCGGCACCCGGGAGCGACACCTGTATTTGCCCCGCCGATAATGCCGGCTACATTAGTGCCGTGGCCGTCTGCGTCCGCGGCGCTGTCGGTGGTAAAGTTCCTACCGGCCACAATGCGCCCGGCAAACTCAGCATGACTAACGTCCAGGCCAGTATCGATGATGGCAACAACAACGCCGTCCCCTTTGGTTTTCTGCCAGAAGGACGGCGCATTGACTTGGGTAATATTCCAGGGCAGCTCTGCCTGCGGGGCGACATCCTGCGTTTGATACGGGAAAAGAGCCATTGGTTTTTGACTAAACAAGTATCTACACCTCCTAACCATTTACCGCTGGGTCTAATCCCATAGCGATCAGCTGCCGGTCGAATGCCCCGCCCCGATACAAAAACACCAGCGTACGTACCTGATCATGGCTCAGGTCAATCACATCATCATTGCCGGTACTATCAGACCCATCACCGTTAACAATTTTCGCGTTCATCAAGGTTTCTACGATGCCCCTAAACCCGTATTCGTTAGGGATATCGTTAAGCTTTTGGTACCTTACCACTTCTCCATCGTCTCCTTCTTCTCGGTTTTCTTTCTGGCCCACCAGCACCAGAATTTCATCAAATGGGAAATAGTCTCCCGGGCAGGCCGTAGCTACCAGGTCACGGTGCCCTACAACCTCAGCGTTGGGGTATAGCTTGCGGCAATAGGCCACGAGTTCGGCCAGGCTCTTCTTCTGCGCTTCCGGCATCACCTTATCCGGTTGTATCTTTGCCCCGGCCGGCGCGGGATGGTAATAACCTTCCGCGCAGATGCCAACAGATACAGAGTTGTACCCCTTCGTGTGTGCGCCCTCGGCATTGATTGGTCGGCCACGATAGATAGATCCATCCTTCCGGACGTAAAAGTTATATCCGATGCCTACCCAGCCATTCTTGACGTGCTCTCTGTGGATTTCCTGCGCTGTCCCCCAGCCTGCTTCATGGTGCAGGACAATGTACTTGGTGCTGTCCCGGTAGGATAGCGCTCCGTTCCAAGCGTATTGCTCCTCAATGATGTTCATTTTCCCGCCTTCCCCTTCCCTCCTAATACTTCAACAGCCTTTTTAATTGCATCAGGGATAGGTAAGCCAATCCTGCCAATGTTTTCGATAATGCTCAACAGTTCATTGGCAAGATAGAAGAATATCGTTGCATCCCTGAAAAAATGCGCATCCCCTATGGATGTGTCAACCAGGTTGGCAACAGCAACAAGGATAAAAATACATACCTTCTTCGGTATCCCTTTCATCCCAACTTCACTGTTTAGCCCGCCCTCTACGCCTGCGGCCATCATGCCGGTTACATAGTCCGCTACCACAAAGGTCAACAAAACCCCCAACAATGACGACCACCCCCCAAATAAATAAGAGGCGGTCGCACCGCCTGCCGCCACTATTGCTTTATATACGTTCCACTGATCCAACCCACTCCCACCCCCTGTAAAATTGTAGCAAAAAGGCAACGTCTCCCATGGACGCCGCCCAGTTACTCAGGTACAATAGTCTTGCAAGGCGCGGAGCCCCATCCGCAACCCCGCAGGAGGTCCCCACCCCCGTGCGGGGGCCTTGCGCTCTTGTTTATCCAGCTATGATTTGCTGCTTTTCTTGCTCAGTGATCCACCCTTTAACCGCCACCGCATTATTAAGCAGCGTCGCGTTCAGCTTGCCCTCGTTGTACAACCTTTCCAGCGTAGGATACATTGGAGACATTAGCTACACCCCCAGAGATGAGATAATCAGTTGGTCAACGTCAGCGCGGAGCTGCTCAAATTCAGTCAACGGAGCTGTGCTCTGCGGTTCGTATTTCTCGGCTGACCATTGCCCGTTTTCGTACTTGCGCCAGATTTTATCCGTATCTATGGTATCGATTTGGATCATATTCGGTGCTTCGACCGTGCCAGATAACTGGGATACACCAATGCAAATGTTATTTTCATTCAATTGTGCATAAATCATAAAATACTCCTCCCTTATAGAAATGTGATGACCTGCCACCATAAATAGAATGGGTATAACGAGTCTGTTCGAAATGATAACTGGGTGCCAGACGACAAGTATAACCCCGCATACCACGCATAGACACAACCAGCCTCAAGCTCAGAACTGGAATCACTACCGCTAAAGATAGGTATTGAACGATTAACATTGACCGAACTTATTGTGACGGCGCCATTGTTTGGGTTTGCCATACCCCGCTGAACAGATACTCCTTCCTCGAATTCTATAACCATCCAATACAACTCGGAATAACAAGAGCCCCCAACTTCAAGAGTATTTGAATTCGCCAGGTGAACGCGGCCCATTGGGTCATTTATTGAAAGGTTTTTGCTTCCATTGGGTTTGAAGTTATATAAAGTAACACTCTTAGCTGTATCTACGGCACTAATGGTGACAGAAGTCACCCCAACGGCGACCGTGCCTTTTTGTATGCTCTTTATGCCTGGTCGCGCCAGGTTGCCCGTAGTGCCGAAAATATTTACACCAGACTTGATGTTTCCCGCTACGAGGTCAGGGTCACCCAGCACATAGCCACTGCCATTGTGCTCCCCTGCGGCTATTGCCTGATTTGCGGTTCCGGGTGTAAGCACCACTGCCCCCCGGTAAGGCATCGTACCAACTTGATCACTCCCTTGATCATTTGAAAAGGTCTTGCCGGCTGACACATTAGCAGGTATAGCGTTTCCGGCGGCATCACTACCCTGTAAGATAAAATTTGTGCCGTTGTACCTCATTGTGTAAACGCTGGCTGCCTTTAGGTTTCCGGATACAACGTCGCTCCCATTTGGTTTCTTTATGGTCTTTGCACCCAACCCGTTGACGTTGAGTGTCGATGCCCCGGTGTTGTTGGTGTTTATTTTTACCGCGACTGCCATACCCTCAACGTATGAGCCGGGAGCAGGATTGAGCGTCACGGCGTAGGTATTCGCCGCGCCTGTCGCAGTGGCATATGCGGGCTGGCGAATATAATCGGACAAATGCGTGTTGAAATGTGATGTCAAAATCAGAGAATCCGAAATAGCTTGAACCAAAGCCGTCAGGTCTGCGTCGCTAGCGACACCTCCCTCGTTCTTGATTGTTTCCCCCAGCGCCGCCACCATAATAGATAGCTGCCTAAAAAGCTTGTTGTGCATCGTGGTTTTTGCAATTCCGTCAGAAAGGCCGCTCACTCTTTGCGTTTCAGCTAAATAGTCAGCGTTCGATTGAGCGTTGCTGAAACTCTCATTGAAGACCTTAAATATATTGCTACCAGCCAATTAAATTCCCCTCCCCTAAAGATACTGCAGCCAATACCCTTCGCCGTAACCTTTGAAATTGTCATTATCCATGCCATAGGCAAAAATTTCCGTCGCAGAATACGCATAGTTTATCTTCACGCCCTGCGGCTTTGGTATTATATAGCCGTTTGCCACCAGATCCTTTTCTAAATCGGTAGATAAACCAAGAATTAGAACGTCCAATGTCATGTTTTGATTGTCTTTTAATACCAGATAAACCTGATCGAATATGCTGTACCAAAGATCATAGATCTGGTTTATGGTGCCGTCCCATTGATTTTGCGCTATTTTCGCCTTCAAGATAAGCCTATACATTTCATCCTCAAGAACGGGACTGGAGCCGTCCGTCGGCTGAAAAGTAAGCACCCTGGCCCGGCCTATCTTTTCTCCCAGGATGTCCAACTGAGTTCCTACGGCGCTATCAATATCAAAATAGTTATCAAGGGCATCCAGAAGGCTTTTAGCGTCGTCTGCGATATCCAGATGGGCCGTCAGCCACGCAATAAACTTCGGCTTATCCTTGTGCTGTGAGGTGATCAAGTCTATATATTTTTGTATATCAGCCAAATTTGACACCACCCCTGCTAAGTCACATTAATGGTAATGTAAGAAGAATTGCCCCTTACCACTTCGTTGAATGCGATTGCAATGTCAGCTGTAGCCTGTGCTCCTCCATGTTTTGCCGCGGTCAATGAAGTAATTGAGAAAGATGGCTTTGCCAGGTTTGACATGGCCGAAAGAGCCGCGCCCCAAAGGCTGGAAATAGCAAGATCGTCTCCTATCGCCAGACTGTTCAAATATGCTACAACGGCAGATTTAATGTCTGCCGTTGTTTGTGATGTATAACCGGTTAGCTGTTTAACATTAATTACAGCATCAATATCCACGTAATCCGGCCGGTAAAATCTAATTGCCGTAATCTGTCCGTATGAATCAGTCAAATTTACTTCAGTTGTTCCGTTGGTATAGCAGCCTGGACCTTTTTTGTAATATACGGCCTCGGCAATCGCCTGCTCTTCTCCGCCTTCTACAACAGGCGTAATGCTATGCGCCGGAAGTCCGCTTGCGTCTACTTCGCTTGTATCATTTTCATAGACTTCAAACCGGGTTACCCCGTCAACCGCCGCAATGGCTCCTTTTGTTCCCTCCAGCACGGTTTGACTCGGTTGCGCCGTGCTGATGCTTTGCCGTATGCGCAGCGCAGAATCTTTCTCAACCGCGACGCCGATAGTGGCCGCAAGCAAATTGTTTACTGAAGTCCACCCATAGGTGGGTGTGGTGATTATGTTGATATCGCCTGGATTTGCCGCTATCGCGCCCGCTGTTTGACAAGTTGCCGTTACCGTTGCGCTGCCGCCGGAAGGTATCACAACGGAACTGGGCAAGCTCCAGTAGTAACCGCTGATATCTTGAATAATACCGTTGCTTATCGTGGTTCCTGCCGTTCCGGCTAATACTACAGGACAGGCAGAGAAACGAGCAGAGTAGGTAGAAGGATTCCGCTCGATCCCATTGATTTTAACAAGCCCGTCCAGAGCGGCCCCGATGGCGAAACTGGGACTTCTGTTGTTATACGCAAGTTGCGCGGCTAAAAAAGTGTCGTAGATTTTTAGGGCCACCGCTGATATCCATTGGTAGTCCTGGCTGTCTGCTTCGAGGTAGATATCCTGACCAAAAATTGATTTTGCCTGTACTATGAGGTCATCCCGGACATCGGCATAGGTTGGCATGTGGAACCCTGATTCATCAACATACGGAGCGAAATAGGCCACTACAAACTCACCTCCACGGTACTTGTTTCTCCTGTGTAAGCGGTAATGGTGCAGACAATGGAATAATTGCGGCTGCTGTAATCGCTTTGAAAATCATCAATTGAAGAAACGCCTTTTGTGGCTGCAATACGCTCCTTGATGATTAAATCAGCTGCCCTGATATTTTCTGTAATTCCGGGCTGTCCTAGTATGCTTTGAAACAGCGGCAATCCTTGCGCCACATCTTCCCACCATTCGCCCTTTAGGAGCAGCAGATTGGTCTTGACCGCCTGCGCTACCGCTTCCGCGCCGCTGAGGAAATCCTGTTTTGACTTTCCAAAGGAATAATCTCCGCTTGCATCAAGTCTCCTGTAGAGCAAATTAATCAACTCCCTATTGGCGTACCGTTGATTTTCACGCTATCCGCGACCAAATCTATTTCTCCCGGCCGCAAATCAATACGAGTTGCACCGTCCTCCGTCCGTAGCTGCGCCGAACTAGAACTGTAGCCGGATACGCGCCTCGGTTGGCTCCATACGCCCAGAATTGCAAACCCGTCCGATAGATCATGCCTTCGTTTTTCAATCTGGTTTTGCACCCCGCCATTGGACCACCAGGCGTCAATGCACATGTCCCCGAAAATAACCAGGCATTCGTCTCCTGGTTGCACGGGCATGGTCAAAACAAAACCACCGGCGCGGGGAAATATTATCGGAACGTCCAGAAATAGGGGTAGATTTACAAAGGACAAATCACCGTTTTGCTCTCTGACCCTTTCTCTGAGCACCGGTTGCACCGTAACCGTTTGTTCCGCAGAATTAAACGATTGCACTATCCCGGGTATTGCCACCCGGATATCGTTTTTGATTTTGTCAGATAGGCGACGGTAAAATTCATCTTCCCTATCTATTCTTTCACCAAAGGTCCTCATGCTTTACGCCCCTTACCACGGATTTGCGCTGCCGGTAGAGATCGTGCTCGGCAGAATACCGGACTGCGAAACCGTTTCAATTTCCGTGTACCAATCGTTTCCCCTGGTGTCTCCTGTGTGAGTCAGTTTGATCACTCGGTATATTCCGTCATTGTCCAACAAATAGACCGGTTGCCCCATTTCGTATTTCTGATTCCGTACCAAACTGTTGTCTATGTGTACCAATGAGCCAATCTTAACCCTGGGATTTAACAGCATCTTTGCCTTCACGCCATAATCCTGCTGCGTCGGCACCCCGATGAGTCCGTTCTCCGGGGTAAGATCAATGATCTCATCTGCCGGATAGTCATCTGCGCGGATGATATTTACTTTACCATCCTCCATGTAAAACGTGCCGCTTTGGGACTGCGCAAGCTGGCGCAGGTAGTCGGCCGTCATTCCGAAGTAGACCTTTCCCCGGGTGAGTTTTGCGTCTGAAAAATTCTGTGATATCGTACCAAGTTGACTCGGAACACTGGCCTTGTTCGTTATGTTCTGCACTTGCGAACGTGAATTCTGCCCTCGTGTGGCAGAGAAATTCACCATGCTATAGACCATAAAGGTATCGGAATCCATCGACACAAGAGTTAGTTTATAGTCGGTGCCGTTCTCTTTGTCACGTATCGGCTGAACAACAATGCCGTCGAAAATAATCCCGTATTGGCTCCCCTCGTAACCGGCTTCAATGATTGCCCGGTAGCCTTCTTGGATAATTGCGTTTTCTGTTTCTGCCGAAAGGTTGAAAATTGTTATCTCGGAATAATTCGGCTCAATAAACATCGTTTTTACAATACTAAAAGTGCACTTCAGATCGGACACGTCCAGGGCGGTTTCCCCGTTTTCGCTAGCAGTAACAAGCACCCGGTACCTACGCCCGTAAAGTGTATCACCGTAGGCCGCGCTGCCGAAAACAACCTGGTAGTTCGTGGCCGGTATTTTTATGTCCTGGCGAAAATCATAAAAACCGGTATCGTCGCTTTGCGTCTGCGCGGTCCCTGAATCTCCATAGGTCACTGTTTTGTTTTGCCCTAGATATGGTTTATAGCCGCCGTTTTTGTACATGGACCAGGCTCCCAGGCCCTGCGAAAAATAAACCTGCGAGGCGGCATAGATATTGTTGTCGAGGTTTTTTAGCCAGCTTATCCACACATTTCTATCATTGCTGCCGGTCCATGCGGCCAATTTTGGTCCATGTGCGGCTATGTTGATTTGGAATACTCCGATAGACGGCCCGTTTGTGGGGGCTAAGGCGGTATCTCCGATTGCCCCGGTATAATAGCTTGATTCAGCAAACCCTACGGCAGCCAGAACGTAGGCATCGTTATACGGCACCCCGTGGGACACCAGCTTGTTTATGATGTAGTTTGAATCAGACATGATCGCTCCTCCGTCATTCGCTGTCGCCCCATATCAGCAGGAAATCTGTGCCCAGGTTGGTATTGTCAGGGTTATCCTCAGAAGATCCGTTATTGTACAAATAAGCGCTTCCTATGCCCAAATATTGATATTGGCCTAAGATGTTTTGACCGGTCAGCAAGGGCAAGCTGTCGATGAGAAGAGCGCCACTTGAGTCGGTTATGGACATCCACCAGTATCCAGCAATGTCGTTGTAGTTAATGCGAAACCGCAGGGTGATATTTCTGCCATCGACCGGGATCGTGCATGTGAAATTTTGACTCGGGTCCGATGTAAGAGGAATTGTGTAATAGGACATGGGGGATTACCTCCTTTCAGCAAAACAAAAACACCCTCGCGTGAGAGTGTTTAGTTTACAAGTGCCTGGCGGATTAAATCCACCCCGGCTTTTTTGTATTTCACCTGCTGTACTACCTTGTCTGTATGTGCGGCCTTAGTCACCGTTATGAGGGTGTATTCATTCTCGCCGTCGTCTACCCGTAGTCCTAATTCCTTTGCCAACCTTCCAATCTTAATAGCGGATACTTTTCGACCGGTTTCATGGCTTAATATTTCAGCTATTTCGGTAGCGCTGTATGTTCGCTCAACAGGTATGTCTTTACCCAGAATGCCGGATACCAAGGGGATAAGTTCGCTTCCTGAAAGTCTGTCGCCATACTTTTCAACCACCCGGATAATCCCGGCCTTAACCTGGATATCTCCCTCAAGCCTCAAACGGTCGATCTCAAGCTGCAGGCGAAGCATATAAGCGTCTTTGTAGGTTCCATCCATGACCTCGCCAAGGGTTTCAATGGCCCAGCGCTGGAAGCCAATAATAATATCTCGTTTTGCTTGCGCTACGTGACCAGCTGATAATTTGACCAGCAGCGCTACAACACCATCCCTTGTTAATACACTTGTGTATTGCTCGCCCCCAGGGGTGGACATTTTGGTCACCCCCTTCAGGGGTTCAAACAGATCTTTGTCTTTTGCTACAATCCTTCTTATTACGCGAATATCAAGACCCAAGGCGCTGCTAATTTCTCGAAAGGTAATAACCCGCTGAATCTTTCCATTAACTTCCGCTTCATTCACTTGCACCTGTTGCCCGCTAAAAGGAATTAACTGTGTTTTCATTTTTACCACTCCATATTTTTTATTTCCTCCATAAAAAAATCTCCCCAAAGTAAGGGAGATTTAAAAATTAAACCCGCTCAGGCAGGCGCTGGAGGGAGACGCTTTTCGCTGGCCATGCGATCCCGAACGGGTATATTGGATTAAACAGATTCTACATTATTTGCAAAAGGAAACTATGTTTCCTTGCAGAATAGTGCGTTAGATAATAAACATTAGTAGTAAGGAGTGTAGTTAATGGTTTATTTTACATATAAATACATACACGGATATTGCCCCAAATGGCTCGTTGATGTGTCATTAAGAGCAAGGTATCGCTTGCCTGAAAAAGATTCTGGGATAGCTGTTTTATACTCTGTTAGTTGTCCAATATCAGATATTATCTATCGCAAGGAAATAAAAAAACAAAATGAATACGACGGATTCTTCTGTGATGGAAAAGGCGATAATGGAGATAGGTGTCCCTTGCTTAACTCTGCCAAACTAACGCTTAATTATCCTTATTAAAACTCATTTCTCGTGTTGATACCCTTATTTCCATCTTGGATAAATCTGTTATCTTTTCGTGCAATTCGACTGCAATGCCCTTCAAGTCTTGCACGGTAACCTCCTGAACTAGGGCGGCATTTAACGCTGCACTGATACCGTGGATTTCAAATATCTTATCTTCGATGTCAACCAGATTTTCTATGCGCTGGACATATATTTTTTGCATATTGACACGACCTTTCAATAGGGGCGTTTGTTTAAAAAACCAAAAAGAAAAACGCCCGGAGGCGTTTTAGGGTTAACCTGTTTTCCTAACCTGCTGAATGGGCTCCCAATTTCTTATTAATTCCATCACTGCATTAAATGTCTTCATCCAGCTTTGAACTCTTTCCTTCGTTACAATCTTTACAAAGAACGCGTAGATTCTCGATATTGTTTTTCCCACCACGCGCCACTGGAACAATATGGTCAATTACTAATTCAGCGGTAAACGATGTTGCTCCGCACCATTGACATCTGTAGTTGTCTCGTTTCAAAACAGATACCCTTACAGCCTTTGTAATATCTACTCTTTTGTTATGGACTTCAACTGGTTTAGATCCTCCATCTTTTGAAGGTTCAATATATGGGGACACGCGAAACCTATAATTAGAGCCAAGAAACTCATGAATAATGTTTGACGTTTCGGTGATTCTCATTGCTAATCTACCAAATTCAAGAGCATCTTCCTTAGCAAGATCTCCATCAATCAACCCGGTTACTGCATCAGGTAAGTATTTTTCAGTAATTTGCATGATTTCCCCTATGGCCTTAGACGCACATAGAACAATATCAATCCCTTTCCTCTCCGTTCTCTCAAGCTCCATCGCTATTTTTTCAAGCGCTGGGTCATCCAATGCTCTCATATTTAACCATCCTTTAGAATTTATGACCGGCACGTCATCCTCTTTCAAGTAATGAGAAAAAGAGCCACCCCTTAAGGGGTCTCCCATTGACGAATTTTTTTTCAAATGTTATCATATGCTTAATAAAAGGAGTTGCCGCTTTTGGCAGGGCGGCAGGTCCTTAGACCGTCTTAGACCGCCTTACTTAAAGGCGGTCTGTTTATTTCTTATGCATTAAGCATAGAGAAACGATACCCACAATCAACAGGCAAAAACCAAAAAGTTCCGGCCATGTAATCATAGGCATCACCTCCCCTCACGGGAAAGTGACCGACCGCCAAACGGCAACTCCAAGTTTATTTTACCATAAGTTTGCTTTAAGAATTTCTTATGGAAATTTTTTATTTTTCCACTTTCTAATTTTCATCTTTTAATATGAACATAACTTAAGCCATTGTCTTTATTATTAAGGTTTTCTGACGCTGAGAATGTTTTTCCATTCCAGCGATATATTATTTTTTTGTCTGGTAGAGATGGAGAACTTAACGGATCTCCTGGTGCATATTGGTGATAAGAAACCTGAATATATCCAGGACCAGATTCGCTTATGCTTGAAGCAAGCGATTCGTGATCAGAGTCAAATCCAATAAAATCTTTATTGTGCCAGAAAAATACTATCCTACCATATCCATCTGCTGTTGGGTATCTACTTCCTACTACAGCCGTTATCCATCCAGTTCCCCCATCAGATGTTGTTACAGGCGTTTGAAGTAATGCTTTGAAATAAATTGCTGGATCATCTACTTCGGAAGTTATGGACATAATGTAGTTTATTTCTTCCTGGGTAGGCACAATAGCAATAGAACTATCTTCTTGCGGGCTATTGCTATTGTAATATTGGTAAAGTATGCTTGAATGCTCCTCTGCAGGTTCTTGATCATCTTCTGCACTAATAATTTTACAATTATCAATAAATATGCTACTTCCAGGTAATACATTGGAATTTTTCTGACCCATGCAAATACCTTGTATTTTTACTATCTGACCACGTTTTACCTGAGCTAAACTAGACTCGTCTTTTTTGTCGAAATGGCAAAACACATCAGTAAAAACATCCTGAGTATTATCGGCAACGAAATCAATATAAGGAACGCCATTATTATTTCTATCAATCGTAAGTATCTTACCTGTTATTTCCAGGTTTTTATTTTTATATGCCTGATCTGCTGCAAACGGATTATCGTCGTAATCATTTCTTAGCTTTTCCACTGTTAATTGAATCGGTGGTTCCATGCTTGTTTCATCAGTTAAGGTCTCTGTATTAGTTAGTAGTCCAGTATCATTGCCATTATTTTGGCTTACGCAAGAAACCAAACTAGCGGAAACACCAATAAACATAAATATGAGCACCGCAAATAAAATTGTTTTTGCAATTTTGTTCATTAGGCATTTCTTCCTTTTTGTAAATATCATAACATAATATTTGCAAAATTTTTTACAAAAAAAGCTTTTTGTATAAATCAATCATTTCTAGAATAATGGCTTCTTTGGTTTCTACCGGCTGCACATCTCCCCTTGGGGTACTATCCGTCGCATGCGGCCTAGAACTAATCTTGACCGTTTTGACCGTAGCGACGAATATTTCCCGAAGGGTTACCGTAGCCCGTAAGCCGTAAAGCGTAGTATAGTCATCCGGGGCGGCTATGGTTTCAATCAACATGTTGTCGTATACTTTTAGTCTGGTAACAACCTGAATCGGAAGCCGCTGTTTTTGCAACTCCAGCAATATTTCATATGCCCTTACCGACCGCGACCACCCTCCGGCGAACTGACCGTCAACAAGGCTTTTAGCCGTATCAGACATGCCTATTTCCATGATCAGTACGGAGGGGTTAAGATAAGAATGATCAACTGCCGTCCCTCCGGATTGAATCGGGTGCTCAGTTAGAGTAATCGAACTTGTATGTTCCATGCGCAAAAAGGCGTCAAAGAAATAGCCTCCTATATTTGTTTTAGCGTAAACAAGTTGTTGTACATCTTCCAGCCTATAAGGCAATACGGGGGATAAAGCCATTAGGTAATCCCTCCTTGAAAGATTCGAGTTTGCAGACCGGCACTTTTGCGGGCAATAGCCAGGGCAACAGTTTCAGGGTTGCTTGCTCCATAGATATAATATTTCGGGCTTATAGTCGTTGAAATATTGGTATTTCCTTTAATAGAGTTGAGCAAATAAGGGTTTGCACCGAAGTATCTATTCATTCCAAAGGGATCGCTTCCGAAAACTCCGTTCTCAAACAGTCCATTTATCCCAAAAAGTCCCCTAAAGCCCTCGTTTCGTTGTCTAACTCCTTCTTCTTGAAGTTCAGGGTTGTTTTCAAGCCATCCCCTGATATCCTTCAAAGATCCTGCTATTGTTTGTAAAAATGACTTAGTATTTTCAAGTAGCCTATTTACCAGGTCCAAAAAACCATGGATAACGCTACCAAGGTCTGTTATTCCTGTTATTTTTGCAATGATACCGCCAAGATTATTTAAAATGTCCAGTGTAGTTGAAGAAATGCCTTCAAGATTTTCTTTAAATTTGGTTAATGACCCATCTTCCTCCATTTCTTCTTTTAGCCTCTTAACTTCTTCCCACAATTTAGGAAATGCTGATTTTCCACCTTTTTCATGGGTCATAAAGTCATCATAAAGCAAAATGAGCGCCGTAAGGCCAAGTATAAGCGGAGCGAAGGGCAACGCTAGAGTCCAGAGCAATGTTCGCAAACCGGCAAGCAATAGAATGAGCTTCTTTGTTGATTCATCCAAGCCGTCCCACATTTTTCCTAGCCCCTTGCCGGTCGCATATGCCGCATTCCCGAATCGCACAAACCAGCTCAATACTTGTGCAATTCTGCGAGTCCAAACCGGCATCTTATCCACGATCAAGTCGTTTATCTCCCGGAGCCCCCCTTTTAATCCAAACAGCGGCCCGGAAAGGTACCTGGTCAGATAATAACTCACCCACTTCACCGCATACGTGGCCTCCAACTTAAACCTCTGGAACTCAAAAGTAATGTCGCGGAGCTCCTTCATGCTTTCCTCAAAGCCGGTGGGAGGACCTAATGTTAACGCCTGTTCCCGCAGCTCCTTCATGCTTTCCTCAAAGCCGGTGGGAGGACCTAATGTTAACGCCTGTTCCCGCAGCTCAACGAATCTATCCATCAGCTCAGGGGAGAGGTAAAGGTCGTTCAAAGTAACACCAAGGGCGCTTAGGGAATTTCTGTATGCTCCCGCCGCATCCTTGCTCATCCACATGCGCCGGGCAAACATTTCATTCTGCAGGTCGGCATTGGCAACGCCAAAAGTAAATTGCTGCAGAGCTTTTCCCGCCGTATAAACAAAACCCGTTATCGCAGCTCCGGCAGCCGCAAAACGAAAAGCGGAAGATCCTGCAAAATCATCCACGACCTTGCCCATCTCGTTCATGGTGCTTTTGGCGGCTTCAAAGCCCTGGGTGTCAACCTTATACCCTAGACTAATCAAATACTCACGGATCACGTTTAAGATTTTAATCACGCCCCTCAAAAGGGAAGGGTTGTAATGGCCCTTCCCTATGGATTTCCCCTCTTTGCTGCCGCCGCCTCTTCGGCTCTACGTTGGTTCTCTATTTTCACCGTAGCCATTTCATGCCAGTCCAGCAAATCATCAAGATTATAGCAGCCGTTCCAAAGCTCGTACTGCTTCCAGTCCCCGGCTATCACCGGGGAATAAAGCCATTCGTTTACATTTTCGCATTTGGCCGGAATATATTCGATATCGAATCGGCTAGGGAACCCAAGAGGGCGGCGTCGAAAAAACTTGACACGTTCCATGACAACACCTGAATAGTCAGCGCCAACACCGTTCTTGCATCATGCTCCAGGTCATCGACCCCAAACTGGCCGTTTTCAAGCAAGACCGGAGCCGGCCCGGCGGGAA
This sequence comes from Pelotomaculum sp., assembly GCA_003489345.1. Taxonomy (GTDB): domain Bacteria; phylum Bacillota; class Desulfotomaculia; order Desulfotomaculales; family Pelotomaculaceae; genus Pelotomaculum_C. The sequence goes on along the minus strand of DNIT01000188.1, from coordinate 4,228 downwards.
GCATCTCGGCCACAACGCTCAGACAGTCCCGTTGCAGTTCAAAGAAATCGGCCTTCGACATAACCGCCGTTTGTGCAGGCGCTAGAGATAAATTCTGTGCTTCGGGGGAACCGGGTGCAGGAATGCCAACCGCAGCATTAAGCCCCATCGGAAGCATTTCGGCCATCAGCTTATATGCAATGTAAGAACCGGTCATAGCGTCAAATTTTCCGATACGCCACTTCCGGCCCTCAAATTCAAACGGTTTGTAAATCTCTCTTTTGTTCATAATGGATTCCTCCCGGGTTTAATCCTGTTGAATATCTGCCGCCATCAGCGTCCATGTCACTTGCTGCCCTTGCGCCTGATACGGCCTGTCAGGCTGTTTCTGCGGGGAAACGCCGGTTATCGTATGGTGATCATCCATTACATTTGATCTAATGGTGATAGTAGCATCCGCCCATTCATCAGCGTCAGCGGTTTCGAGGTAGTTATACCATTTCTTTAACCATCTGTTTAAAGATGACGATTGCTGAGTAGCAATACTGACCGTCCCGTTTCTGCCGCGTATTTTCGATACCATTACGGTCCCATCCGCCGCCACATCATGAGCAGTCCGGTCGGTCGCCATTGAAATGCTGATGTTTCCGAGTCCTTCACCGTTCGCCGTAATACGACCGACGGAAGGGTGTTTAATGACAACCGAAACGTCTGCAAAGCTATAGGTTGTATACATCACTTATCCCTCCCTATCGGTTGACCTTAACGGTGATATTTACGTGCTCAATCGCTCCGGCTAACTTGATTGGAACATATATCGGCGGAGAAATTCTTGCCGACCTGTCGGATGCGCTCTGGCTTGCTATGGACTCCGACAGAACCAAAAACCCTTGCGAAAGGGCATCCCCCGTATTAAGCGTCAGGATCGGCTCTGCCTTCCAGACGCCGGGGGCGATAAAACCGCGATTCCTGGCGTCAACACAAGGCCCAGTGATGGCGTCAATCAACATGGTAACACCGTCCTCTGTCTGCGGAACCTTGCGGACACTAGTCAGGAGGTCCATGCATGCAAGCTGAATATCATTTGACAGCATGTCTAGGTTGATTACTTCGTCAAAGGGCGTGCCGTCGGCCATGATGCCCTGCTCAAACAGGTTGTAGGTATTGCCTCGGCTGATGTAGACATTACCGTTTTGACCCTTGATTGTTGCTACCTGGGTTAGCGTTAAGTCCTCGGTGGAAACGCCAACCTCTGTCTTATAGGCAAGGGTATACGCGCTGTTGGCAACCCCGGTATTGGCCCCCATGGCGTAGCCTAAAATGGCGGCGGCTGCATCTGTTACGGTACTGTATTGGCCCAAGGTGCGCATGTATTGTTTTTCTTTTAGATCAGACATGATACTGCCTGCGCCGTCTGTATCAACGGCTCCATTGACTGCGCCTATCTTCAGTGCCGCAGCGACGTTGTTCGTATCTCCATTTGCAACCCTTACTCTTGACAGTAAGCCTGTCGTCCCGGAGGTTATGATGTAAACGCCGTCGGCGTAACTAACGGTCACAGCAGAATATGCGCCGCCAATGGCCCGAATTTCCTCCTGCATGGCAGCCGCTATGAGATTCCCGGTATTGAGGCCCGTCAAAGCAAGTGTGACGCCCTGATAGTCTGGAGGATCGGAAGCGTCACCATCTACCGCAATCTTAAACTTATTCGCCGTTCCGCCGCTAATATCAGTGGATGGATCCGCAGCTCCTGTTTCGTATCCGGCAGTCAAGGCGGTACCGGTTAAAACATCAGTATCGGCAGTTGTATAGAAAAATGCGCTTTTTGGTTCCGCAGCCTCAATATACGAAGCAATGGCTAGGACATCTTCGCTTTCCGCTCCGCATACCGTGCAGGCATACCATTCTGAATTAGCCGCACGGCAGGCCATGACCGCTTGGACCACTGGTCCGTCAGTGAGACCCCATCTTCCAACTGCAAGCCTGGTCGGTCTGGGATTTTGCCCGAAATACAACGTCGCGGCTGAATACTCCGGGTCGCTTGTCGTAAATCCGTCCTCGATCATTGCGGTTAACCCGGAATACAATCTTACTCTTTCGCTTGGGGGAATAACGGCGCTATTGCCGATAATGAGCCCAAGATTAAACCCGGAGCGCACGGCTGCCATCGGTGATATTTCCAAAGTGACATTCACAATATCACTAAGAGGTAGAGTTGCCATTTATTTTTATCACCCCTTTATCTTCAGTTACAAGGCTAATGTCGGTTCCGGTAATATAAGGAACCTTCGTGCGTATGGTTACCTGTTCGTTAAATGTGGCCGAAAAATCAGCCCTTTTCCACCATTGTCCATTATACAGTTCAGGTATTCTCGTTACATTGGGCACGTTAAGTATTAGATACATGTTTTTAGCCGCAAGAGTTTCTTTTATCGTTTGCACATACATTGCGTTTTTAATTTTTTCGGCATTGTCAAAGCTGTTGGGGCCGTAGAGAACCCATTGCACGGACCAAACACGGGTGTATGCCGAAACCACATTGATTGCTTCTTCGGTGATATCCGCATCCTGGTAATCGCTTTCACGCTGTTGAATATAAGCATCCGGCACCGTCGCGACACGTAGAAAAACAATGTCGTCGGTTATCTTCCAGGCTGGCGCGCCATAGGTATGCCAGGAAAGACGAACCTTGTCGTTGTTGTCGGTCTCTTCATCATCAAGATCAATGCCCAGGACGGTAAACGTCAAAGTCCGAAACAGGTCTTCTGTTTCTCTCAATGTGAGGATCGTATCAGCCATATTACTCACCATCCATATAAACACCGAATGCCCTGTAGTATCCATAATCCTTGTAGGGCTTGACGTTTATGATCCGGTATCTGTGACCGCTCCATAGGATTTGATCGGACGTTCCTTTCCCTTCGTCGTTGGAACGGGTAACATATATTTCACGCTCAGAAAAGAATTTCATCATACCCGTAACCCGATCCCCCTCTGGGAATTGATTGATTTCCTTTGCATTGGCCGGAAGTATTACCCCGGTAAAGGATAAAGGCGTTTCTGTTTCGGAATATCTCCCAGCAGTCCACGTGCCGGTTTTACGGTAAACCGTGAAGTCCTGGTTTAAATCTGGATCATAGAGAATTTCAGCTACGTTAATCATTTGCCTCACCCTTATTCCGGATAACATAGGTGATGGATTTTCTGAGCTCCCCCGTATCAATCAGAGGCATGTCGCTGCCTTTTTGTTTGATTGTCGCTTCGGCATTTGGCGGCCATTCGTTTTTAGGGTTCTCAAACCAATCACGCACCATGTTTTGAGCATCCAACCCGGCTTTTGTTAATTCATCCCTGGTTTTTCGCTCATCTCCATCAAGCGCCGCCTCGGCGGCTTTCTTTAGATCGTCAACAATAATTTCCCGGTTGACCTCATCTTCAATCGCCGGTTCGATTATGGGGCGGGGCGGCACGTGCCAAAGGGGAGAACCGTGTTCTTTGATATACATCTGCAATGCCTTGCCGTATGTCTTACCCTTTTTGATGGATTCTTCCATCTCTTTACGCATGGGCAAACTCCTGACCCCATGCGTATGGATGTATGCCAGTTCCGCATTGTTGATCTTATCGTCTTTCTGGTCTTTTCTTTCGGCGGTATCCTCTGGAATGCCCACCAGCACGTCTAGGTTCGATAGTTCCTGTACGGCTTTGGACAAAATTGAGGCATTGTCTTTGGTTACGGTTGCTTTAGCAAAAGCGTTAAACATATTGCATCACCAAACCCCCATACCGCCCAGGCCAAAAAGCTTACCCATGGTAGCTAATTGTTGGCCGTAAATGGTTAGCTTCCAAGCCGCCCATCCGTCTAAATCCTGGGCGATTGCTGCGTAATCATAGCTAACGGAAACACCGTCTACAGACTTGGAGGTTCTTAAGCCTTTTGCCTTTGCGGCGGCTAATACTTTAGCGGCAGAGCTTCCCGCCGCCGCTGTCCCCTCCAGCCACAGCGTTGCGAAGTGGGCGATAAAAAACCCCATGCAGACGGCCCACGCATCATGATACCGCGCTTCTTTGATACTGGCGTGGGCTAGGGCGACGAAGGATTCCAGTATTGCCTCCGGTACCAGGTATACCTCCGCTCCTTCTTCTCCGGCCGGCGCAAACTGCGGATACGAATCAAGAAAATCCGCCAAAGTGTATGACGGATTTTCGCCGGTCCGTATGTTTGATGCGTTGGATATAATCTTCCTGG
>DNIT01000081.1:5291-6468 GCA_003489345.1 Pelotomaculum sp. | reverse complement strand
AGAAGGGGTATGTATTTTAAATTAGTAAAATTGACTTGACGGACTATTGTCCCGCTCCGGAAATCCCCGCCATAGGTGTAAGTCGGTTGTGTGGAGATGTATCGTTGGGACGATGAGCCTGCTCTTGCAGCCTTGAAAGTAACTACTTTAACTGCACTGAGCAACTTATACCTCCGATATATAAAAAAACACCGCTTGGCGATGTTTTTCTAACCCTTATAGGTAAGCTAAGGCATCATGATATTTTAATAGTTTCAAATCCTCTCAGGTAAAACTATGATAATTATAAACTAGAAGAATATCAGATGCAATTAATAACAAGGCTTTTTCCAAATAATAGGTTGACATTCTCTTTATCATAATAATATAATATAATAAAAGTATGGATATTAATGGAAAAGAGGTTGCTTATGCCAGAACATCCGCATTCGTATGCGTTTTCAATACGTCACCACTGGTGGTTCGATTCGGGGTTAACGGGTTTATATTACATTGCGGCGCAGGTAAAAGGCGATAATCCCAAATATGATACCGTTACTTTTCATGAAGATGCATCAGGTCTTACGTTTACAGGGACAGATCAAGAAGTACTGAAAGAATTTTTAAACGACTGTTACGAACATTTGGCTTTCAAATATTGGAATGTTTCCACGAAGAAGCAGAAAGAAGACAAAGATTTGGTGCGCCTGGATGTCCACACCGGAAAGATAGAATTAATAGCTAAGCGGAACCCTGCGCCTATCCCTTCCCTGTTTACCGGTGCAAGGAGTTGGCGGGCGGAAGGCATCGCCTATAAAGATCTTCCGGTAGATAAGAAAGAAGAAGTGGACCTTTTTCTAAAGGAACACAAACGTAACTTATGGGGCAAAGAGCAGTTGCTCGTTTATGAGGCGCCCGTGTGCCACCAGCAAATTGAACTATTTCCTGTAAAAGGGAAAAAATCCGTTTGCTCGGTTTGCGGTCAGACTGCGGTTTGCAGTGAAGTATCTCTGCCTTCGTTTTTGTTGTTCGCAAGTCAGAGCGCAACCCATTCCTTTAATTCCGAAGGGAAAAAACCGGACAAAATCTGTTGGGAATGTGAGTTTTTAGGCAAATTCGCCGTGGAGGCTGCTCATTATAAATCTAGTGATGAAAACCTTTACATATTGCAAATTCACACAGGCAATGTTGAAAAAAA
>DNIT01000081.1:3528-5140 GCA_003489345.1 Pelotomaculum sp. | reverse complement strand
ATCGGCGTCCATAAAATGGACAGCAGGCTTTTGTATTACGGACGGTTGCCCTTTGAGCTTATATGGGCATTTTTCCATGATACGTACGGGTTGATCCGTGATGACGCTGAACTAAGGGCTGCGTCATCAGACGAATTATTTAAGTTATGCGCCAAACCGTTTATTGAAACGCCCTTGCAACTGGTTTTACTGGTAGTCTCCTCTAAAGGGCAGACGTTTATTACCAAAGAACTCATCACTTATACCGATACGGTATATGCATTTCTGCTTATAGATTCACTGCGCAGGAATTTTTCCGAGCGCCCTAAGCTTTTGGGGCATGTGTTTCAGGATTTGTATCTTCCTGTGCGCAAAGATAAACCCTTCGATGTGAGCAATTATCTTTGGCGCAATCGCATTTTAAAGAAAGTTTTACAAAAAAAATCGATATTACAGGATGTGGAGATACTGGCCTTTCGCAAGTCTTTAGTACAGGCATATCCATATCTGGGTAACCTGATTGATTTTACAACACACTACCAAATAATTATACGGGAGGGAAGCGGCATGAACAAGGAGCAGGTGGATATTGCGGTTAAATTGGGACAGCAGATTGTCATTTCGGCTAAAGATGCGTCAACCGGCAATTTCGACAGGGTGAAAGGAGATCTGTTCGCCCTACGTAAAACCCGGACGGTTACCGACTTCTTGGAACAGTTAAATCGGATTCAGTTTCGTTATAACATTACGGTTTCCAAACAAATATTAGGCGGTATTCTGGCGGAGCCCGACTTTTCCCACGAAGATTTTAAGGACTTTAAAGCATACTGTTTGCTGGGGGCGTTGAATGCCTACAATAATTACAAACGTCCGTCCAAAAATGCCGAGACGGTTGCAGCCAACTAGAAAAAAGTGAAAGGATGAGCGTTAAATGCAGGCAAAATGTTTAACAATTACTTATTTGACCAAGGCCTCTTATGCCTCTTTAAATGGAGCAGACAAAGAAGCGGATAATATTTCCAGTATCAAAAAAATTCAAATGGCCGACGGCAGCGAATATCCTTATAAGTCATCTCAGGCGATTAGACATGACTTAAGAGAACAACTTGCGGTTTTGGGAGAAGGCTTATCTGAAGTAAAAAAAGCAAAACAGGAAAAAGGCGCTGTGACTACACAAGGTAATCCCCAAGAATTTATTGACGATGATTTATTCGGATTTATGCAGGCTGATCAGGAAACAGTTAAACGTACCAGCCCAGTGCGGGTATCACCGCTGATTTCTCTGGAACCATACCGGGGTGAGTTGGATTTTGCAACTAATTATATGGGTGCTAAAATTGGTGTTGCACCAAATATTTTTGAAAGCGAAATTCATTCCGGCTTTTATCGGGGGACAATTCTTATCGAACTTGACAGGATAGGGGTGGCTGATGCCGCTACATATAAGCTGGATTTGAACAGTGCTGAAAAGAAACGGCGGGTAACAGTACTGCTGGATGCGGTGCAAAACCTATGGGGTGTGGGACGCCAGAGCCGCTTTTTGGCGGACATTTCGCCTAAATTTATCTGCGCAGCCATACTGACAGTGAAGAATCCGATCTTTTTGGAATGTCTGAGAGTGGACAAACAGGGC
>DNIT01000081.1:0-3271 GCA_003489345.1 Pelotomaculum sp. | reverse complement strand
TCCCTGTTTTCCGAAACAGCTTCCTTCCGTGATCCCGGAGGGCAGCTTTATCATGCAACCCTTCCGTTGCCGCCGGTTTCAACCGTTATCGGGATTGCCGGCGCGGCGCTGGGGTATTGTTTTCAACGTACATGGGAGTTTTTTCAAACGAAAAATATCAATGTGGGTGTGCGGGATATAAGCCGCAGTCACCGGGAAAAACCGCCCGGCAAGGGGTTGGATCTCTGGAGGTATCAAAAAATTGCCGGCAAAGAAGTTCGAAGCGACGTGTTAAAACGGGAATTTTTGCTCCGGCCTGGTTACCGGTTATACTACGGATGCGGCGATAAAACGGTTTTGGAACAGTTGCGGCAGGCGTTTATCGATCCGGCATGGGCATTGTCACTAGGTACCAGCGACGATCTTGCGCAAGTGCGGGAAGTTTCGCATATTGAACCCATCCGGGAGACGAGCGCAGGCGATACGGCACTGAGCTTTTGTTTAATTCCGGGTGACCATTCAAATAACTATTCGTTTGACTGGGCGGCCATTCAAGGGACCCCCGAACGCGTATCACTGGAATTACCCATGGTCAAGCTTTTACCGTCTGGTTTTATATTTGGACCCGGCGAAGAACGCAAGGGGTGTGAATACAAACCGTTTACTTTTCTCGCAGGAGTGCATAGTTTAAAAAAAGCTTGTCCCGCATACTGTTTTAGTGAAGATGTTGTGCCACTTATTTCGATTAAGCAGGAGCAATGAGCATGAACCGGAAATATGCAAAACCCTGTGAAGGGGAAAAAGGAACCTATGCTTATCATATCGGCGCGTGTCACCAGCTTTGGCAGGAACTGTTCCAAAGCCGCGAACCGGCGCTTGCACACTTTTGCAATTCAACCGGCATAGCGTTGGAGGACTTTCGCCATAATGCGGAAAAGGCCGTGTTATTTCACGATGCGGGGAAATTGTTGCCGACTTTTCAGCGGCAAATGTTGCGGCTGATAAGCGGCGAAAAGACGGATCGCTTGTTACATTTCCGGCATGAGCTGGCTTCCGCGCTTTTTATGGTTGCACTCGAATGGGATATTTTGCAAGAAAATAAAACCTTGATTCCTTACGAAATTTTGGCGGTATTGGGCCACCATAAAGCCTTGCAGGCGGATTGGCATAGTTTCGAGCGGGAAAAAACCTACACTGAAGCTCCCCGGCTGGATGAAATAGCTATCAAGTACGTTGTGCAAGTTGCCGCAGAACGAGGAATGGCTTGTACAGCAGATGCGGCTTTGACCTTAAAGCTATTTACCTCATCTAATTGGCCCGTTGGATTGCTGCGTATTGTAACTGAAAGGCTGCAGTCGATAGAAGATCTATCAGTACGGGAGCGGAGAAATACACGACTTCTCTATGCTTTGCTAAAAGGGATGCTCATGACTTGCGACTGGCTAGCCTCAGCTAATGGCGGGGCGTTGGGGTTGCCCCTCAATCATACCATGACAAGTGTTGCATTAAGGCTGAAAATTAAAGCCAAGGTGGTAAATGAGGGGCGGGTATATAATGATCGTCCATTTCATAAAAGTTGCGAGATTGCGGACGGGCATATTCTAGCCATTGCTCCCACCGGCGCCGGCAAAACTGAGGCCGCTTTGCTATGGGCGACTAATCGTGAGCCTGCCAAAATTCTGTTCTTAATGCCGACAATGGTTACATCCAACAGTTTATACGAACGCATGAGCAAATATTATTTTACGGCGAGAGAATGCGGCTTAATTCATTCAGGCGCAGATACATATTTTGCCCAGCAAGATGATGACAACACACGGGATGATTTGAGATGGGATCTGCGCCGGTTTAAGGCTTTTATGGCTCCGGTAATGGTATCAACGGTGGACCAAATGTTAACCAGCGGTTTCAATATTGGTCCGTGGTGTCAAAAGGAGTGGGCATTGGTAGGCAGCCGGGTGATCATTGATGAAATTCACGCTTATCAACCTTACACGCTGGGACTTATAACGGCCGCGATCGAAAAAATTAAGCTGCTGGGCGGCAAAGTGTGTCTGATGAGCGCCACCATGCCGAACTTCTTACGCGAACATTTTGGCGCTGTTTTAGAAGTGCCTGCGCCAATCGTGGCGGAAGAGCTGATGAACCGCCAAAAGTGCCGCTGGCAATACACGGAAGCCAATATTGATGAACTGACTGATGCGGTGCAGGGTCATTTGCAACAAGGCAGAAAAATAGCCATTGTTTTTAATACAGTGCGCGCTGCGCAGGAAGCATACCGAAAGTGGCGGGCAATATTGGGCAAGGGAAAAATCCTTTGCTATCACAGCCAGTTTATTATGCGGGATCGTCAGATAAAAGAAAACTTGCTTATGCAAAAAGATGCAAAGGGTCGTCCCGTCCATTTTGATTTGGTTATCGCCACCCAGGCCATCGAGGTGTCTCTGGATATCAGCTTTGATATAATGTATAGTGAATGCGCGCCGCTGGATAGCTTAATCCAGCGCGCGGGGCGTTGCAATCGTTATGCTGCGGAGGGGGACTACTCTTTTATCGTATTTCCAGCTTCCGACAAAGCTGTGCAGTGTGTTTATAAAGGCGCGGAAACAGTGCTGGAGAGAACGGCCCGGATCATTAAGGAAAATCAAAGGTATCTTAAGGAAGCTGAATTAGGCCAGATGCTGGAGTATGTGTATGAAGGTTATACCCTAGGAACCAACAATGCGGAATACCAGGAGGGTTACCGGTTGTATAACGAAATTGCAGAGGACGTTGGTGCGCATGGGTTTATTTTCGATTTGCCGGTAAATGAGGATACAGCCACACGGGATTTTGCTAATTATCTTAAGGTGAATATTATTCCGCAAAAATTTTATGGCGATGTGAAAAAGACCTGGGAAGAAAAGGATTATCCTTTATTGCGGCTGTATGAAGTACCAATAAGCGAATATCGCAGGCGAAAGTTAAGAATGACGAAAAATGATATGCAACTTCCGATATATGAAGTACCGTATTCAGAGGAGGAAGGAATTCTTGAGGCGGAAAATGATCTGCCTGAACGAATTTTCTAATGCTTAAAATCCCGGACTTCCACAGCTTTGAAACTTTCTATAAGGAATGATTATGATGACCGGTTCTTTATCTCATATCATCGCATACGTGGACAACCATTCCCAGACTTTCGCCGCTGCGTGGTTGTTTGGCTCGCTGGCGGCGGAAGGGATGGCAATGTGGTGGAGAAGTCGTGCTTTTATATCTTCAGCATCAGGAAACTTATGCCGTCGATCTGACA
>DNIT01000139.1:11010-11180 GCA_003489345.1 Pelotomaculum sp. | reverse complement strand
GCCCGGACGATACGCACCAGTTCAATGGGGTTGTTGGGGTCTTTGACCTGTGCTCCTACCAGAGCTTCCTCAACCGGACCACGCTGACCCTTGTCATCCCGCGGGCTGCAGTTCCAGGTTGTTGGTACCACAGCCTGGTAGTTTTCGATTTTGTAATCTTTGATGGTAAT
>DNIT01000139.1:5450-10774 GCA_003489345.1 Pelotomaculum sp. | reverse complement strand
TGTTTCCACTGCACGTGCAAAGTGCCTGCCTAAAACTGAAAATGCTTTACCCCCTAACGCCAAAACATCCTTCTGTTTGTTCACTACTTGTCGCGACAGTGGGCCTACTTCATAGGGCAAACCGTCATAGCGCGGCGCTTTAAGCCAGGAATATGCGTCTTTTTTGCCCGGTGTGGGTACAGTCGCGCCGTCACCGGGGTGCCTGCCGGTCAACTTATCATCGTACCAGGAATATTTGACTTGCTCAGAAATCTTTTTATGGTCCATGGGCGCGTACTGTCCTTTGGCGTAGGTACCACGTATGAAGAGCTGTTGTTGCCCGTCCGGGTCTAATTGGTCAGTTAGCCGGAAAGCGCCGTAAGCCAGCAGGTTTTTGTAGCCTGTCCCAATGTTGAACCAATCATCGTACGCTCCTGCTACTGCCAGGACGTCCGGGATATATACGTTATTGATAAAGGAGGTAATTTCCAGTAGGTAAGTCTTAAACTGGGCGATTTTCTCAGAAGTTACGTGCTCAGTTATTCCACCAGCCGTGTAGGTCGTAACGTGGGGCATTTTGGCCCCGAATACAGCGCCCATTTCATGAGCCTTTTTGCGGATACTCAGAGCCTGGATGTAATGCTCAACGGCTTTATCGTTAATTTCCTTGGGCAGGCGGTAGTCACCCTCATAACGGGGGATGAAAGGCGAGGTGTCCGGTCCCTTCACGTAATCCAGGGCGGTCAGGTGGTAAAAGTGCAGGATATGTGACTGCAGGTAATTTGCTCCCTGGATTAAGTTGCGCAAAATCCTGCCGTTTGCAGGTGGTGTGACTTTAAAGGCATCATCCAGGCATAAGATGGAGGCAGTGCCGTGAGCAATGGGGCAGACGCCGCAGATACGCTGGGTAATGTGACAGGTGTCGCGAGGCTCTCGCCCTTTAAGAATTATTTCTAGCCCGCGGAATAGAGTACCGCTAGACCTGGTGTCAATTACCCGGCCGTTTTCAATTTCTGCTTCTATTTTCAGGTGCCCTTCAATCCGGGTTACCGGATCAATAACTATTTTTTGTGCCACTGCTATATTTCACCTCACTGAGCTAGTTTTCTGCTGACCCTTGTCTTTTCTAAAATCTGCGTTTTCTGTGGTTCTAACTGGGCCGAAGCAGCTGCTGTTTTGTTCGTTAAAGGATAAACGCCGTAAATTGGTGAGGAAGCATCAGGGAAAGTCGGTTCCGAGCAGGCATAACAGGGAGCGCCGGCATTGACGCACCAGTTGACGTTGTTATTCCAGCCGCGGGTGGGACAGTCGGACATGGCCACAAAGCCCTTGCAGCCAAGCATGGCCAGGCAGCCCTCATCTCCAATGAAGTGAGCGAACTTGCCGGCGTCAAAATATTCACGTCTTATACAGCTTTCATGGATTGGTTTCGGGAAAAACATCCTGGGCCGCCCGTATCTGTCAAGTTCCGGGAGCTGACCGTATTTCAATACATATACCACGGTCCCCAGGAAGTGGTCAGGCTGCATCGGGCACAGGGAAAGATTGATCACCTTTTTTGCGTCAACGATCTTATTGACGCCCACAACTCCGGTGGGATTGGGGGCCGCGCCGGGGATGCCTCCGTAGGATGCGCACTGGCCGGCGGCAATCACGACCTTGGCCGCATTGCCCAGGATATTGACCGCGTGCAGCATGGTTATTTCTTTGCCTTCTTTTTCACAAATAGTACAGTAAACACCTTCGTTTTTTATAGGGATGGCGCCTTCAACAACCAATATAAATTGGTCCTTGTATTTAATTGCGGCTTCGTCTAGAATTTCCGCGATAAGGTGTCCGGAACCGGCAGAAATATTAGGGTGATATTTCAAGCTGATAACATCAAGAAGCACCTTTTCAATAGCGGGGGCAACACTATTTAATAAGGATATGGAGCATCCGGTACAGCTGGCGCCCTGCAGCCAAATTACCGGCGGTTTTCCCTCGGCGGCTAAAGCTAGTGTTTCTTCGAGCTCCGGTCCGAGTACCGTAATCAGGCTTGCGCCGACCGCAGAACTCATGCAGAGTTTAATAAATTCACGTCTGGTTAAACCCAAGTCTTTATTCCCTCCTTGTAAATAAATCTCCAAAATTTCCGGCCGGTTTTTACATTTCACCTTATTTCCAAGTGTCAACTAGATCATCTTGCTCCGATTTCTGCTGTTTAGCGAAATTCCAGCATGAAGATATCTATCCTTAAACTGAGAATTTTATATAAGAGGAATTATTCCAGGAAACCGGAATGACAAATAATGGAACATATACTAATTTCTTTAAAATATTCATAAGGAAAACCCTTGAAAAACGCCATTATACTTCTCCAACCGGAATCTCAACAAAGATAACCGGATCCTATTCACTACAAATCATAATTCTTTCATAAACAATCCAACCGCCATAGGAATTTAGTTTGCAACAAATATGCCAGTGGTGAAGTTGCGTTGGTATCCATCATGCAACTTCACCACTGGCGTATCACTTTCTTATTGTGCGGGTTAACCCTCACGGTAACGTTTGAACTTTTCTTTTATTCTCTCCTCCACAAGCGGTGGTACCAGGCTCCGCAAGGAACCGCCAAAGGAGGCTACCTCCTTTACTGTAGTGGAACTGATATAAGAAAACTCCGCCTTGGTCATCAAAAAGACTGTTTCGATATGGCAGGCCAGCTTTTGATTTGTCAGGGCCATCCGGAACTCGTTCTCAAAATCCGAAATCACCCGTAAGCCTCGTACAATAGCTTTTGCGTTGCACTCAAGGGCCACATCAACAATAAGGCCTGTAAATGCCTTCACTTCTATATTGGGATAGTTGGAGAGAACACCTTGCAGCAGTTCAACTCGCTCTTTAATCGTAAACAGCTGATTCTTTGCCGGGTTGCAGGAAACTACGACGATCAACTTGTCAAAGATCATAGCAGCTCTACTGATAATATCCAGGTGACCGTAGGTTACCGGATCAAAACTTCCCGGGCAAATTGCGGTTCGCATGCTAATCACCCCAGTGCTTCATTTGCTAGCCAAAGAAGTGTCAAGGAAAGGAGCCTCCTCAAACATCCTGTAGGGTTGATGTTTGGAAGTTCCTTTCCCCCGCTTCAGATTTGTGATGGATTTGCGTAACCACCAGGATAATCCCGGCCAAATTAAGAATGTATGCTCCGATCGCTTTTATTGCCAGGCCTAATGGCTTGACCGCTTACGCATTATGAAAATTATTAATACAGCGGTAGATGATGTGAGCAGATGTGAAAGCCAGTAAAATGATGAATGAAAAAAGACCATTATTTATGTTTAAAAATGAGCAGCCCCACGAGTAGTGAAGAACTATACTTCTATGAATGATTCTTTTACAGGTATTAAGGTAAGGGAATTGCAGTAAATAGGCCTAGAGCAGCCAGGGCTACCATGATGGTCGTCACGCTCCAAATTGCAGCTGCCGGCGGGTCTATATAGGTGTCGGCATGTATCGTAAATAGACACGCCCAAAATTGACCTGCGAAAGCCGATAGAACCCCAAAAATGAGACCCCATATGAGACTGTGACTAGCTAAGGCAGCGACGGCTGCATTAACTGATATGTGGTGGGTGACAGGCATTTTGGTGCCGAACTGCAAAAATACAAGACTCAGACCGGAAATACCAAATCCAATAATTGCGCCACCATGGTCCGCTCCTAAAAGCATCGCAAAGTAACTTGATAACAGACCAACCCCTGCACCGATAACAAAAAGCTCTTTCCACGACATCTGCCATGGCAACCAAAGGGTACTTTTTTCAGTGGGGTTGAAGCGGCTTTCTCCCTCAGCTACCTGACCAAAAAAACCTTTCTTCATGTCAAACAATAGACGTCCGATAAGATGCATGACAAAGATGGTTATAGCGACTCCATCAGTCCAGAGCATACCGCCCCATTTCATTGGCAGCGCAGTTATGAAAAGCCAGTTCAGGATAACGCTGAGAGAGCCAAAGAGTCCGCCAATCAGCAGGACATCCATGCTTTTAGTGCCCATCAGTCCTGCTGTAATATCTCTTCCCGGTGACAGACCTTTCTTATGCGCGTACATATGAGCAACAACTGCCGCTCCAAAGCATACCTGGGGCCCAAATGTAAACCCAAAGCCAAAGGTGTTCAGAAAATCCGGTCCTGCTCCGGCAATCATTAAAACCGCGCCAATGAATACAAAGAAACCGCATAAAATGAATGCCGGCAGCGCTCCGACGGCAGCTCCGAATATTCCACCCACAAAAGCTAGGCAAAGGTGAAGAAAACTAATACCACCTATTGGCAGCAAAAGAGAGCTTGTCATAATATTACCCCCTCCTAATTTTGAAAATTACGTTAATTAGTTAAAAAAGAAAAAAATAACAGGGAGTAACTCTTTAAGTCACCCCCTGTTTCCGGTAAGACCACACTATGGGGCGAGCGTGTACTACACGGTATTTATTTGAGAGGTGATAGCAGGGATTACGTTACATAGCAGCCGCAAAGAGGTTAACGATGTCTTTATGAGTTCCGACAATCGGGTTGCATCCGGCGTTACCATCTTCCAGAGCCGTCTTAGCCATTTTATCAAAGTCTTCTTCCTTAACACCCATTTCAGCCAAACCGGACGGAATTCCAACATCCTTGGAAAGAGCGACGATAGCGTCAATGGCTTTGTACGCAGCGTCTCTAACGGAGAGCCCTTCAATATTTTCGCCCATAAGTACGGCGATGTTAGCAAACTTGGGCAGGTTGCTGATGAGGTTATATTTTTCAACGTGCGGCAACAGGATAGCGTTCGCTACACCGTGCGCCATATCATAATAGCCGCCTAACTGGTGCGCCATAGCATGTACATAACCCAGGCCGGCGTTGTTGAAGGCCATACCTGCCAGCACTGAGGCGTAAGCCATATTTGTCCTGGCTTCAACATTATCACCATATGCTACAGCCTGACGCAGGTTGTTGGCGGTAAGCTTAATTGCTTGCTCGCACAAGGTGTCGGTCACTGGGTTGGCGGCCAGGGTAACATAGCATTCTACAGCGTGGGTTAAAGCGTCCATACCGGTGGCTGCAGTTAATCCTTTGGGCTTTTTCAGCATAAGCATTGGGTCGTTGATGGAAACCAGCGGGAGGTTTCTCCAGCTTACGATAACAAACTTAATTTTAGTTGAAGTGTTTGTAATAACGCAGTGACGGGTAACTTCACTGCCGGTTCCTGCTGTAGTGTTAACGGCAACTATTGGCGGCAGAGGATTGGTGAGTTTCTCAATCCCGGCATAATCCTTATACAAATCTCCGGGGTGAGTAGCTGCAATACCGATACC
>DNIT01000139.1:3484-5355 GCA_003489345.1 Pelotomaculum sp. | reverse complement strand
ATGTTTCCGCCGTTGGCAACGAGACCGATACCTTTACCACAGTCATGAGCGCTTCCTCCGCCAACTGTGATAATCATGTCGCATTTTTCTTCTTTAAACAATTTAAGACCGGCAAAAACGTTCTTATCTTTAGGGTTGGGTTCCACACCATCAAAAACGACAGTTTTCAATCCGGCTTCTTGAACATATCCTATTGTTTGCGCTACAGGTCCGCCTTCCATTTTAGCCAAAAACGGGTCGCAAACTACTAAAGCTTTTTTCCCACCTAAAATTTTGCACCTTTCACCAACTACTGAAACACAGCCTGGGCCAAAGAAGTTAACACTCGGATTTAAAAAGTCGTAATACATTAATACATCCCCCTTTTAATTAATTTGTTCTTGGTTTAAGTGCGCATTGTGCATACGGCCGTACACAACAAAATTTGCAATTTAGAAATCCTTCAATACAGAGGTTATAAATATAAAGCTTAGCCGCCCGCAACTACGGGGCTTACTGTAATTATGTCTCCTTCGCTCAGTGCTGTATTTTTGTCAACATTTTTACCGTTTTTTAAGATGACATGGATTTGCTCGGGAGGCACATTTAATTTGTTAAGGACATCTGCAATTTTGGCGCCTTTATCGACCTCAAGCCGGTGTTCTTTTCCTCTGCCTGTGGGACACCACATTAAATAGCCTAATAAGTTGACTGTGATATTGAGCTTTTCCATTAAACCCACCATGCTTTATAGAGTATCCAACCCTAGCTCTTTCTTCTTCTCTTCGGTAATAATTCCCTCGGCGTTCCACTTGCGATAGTCATATAAATCTTTCATGATCCTGCTGTAATAAGGAAGACTGCCAGCTGCCGCGCCGGTCTGGCGATCATGCAAAAGCATCCTTTGCGGAAGTACATCATCTTTACGGCTTAAGCCAAGCCTGTTATTGTACATACGCTTGATATTAAACAACCTGTCTCCTGCAAGCTCAACATCTTTACCGGTCAAGTTCCATCCTGTGGCTGCATTAATCCATTGACTCGCCATTTCCGGAGTAATTTGACCCAGCATAATAAACTTACACAAGCCTAAAGAATTGAATACAGTCATGAAATTCATCAACCTAACCGCATATTCACCCTTGTTTTCATAGCCATGGGGCTCAGACGGTTTGGTGAAGTCTACACATTTGGCAGAATAAGCTCCACCTTCAGAGAAGTAACCTAAGCACTCAAGGTGGCAACCTCCTCTGTTGCAGGTTGCATAATCAGCTACCATGGTGGTATAAGCGCGGGGATCGTGCATAGCGAAAGCCTGGCCTTTGGATTGAATAGCGAATTCAGGGGCTATACCACCAATCTCGTCTGCTGCTCTTTTTACGCCTTGTGCCAGTAATCTGCCTATCCCAACTTTGTTGTTGGCCATTTTTTTCAGGATTTCGAGCAGTTCTTCCTTAATGCCCCATTTGAGCTCGATACCTTCGGTGTCTCTTTTGGTTAACAAGCCGTTTTCATATGCCTCGATGGCCATGGCGATGGTGCTTCCTGCTTCAATAGTGTCCATGCCGTATCTGTTGCAGAGGTCGTTGCAGGCAGCGATAATCTCGAGGTTATCATTTAAGATCAATGAACCAAAAGCAGCGCCTGTCTCATATTCAGGAGCGTGACCTATAGCTCCTTTATAGGGGCCTACCGTAACTTTAGCTTCCTTACCACACCTGATAGTGCAGGCATGGCATGCATGATGACCGGTTTGAATTGTCTCCGCCAGCATCTGACCGCTGATTTTATAAGCTCCTTCTTCCCAAGAGCCGAGAGTCCAGTTCTTGATGGGCAGATCACCTTCAGATTCAACACCCTGTATGGTTCCCAGGGTACCAAAGTCATGCAGG
>DNIT01000139.1:470-3364 GCA_003489345.1 Pelotomaculum sp. | reverse complement strand
AGTCATGCAGGATCGCCGCATTCGTCTTCAGAACCTGAGTAAATTCCTTTGTGAACGCCTGTAATTTCGCTTTATCGCGGAGTTCCACTTTTTTGGTGCCTTTAACAGCTACGGCCTTTATCTTTTTATATCCCATCAAGGCGCCGAAACCGCAGCGGCCGGCTGTCCTTGTTACAGGGGCGTCCATCATTATAGAGGCCATTTTTATTTGATTTTCACCGGCTATACCGATACATGCAATTCTCGCTTTTTCATCAGTTTTACTTCTCATCAAATCAGAAGCCTCAAAGACATCCTTGCCCCATAAATCCTGCGCGTCAAGAAACTGGACTTTATTATCATTTATATAAATGGCTACAGGCTTGTCTGATACGCTTTTTAAAATAAACCCGTCATAACCGGTCTTTTTAACTTCGGCGCCCCAATGACCACCAACATTGGCCTCGCCCCAGATCTCCGTCAACGGGGATTTGCCAACAACACTTGACCTTGCAGATGACGGCGCCAATGTCCCGTTCAATAAACCCGTCATAAATATTAATGGATTCTCTTCGGACAGAGCCGGTTTTGTGTAGTCATAATTGTTATATAACAAATATGCGGCTACACCGCTGCCACCCAAGAACTTCTTGTAAATTTCATTTTTTATGGGAACCTCTTTAGTTGTTTGGGATTTTAGATCTATTTCAAGTACTTTACCCCAATATCCAAAAGCCGTCCACATCCATAAACACTCCTTTATTAGCCAAAAATCCACAACCTTGAAACCAGCTTCCTGAGTGCAACCTCTACTTCGTCTACGAGCCCGACTTTTTATACCGTAACTTTAACAGTTCACTGCAAAAATCAATAAAATACAGTCTGTTCCATGTTTAATTTGAAGGTTGTCATTTTTGTCCCCCCTTTGTCAGAGCATTTTCATAATTTAAATAGAGCAAATATCATGCCATTTTATTTTGGGCTGATTTGTTGTTCTGTTTCCGGGTTGCCGGAAAAGGAAACAAGATATGGTTTGATATCTCATGCTTTTTTTCAGATTACGAAAAACAAGAAAAATTCCAGACTAATGGAAACACGGAGAAAAGTTTAAGTTAAGGAAATTTTTAATAAGAACTACTAGCGCTAGAGCAATAATAAGGGCAAAAAACCCACGCCTAAATCAGATTAACTAAAATTTTGGCGTGGGTTTATGATAATAGGGCAGCTTATTGTAGATTAGTTGTCTTTTAATGCTATTGCCAAAAATAAGCTTTATTTGATTTATATCTTATGGGAAATCAGAGATTGGAACGGATATGCGCACATTAATCGCCCTAATATTTCACACTCTCCGATGAAATACCCGGCTTGGTTTGGTCAAAGATTGTTTTACAACTTCAATGGCCTGAAGAGTGTCTCCGCCGGCTTCTTCAAGATTTTTCCCCAGTTCTTCTGCCAAGAGTAAGGTCAATTCTTCCAAATAGTCGTTCAGGATAGCCTTAAATTTAAATATTAACTCTTTCCCTGTGGGTGTGGTTAACCATACAGGGAAGACTACCTTTGCTACCTCGTTCGCCTCATTGACCTCGCCAGCGGTAACAGGTACAGTGGGCATGATTTTACTCCTTAATCTTCGGATTATTGATGATGTTTTATTCCCATGGGGGCAATAAGGAAGATTCTATTATCCATGGTTCGTAATGAGGGCGAAATTAATGGTTTAAAGCCCATTTGCTGTAGCACATCACCCTCAAGATCAATCCCCGGCGCTATTTCAGTAAGCATGACACCTTCCGCTGTCAACTCAAAGATCGCCCTTTCGGTTACATACAGCACCTTTTGACCAGTCTGGCGGGCGTAGGAACCGCTAAAAGTAATCTGTTCAACTTTTGGCACCAGTTTCATTACTTTACCTTCGTTAATAATATTAAGCTTACCCCCGTCAAAACCGACTTTTAACTTCCCAGCTTTAAACGTACCGCAAAATACCACTTTTTTGGCATTCTGAGTGATGTTGATAAAGCCGCCGCAACCTGTAATACGTGGCCCAAATTTACTGACATTGATATTGCCCTCGCTATCCATCTCCGCCATGCCCAGAAAGGCAATATCTACACCGCCTCCATCGTAAAAATCAAATTGATAAGGTTGGTCTAAAATGCAATAGGGGTTGGTGGTTGCGCCAAAATTGGAACCCCCGGCAGGGACCCCGCCTACAGGTCCAGCTTCTACGGTTAGGGTCATAAAATCAGCTATTTCTTCTTCAGCGGCTACAGAAGCAATTACTTCAGGGATACCGATCCCAAGGTTAACAATAGAATCAGGATGAAGTTCAAAGGCTGACCGCCTGGCGATTACTTTACGTTCATCGAGGGGTGATTGAGGTAATTGGGTTAAAGGTATAAGGATTTCGCCATTGTAGGAGGGATTATATATTGCACCAAAGGTCTGATGGTGGTTTTGGGGTTGAGCGGTAACAACAACATCGACTAAAATGCCGGGTACTTTTACCAGACGGGGATCAATACTTCCGACCGCCGCGATTCGTTCCACCTGGGCGAGAACAATGCCCCCGCTATTGCGAGCTGCTTGAGCTATAGACAGGATTTCTAACGTAGTAGCTTCCTTTTCAAGGCTTAGATTACCTAATTCGTCGGAACTGGGGGCACGAATTAAAGCCACATTAATAGGTAACGAGGGGTAGAAAAGTTTCTCTTTACCTCCAACCGTAATAACTTCAACAAGGTCTTCTTTGGTAATCTCATTGAGCTTGCCACCCTCCACCCGGGGGTCGACAAAAGTTCCCAACCCTACGTGAGTGATGACGCCCGGCCTCCCGGCTGCTATTTCCCGGAATAGTTGAGCTAAAGTACCTTGAGGTAAGTTATAGGCTTCGACTTTATTTTCAATAGCCA
>DNIT01000139.1:0-314 GCA_003489345.1 Pelotomaculum sp. | reverse complement strand
GCCAGGTGGTTAAGTCCGCGGTCTTTGCCATCCCCTTGTGCCGCCGCATAAAGGAGAGTTAAATTTTGAGGCCCGCCAGTAATTAAAAAACGATTTTCCAATGCGATAACCAATTCTTCCGGGAACAAACTTCCCAAAAAACCGACGCTAGCAACCGTATCCCCCGTTGTGATTAAATTTACTGCTTCCTCTGCAGTCAAAAACTTGGGTGCCATTTTGTCCTCACCTTCTTGAATAAATTATTTGATTGTTATTGGTTTTGTAGGCTGGCCAACCCCTGTACTCTGTATCAATACCAAAGTCACTAGTTTTGA
>DNIT01000228.1:24133-24308 GCA_003489345.1 Pelotomaculum sp. | reverse complement strand
GTCCCCCTGTCACACCATTCTTTAGTGCCTGTCCCGAAAAGAAGAAACCATCACCGGGTCCTGTCGATCCAATGACGGCTACTATACGCAGCAAGCGCCGGCCTCAGGTTTTTGACCTGCGAAACCATTTATCTATAAAGAATTAATCCAACCAGGCGAGGATGCATGCCCTCCT
>DNIT01000228.1:23756-23985 GCA_003489345.1 Pelotomaculum sp. | reverse complement strand
CTGTGCTAACTCCGGCACCCCCTACTACCAGCCGCGGCTGTACTGGCCGGCGCAGGGCAGGCAGACTACCCTGCCTTCTTGCAACCTGGCGCGGGGTTCCATGACCGGCTCGCCGCATTCCGCGCAGATGAGGGTATCAAATACACGGGCCAGGGGAGGAAGCTCTACTTCTACTTGCCGGACCTCATAAAGCTCTTCCGCCGGCATTTCGAGAATCCTCTCGGTGCGC
>DNIT01000228.1:23295-23621 GCA_003489345.1 Pelotomaculum sp. | reverse complement strand
CCCGCTGGATTTGCCGGAAAGCCTCCATCTCTTCCGGAGAGGCGACACCGCTGAAGTATTTGATTCTCAGTTCCTTGTGCTCGGGATGATTCCGCCAGGCCGAAGCCCTGACGGCAATACGCGCCGCCCGGCCGCTGTCGCGGCAGACAAAGGTGTATACCTGCTTGCCGTGGTCACGGTAAAGCAGGTTGCCCTTGCCCAGGCTGCAGCCTGTTAGCGCCTGGACGGCGTCTACCCCGCAGGCGTCGTTTTCCACAATAGCCACCAGTTCCTCATCCATTGCGCGGATCGCGGCCAGTTCCGCCAAGGCGGCTTTGGACACCCGT
>DNIT01000228.1:19247-23191 GCA_003489345.1 Pelotomaculum sp. | reverse complement strand
GGCTTTGGACACCCGGTAGCCGATGGCCAGGCCGGGACAGGAGTGGCCGTGAAACTCGACTGATTTTTCCCAATCATTTTTTTCTGCGCCCATCATTTTATCACTCCTTTATCGATTATCATTTTGGCTGTCTCAAAACAATCATACCCAGGGCAACGCCTCCCATCCGGCGCCGTACGGACTTTTTTTAAGCTGCTCCGCGGCGGCCTCGGCCTGGCCAGGCGTGGCTGCCAGCAGGCTTCTGGTATACTCGCTGCGCGGATTTCTTAAAACTTGAGCGCAGGGGCCTTCCTCGACGATCCTGCCCTGCTGCATTACCGCCAGCCTGTCGCTCACTTTCCTGGCCAGAGCCAGGTCATGGGTTATCAACAAGATGGCCAGCCCTTTTTTTTCCTGCAGGTTCAACAAAAGCTTGAGTATTTTGGCCTGTACGCTGGGATCCAGGGCCGAAGTGGGTTCATCGGCAATCAGCACTTTCGGGTTTAAAACCAGCGCCCTGGCGATTGCCACCCGCTGGACCTCGCCGCCGCTTAACTGGTGTGGATATTTACGCAAAAACAGATCGTCCGACGGCAGTTCCGCATCATTCAGCACGGCTTTGACCTGTGCCAGTTTCTCTTCTTCTGTGCCCCTCCTGTTTATATCCAGAGGCTCCTTAACCGCCTGCAAGACATTCATGCGGTGGTTGATGGATTCCCCGGGGTTTTGAAAAACCATCTGTACCCTTTCGTGGCTCCTGACATTTTTGGCTTTTTCCCCCCCGCAATCCAGCAGGATCTGTCCCCCGTCGGCTTTTATCAGACCCATTACGGTTTTGGCCAGCGTGGTTTTGCCCGAACCGCTCTCTCCCACCAGGGCCAGGGTCTCCCCCTCCCAGAGAGTGAGTCCGATATCCTGCAGCACGTTGTGGCCGCCAAATGACTTGCTCAGTTTTTTTATCTCCAGCAAGGGTACGATACCGCCCCGGTGGCAGGCTACCTGGCGGCCGCCGGCGTTTACTAGCGGCGGGACTTCGCTGCCGCACAGGGCAGCCTTCTGGGTGCAGCGCGGGTGAAACGCGCAGCCGGCAGACTCGTGCGACAACCGCCCCGGGATCCCTTGCAGGTCCTTGGTTGTATCCATACCCGGATAGGAACGCAGCAACGCCCTGGTATACGGGTGGCGCGGATTTGCCAGTACTTCGCCGGTAACGCCGGCCTCAACAATCCTGCCTCCGTACAAAACCGCCATTTTATTGGTGAGCCTCGCCGCCGTGGCAATATCGTGGGTAATCACCAGGGAAATCTTGTCTAAGGTAATTTTTTTAAGCAAGGAAATGATATGCGCCTTCGTCAGAGCATCCAGGGCGGCCGTTGGTTCGTCAAAAATCAGGATGTCCGGATCGTTGGCCAGAGCCAGGGCTATCAGCGCCCGTTGTTTTTCCCCGCCACTAAGATGGTGCGGGTAAGACCGGGCCTGGCGCTGTTCAAGGCCCACCGTGGCAAGCAGCTCAAGAGCCCTGCTGCGGGCAGCGGCCCTCTCCCGCACACCGTGGATTTCCAGTGACTCGACAATCTGGCTGGCGACAGTATAAAGCGGGTTCAGGGCGTCTTCAACATTTTGAAACACCATGGCCGCTTCTTTGCCCCGCATGCGGCGGCGCTCCTCTTCCGGGCAGGTCAGAATATTCCTTTCATTGAGAATAACAGCGCCTGAGCAGCGCCCTTCCACCAGGCCGAGGATGCTTAAGCCCAGGGTTGTCTTGCCGGCGCCCGACTCACCGATTACACCCAGCACGTCTCCCTTGCGCAGCTCAAAACTCACACGGTTTATAACGGGTAAGCCGTCATAAGAAACCTTCAGATCTTTAACTTGCAGCATGCTTAACCTCTCTTCGCAAACGGGGGTTGAGAGATGTTTCAAGGGCAAAACCTACAAAAGTAAAGCCTGATACGGTTACAGCCAGTGATAGCCCGGTGGGGAGCAGCCACCATTTCCAGGCGTCCAGATAGATAAATTGAAGGGCCTGCTGCATCATTTTTCCCCAGCTGATCAGAGATGGATCGCTGACGCCCAGAAACGACAGTCCCGCTTCCATGAACACGGCGCGGCGGATGTCCTGGATGGCTATCGCCACCAGCACCGGCCCTAAATCCGGCACGATATGGCGAAACAACAGGTGGCGCCGGGAGGCTCCGAAAGTGCGGGCCGCCGAAACGGACATCTTTTCTTGAAGGGAAAGGGTTTGCGCCCGTACCACTCTCGCCCCGCCCGGCCAGAGCAGGGCCGAGAGCAGGACCACCAGCAGCATCGTGTTCGGCCTTAAGTAAGCTGCCGCCAGAATAACCACAATGACCGGCGGGATAATAATAAGAGCGTCCACCAGCCGCATCAGGATCCGGTCATAGAGGCCGCCGCAAAGGGCGGCCGTACCGCCGGCAACAATGCTCAGCATCGTTGAAAGCAGGCCCACACCGCAGCCGACGGCAAGGGACGTGCGCGCCCCGTAAAGCAGGTGCGTCCAGATATCCTGCCCCACGTCGTTGGTCCCCAGCCAGTGCCGCGGCGAGGGCGGGCTGAAGACAGGCCCCGCGTAGCCGGAGGGCTGATAGGAGGTCAGAAGCGGGGCCAAAATACCCATGGCCACAACCAGGATTATGAATACTATGCCGGTACGGCCCAGGCCCTCCTGTTTGATTTCCCGCCAACTGTTAACGTGCATAATTTACCCTCGGGTCGAGTTTTGCATACAGCAGGTCAACCAGAAAATTAACCAGTAAAACACTCAGCGCAACCAGCAGAAGGATACCCTCCAGAAGAGGGTAATCCCGTGTCAGGAGGGACTTATATAAAAGCGATCCCATGCCTGGATAGGAAAATACTATTTCTATAAACAACGCGCCGGTTACCAGGTTGGCAAACTGCACCCCTGTGGCAGTCACGGCCGGCAGCAGGGAGTTTCGCCCGGCGTGACGGTACCGGATGGAACTATCCGTACACCCCTTGGCCCTGGCGGTTAAGATATAAGCAGAGCCCAGCGTTGCGACCATCGTATTGCGGGTCAGCAGGTAGGCGCCGGTCATGCGCGCTATAACCAGGGCAGCCAGCGGCAAAGCCAGGTGCCGCAGGACATCCAGCGCCAGGGCCAGGCCGCTGTGCCCGGCATACGGTTCCATTGCCCCGGCCAGAGGCGCCAGGCTCAAAAATACGCCAAAGAAAAGCAAGAGCAGGATCCCGACAAAAAAGTCCGGCAGTCCGCCTAAAAGCATATTGCCGCCCAGCAAAACCTTGTCCAGCATCCGGCCACGCCTGTAACCGGACTCAATGCCCAGAAACAGACCAAACAGAGTGGACAGCAGCAGGGCCAGGCCGGTCAGCAACAGGGTCCAGGGTAAAAAATCAAGAATAACCCCGGCTACCGGAGCATTGTAAAAATAGGAGTATCCCAGATCACCCCGGCAAAGCGTGCCCAGATAGGAAACCAGTTGCTCGGCAAGCGGACGGTCCAGGGCAAACCGCCTGACCAATTCTTCCTGCAGCTGGGGGGTCATGGCCAGAAGAGCCTCGTCGCCATAAATGGCCTGCAGCGGATTGCCCGGCATCAAACGCGGCAATATGAAGTTGACGGCCAGGATCACGAGCAAAGCTATCATATAATTGGCAACCAGACCGGTCTTTTTCACCGACTGCTCCCCTTTACTTCAATTTCAGTTCCTAGCAAGCATCTCCATCGGCAGAGGAAAACCTGGCGATGCGGGTCCGGTTTCAAACACACCCGGCGCGCCGGCGCCGGACTTGGGAACTATTGTGCGAGTGAACCAATTATGATTTTCAACTACAAACTACAAATGAAAATGGGAACCTGATTTTCACATTTTAACTTCCACACCGGGCGGCGCCCGGCCTCAGAATTGATGAAACCGGGCCGAACAGTTGTACGGTTTTTCAAGAAAAGGAAGCAAAAG
>DNIT01000228.1:10639-19173 GCA_003489345.1 Pelotomaculum sp. | reverse complement strand
AGAACCGTCCCCCTGCTTCCTTCTACCGGACAAACGCCATTTTATTAAACGGCAGCGGCACACCGCTTGCTATACCCTGCATGGTAAAAAACAGGTTTACCTGGCCGTTGTGAGCGTAGTACCAGTTTGGATAATACAGCGGCAGGGTGGGCATTTCCCGGGCATATAGCTCCTGGACCCGGCTGACCAGTTCCCGGCGCTTTTCTTGGTCCATTTCGGCAAGCTGCTGTTTTAAAAGGTTGTTAAGCTCTTCGCTTTGCTCATACCTGGCGCTGTTAAACCCCTTGGCGATGATGGCTTTGTTTAAATTTTCGGGATCCCCACCCAGCCCGCCGTGGCCGCTTAAGGCCAGGTCAAATTTATTTTCCAGGACGCGGTTGTCCAGGGTCTTGGCCTCCAGACTGCGCAGGTTGATCTTGATGCCGGCTTGCTCCAGTTGTCCCTTAATAAACTCGCCCTCACGTTCGCCGGGGGCCCCCTGCGTGGTGGAACCGCTGCCGCTGACCAATAGTTCCAGCTCCAGCGTCCGGCCGTCCTTCTCAAAATAGCTGTTTTTTTTGACGTAACCCAGCCCGGCTAAAAGCTCCGCCGACTTGCCGGGGTCGTAGGAGTACTGTCCGTCAAGCCGCGGATTGTACCAGGCGTTGTCCGGTGGCAAAAGCCCCGGACTGCCTGCCAGGCCGTACCCCCGCAGGCAGGTGTCGACCAGCGCCTGACGGTCGACGGCGTAAGCCAGGGCCTGACGAAACTCTTGACTGTCCAGAGGCGCCTTCTGGTGGTTGATCACCATTTTGGCCACCCAGTCATGGGAGGATTCCAGGCATTTGAATCCTTCCTTCTCCAGTTCCCGAGCCATCTCCGGCGGTATCTGGGCCACACCGGCTTGCTTTTGCCGCAACGCCGCGGCCGACACTTCCCCGCCCACCTTGATAAACTTCAACTGCTTAATCCCGGGGGTGCCCTGGTAATACTGCTCGTTGGCCTCGTAGAGGTATGTACCCTGCTCCTTGTTATAATCTACCAGCTTATAGGGCCCGGGCCCGGTCAGAGCTTCTTTTTGTTGAAACTGCCGGGGCTCCTGGACGTCTTTCCAGATATGCTCGGGAAGCACCGGCAGAGTACCCCCGACCAGCTCCAAAAAAGGGGCGTAAGGCTTTTCCATGTACATTTTGACGGTGTATTCGTCTAATGCTTCCACACCCTTGACAACGCCGGTGTCAACCCACTGATAAGGATGCTTTTTGGTATAGTTGACGGTGAAGGCAACGTCCCCGGCTGTGAACTTTTGACCGTCGTGCCAGGTAACGTCCTTACGCAACCGGAACAGGTAGGCATCCTCGTCTTTTAGGTACTCCCAACTCACCGCCAGTGCCGGTATGTAGCCGCCGGCATCTTTCCAGACCAGGGTGTCGAAGATAAAACTCATCCGCACATAACCGGGCCCGCGGGCATAATGGGCGTAGGGCGAGGGAAAGCCCCAGTCCCCCGTAGGGTCGGCTATGGTATAAGTGCTTGTCCCTCCTTCCGGCTCCTTTACACCTTTTTCTCCGCAACCGGCCGTCACAAGGACAAAGACGGCAAGGACCAGCAGGCAGCCCAGCAGCTTCCATACGCGCTTCCGTCTTTTTAACATCCCATCGCTCCTTTTCTTTAAGATCATTTACAATTAAAAAACCACGAAAATACCTGCCTGAATTCTTCAGGCCGTACCTTCGTGGTCAAAATCCGATTATAATCTACCTGCCTTTAACGGAAGCAGGGGGACGGTTCTTTTGCTTCCTTTCCTTGAAAATAACTGTACAGCTGTTAGTTCAACAGAGCAAATCCCAAAAAAACAGGTGCGAATTCATTCGCCCAAAGTTGCATCAGATGCCCACGCGCGTGGTAACGCGCTGTTGTGTGAGCAGCATAAAAGCCAAAAGGAATCAACAGTGCTTGACGGACAGCTTCAGCAGTCCCATTACGATGATTTTATAATTAACCAGGCAGTGTGTCAATATAGGGATCGACAATATGCTTCCAGGGGGGGGTGACAGGTTGTCAACAACCCCGTCCCCCTGTCAAACCCTGTTTTTCTAAGGTTCGAGCAATCCATACTTGATCTTAATCCGGTCAAGCTTTTCAATCATGGGGCGGGATAAAACGAACAGAAAAAACACCGTCGCCACAGCATGCACGACATTGAACCAGAAGCCGGAAATATAGATCGCTATCAGCGCGGGCCATGAGAATTGCGGCGTAAACATCAAAAGAGAGCCCAGGTCGATTATTCCGCCGTATATAAAAAGAGTGGAAAGACCGCCATACAGGCAAAGGGGCAAACGCTCCTTTTTCAGAAAGCCCTTTTTAAAGAGAATGCCTGCGAGAAAGCCGATAAGGCCGAAACAAAACATCTGCCAGGGCGTCCAGGGCCCCTGCCCGAAGAAAAAGTTGGACACAAAGGCCGCCACCGCGCCGACCAGAAACCCCGCCTCCGCGCCACAGCACACCCCCGCGATGATGACGATGGCCGCCACCGGCTTGAATTGCGGCAGCATGAAAAAGGCCGCACGTCCCGCAACGGCTATCGCCGCCAGCACCGCCACAACAAGCAGCTCCCGGGCCTGGGGCCGGCGGCTTTCAAATACCAGCACAAAGGGCAGCATGCTGTAGAGTACGATTAACAGGCTGATGAAGTAATACTTCCGGTCGCCGAGAAAATACACGCCGAACAGGATGGTCGCGGGAATAACCAGCGTCATCAAGACACCAGCCACAAGAGTACGCCGGTTCCGGGAACTGACGGTCAGAGATTGTTCCTGCATGCTTCAATCACGTCCTCTATGGTCACGGCAGCGGGGAAGATATGGCGTGCCATACGGTTGGCTGCCGTGGTATAAAAGCTGTTTCCCGAGAAAAAGGCGCGGGGCGTGTTTTGCGTGATAATCCCTCCGTCGAAAAACAGGGCGCATACGTCGGCATAGCGCGCGCAAAACTCGATATCGTGGGATACCATCAAAACCGTTACGTCCAGGGCGGCCAGCTTTTTAAGCAGACCCGCGAGCTTGCTCTTGAAATGGCCGTCCAGGCCCTTGGTCGGCTCGTCGAGCAGAAGGATCTGCGGCTCCAGCAGGAGCACCTTGGCCAGCGCCGCGCGCTGCTGCTCCCCGCCGCTCAAATCATAGGGGTGCATTTGCAAGAGGCCCTCCAACTCGGCCAGCGCGCAAACATCCCCCACCTTTTGCTCTTTTTCCTCTTTGGAAAGCTGCTTGCCCGCCAGCATTTCATATAAATCAAGCTCCACCGTTTTTTTGACAAAGAGAAGCTGCGGGTTTTGGGGCAGCAGGGCGGGTTGGTTGGCCGCCCGCTCCTGCCCGCTCATTTTGCGCAGGTCCCGGCCGCTGATGCGCACCCGCCCCCGGTAGGGCTTCAGGATGCCGCCGACAATGGAAAGAGCGGTGGTCTTTCCGGTTCCGTTGCCGCCGACAATGCAGTATAATTGTCCCCTCTCCACCTCCAGGGACAGATCCTTCACCGCGTCAGGCAGGTCCCTGGCGTATTTGAACCATACCTCCTGCAACTGAATAACAGGCGGCACGCCGGCCTCTGTCCGCAAAGCAGGCTCTCGGCGGCACTGCGCGCCGGGCGCTTCGCGAAGCGCCTTGTTGTCGATAGGCAAGTCGTCCAGCCATTGGCGCCCCTCCTGTACGGTGACCGGGCAAGGCAGGGTGCTGTCTACTCCCGCATAGATCTGCATAGGCGAAGGCATGGCAAGAAAGATATCATGGTTCATTTCCTTTAACTGCTCCCCGGCCCGCCGGGGCGTATCATGGACGATAATTTCACCTTCGTCCATAACCACCACCCGGTCGGACATGGGCAGGACCCCCTCCAGCCGGTGCTCGGTCATGATGATGGTCGTGCCCAGCTCGCGGTTGATTTTTTTGACTGTTCCCAGAAAATCCTCCGCCGCGATGGGGTCGAGCTGGCTGGTGGGCTCGTCAAGCACCAGGATGGAGGCCTGCATGGCCATGATCGAGGCCAAGTTCAAAAGCTGCTTTTGCCCGCCGGAGAGTTCCGCAACATCCTTCCCGAACCAGGTCTGAATGCCGAAGAAGCTGGCCATTTCGGCTACGCGCAAACGGATGGTTTTATTGTCAAACCCCAAGGACTCCAGCCCGAAGGCCAGTTCATGCCACACCTTGTCGGTGACGATCTGATTGTCCGGGCTTTGCAGGACAAAGCCTATACGCGCGGCCTGGGCACGCCGGCCGCTCTCAGCCAGGGGCCGGCCATAAAAGTATATTTCGCCCTCCTTTGTTCCGTGGGGTGTCAGCACGGTTTTTAGATGCCGCAAAAGCGTACTCTTGCCGCTGCCCGACTTACCGCAGATAGTGACGAATTCGCCCTGCTTTACGATAAGGTTGATATTTTTAAGCGCCAGCTTTTCCCGCAGCGGATAGGCAAAGCTCAAAGCTCTGATTTGATACGCTTCCATTTCAGTTCCTCCGCCGTATCGATAATAACCGGCAGCGACCCCAGGGCAAGATAGGCGCAATACACGCCAAGGCTAAAGGCGTTTGGCGGCAGCAGCTTGAGGGATGGGAAAAAACGCATGGTATTGAATCCTGCCGCCGCGCCCGTGAGTATTGCCGCCATAAGCAGCAGCATTGCCCCGAAAACGGCTTTGTCCCGCCGGTCGAACCGGAAAATAGAAAAGCTGGTGCGCCCCGGCAACCCATAACCCCTCGATTTCATGGAGTCAGCCGTTTCTATGGCGTTTTCCAGCGCCCAGGTCGTCATCATGGAAAGAATTTGCAGGCCGTTTCTGGCTCGCTCCAGAATATTCCCGTTGGATACATCCCTCCCTATGCCTTGCTGCGCAATGGAAATGACCTGAATCTGCGCCTTATACCTGGGCACAAAGCGCAGCGCCATGGACAAAATCAGCGACAGCGCGGGGATGAGCCTGCCGAACAAGTAGATGAATTTATCCGAGGTCATGACGGCGTTATAGCAGGAAAACCACAAAACGACCGCGCCGAACATGCCGGCCGCAGCGATGCCGTAAAGGATGGATTCAAGAGTAACCGGGTTGCCGTTTTTCAGGTAGAACAATATGGTCACGCCCGCGTGGTTAAAAGCGGGATTGATGACCGCCATGAACAGCAAGAGGGGCAGAAGGTATAAAAGGTTGAATCTGATTGCCTTTTTTCCCCGGAGCAGAACGGAATACAAAAAGGAACACAGCAGCGAAACGGTCAGGCATACCGGGTGCATGAAGCACATGGAAAACAGCAGCACCGCGGTGAAATAGGTGAAGGTCACGACAGGGTGCAGGGTTGAAAACACGTCCTTCATCTGCCGCTTTGCCCCAGCCATTCTTCACCCAGATCCCGTCCCAGGTCACAGGTGTACACCAACTCAATTACGTCGCCGTCTTTAAGTTGATAACGGCTGCAGCCGTAATTGGGGAACCAGCCGTTAACCTTGTACATCCAGCCCGACAACTCACCGCAGTCGAATTCGTAGATGTTGTTGATACCCTCGATGTAGTTGGAGTTGTAGAGGGGCGTCATTTCAAATTCCATGTGAATTTTATGTTTTTTCATCTCCCGCTGCAGTACGTTGAACACCGACTCGCCATCGTAAAAGATCACGGTCCGGGCCGGGTAAATCACACCGTCCGCCGGCAGCACCTCCAGCTTATCCTTATTAAAGCGGTCCATGTTGTCGAGGATGGTCTTACAGCTTACCGACAGGGTGCAGGCGAGCTCTACCTCAGGTTTTACTGTCACGCCCTGCCACTCCACCGGCTGGGGCTTGCCCGGCGGCACGGGGTCGGTCAGAAACCGGTCCTTGCCCGTTTCAGGATCTATGGCCATTTGGCCTGCATCACTTTCGGCGGTTTTGTCTTCCGTCTTGGTCCCGGCGAAACCGGCTGGCTTGGTTTCCTTTTCTGTTTTTTGTTCCTGCGTTGTTTCTGCTCCGGAGGAGGGCGCGCTTTCAGAAAAGCTCCCGGAACCCGATGGAGGTGCTTGCTCCAGAGGCTCTGGCATGCCCGTTTCGACAGCAGCGGTTTGCTCCGGCACGGTAGTTTTTGCCGCGTAACTGCCGCCATAAAACAATGCCGCCGCAAGGACACAGAAGATGACGGCTGCAGCGGCTATTCTATTCTTCTTGCTCCCTATCTTCAATGCACATCCCTTCCTTTGGGGCTATAAAAGATCCGCCTTTTGCAGCATCCGGTAAACCATACCGGCGATCTCCGCGCGTGTGACGGCCTCTTGCGGTACAATGTTCAAAGCCTCCTGGGAAAGGATGCCCTCTTTGTAGCAGAAAGCAAGGGATTCTCTCGCCCATGTGGAGCTTGTGGTATAATCGGGAAACTGCGCCAGCATATCACGGGTTTCCGCATCGGTCATCCCGGTGTCTATGCCGCAGAGCCTTGCCGCGCGGGCAACCATGGCCGCCGCCTCTTCGCGGGTGATCGTGCTCGCCGGAGAAAATACGGTTTCTGATGTGCCCTTTACAATACCGCGGGCATATGCCGTTCCAACATAGGGAGCATACCAGTTTGTTGCCGCAACGTCGGTGAAGACAGCATCGTTGACCGGCGGCAGCCCCAGCGCCCGGACGACAATCGCGGCAAACTCCGCCCTGGTCATGGTGCGGTCAGGTTCAAAGGCGGCGTCGGAAACACCGTTGATAATCCCACGGGAGGCGAGGGCTTCGATGGCCTCCCGCGAGTCATTTCCGGCAGTATCCGCAAAGGTCTTATTGGGATAAATAACAGGGCCTGCCTTTACACCGGGAGCTATTTCGGACCGGGCCGCCGTACCGGAATTCTGCTCGGCTACCGGACCCTTTGCGCCGCTCATATCGTAAAGGCTGTTTTCTCCGTTTTTGAAACGCTGATAGGCAATCAATCCGTAAAAACCCTGTTCCGTGGCCATGCCGTTCGGGCCGGCGTCGTCCGCAACGTGCTTGAAGCCACCGCCCGGCACATAGAAAGTCAGCAAATTGTCCATGAGAGAAATGCCGTTCTTCATAAAGCGGCTGTCGGTATTGGGATCGACGCCCAGCGCGGTCAGGGCGACCAGCACCTGCACGACGCTTTCCGAATTGGCCATACCCCAGCTTGCAAAGCCTCCGTCGCTATTTTGCAGATTCGACAGGCAGTTTTGGGCTTTGTCGATCACCGCTTTGATATCCGCACGCTCCTGATAGGGCGCCAGGGCCTGCAACGCCATAGCGGTGAGATCCGGGTCGCCTGTATCGCCGCCCAGCGAAAATCCCCCGTCGGGAAGCTGACGCTTGACGATGGTGTCGAGGAGCAGTTCACGGGTGGTCTGCACCTGCGCGTCCCCGCAGGCCGGAACGTCATAATCCCCCGCATCCAGGGCGATCAGGGCAAAGATGGGACCGTTGATGCCCTGCCAAAGGACCTTGTTGTAATCGCCCAGCTTGGCCAGCAGGTTGTATCCGCCCACATCCGCCGGGTTTTTGCCAATGGCGGTCAGCGCCAGCACAACACGGGAGTATTCCGTGTATTTTTTGTCGTGCAAAACGCCTTGTTTTTTAACCACTTCAGCTTCCAAGGTCTTATAATATGCTTCGTACCAGTTTGACGGCACCTTATATCCGGCCCGCGCCAAGCCGATTACGGCCCATTCACCGCCGATGGAACCTACTTGCGGGTCCGGCACCGTTTTCAGCAGGTAAGCGCCGGTATCCGCGATAGCCTTTTCCAGGGAAACAGGCGGCTTCACCGTTTCGGCGGCAAGGGCCGCGACAGAGCAGCCCAGCATGATCCAAACAGCGAGGAAAAGGGCCAGGGTTTTCCTACATTTTTGCATTTGTTCTCAGTCCTTTCACAAAAGAGGTGCTTCCACCGCACACAGTTCGCACCAGCCGGCACGGCCTACCGTACAGAACCTGCGCCATCTGGGCACGAAGGGTATTTCCGCCCGGATTGAGCCATTCATCGCTTCCGGTTACCGTACCGCTTGCCAAGAAGTTTTCCATGGCGGTGCACATAGTCCAAACTTTTACCGGCGTCCGTGTAGCGCGTGAGGGTTTGCCGGCAGTCGCCACGGGCAGTTCTCCGGACAAGTCAAGGGTACGATAGAGCAGGTAAACACATCCTGAATGCAAATCTCACTGTCCGGCGCATATATGCTGTTGCCCAACCCGGTGGATATCACGTGGCGCTTTGCGGCCGCTCTGTGCACCAAGGCGTGCGTATGGATATGGCGGCTCTATGTCAATTTTGATTATTTAAAAAATGTACCCATTCATCAACTGAACAGGTAAAACGAAAGAAGGAGATATCAACATGAAAAACCCGGCCTCATCCGTTACGAGGCCGGGTTTTTCAAGGTCTATACCTTAATAAACACCTAAAAAGCCCTGTCCTTTCTGCGGAAGGCGGTGCTCTTGACCAGGCAGGTCTCCTGACTTGTGGATCACAGCGTATCTCCCGCCTTCCCGGATTCATAAACCCAGTGGCATTTTAGGAGCCGCTCCCCACTTACAGTGGCCAGACCGTCCGG
>DNIT01000228.1:9722-10544 GCA_003489345.1 Pelotomaculum sp. | reverse complement strand
GGGATTTTCACCCGGTTCCCTTTCCCTCCGCTTAAGGAGGAACCTGGACAAAATTATTCAGTTAACCATATTTAAACACTAATTAGTTATTATGTCAAATATTTATTGTTTATGTTTCGCCATTGCCCACTCCTCAGACACCCTTGCCCACCATTTGCTCACTCTTTAACAATGTGATGAAGAATGTTAGTCCGGCAGAAAATTCCCCACCTATCTTATTTTTTATTGCTTTCCTTTTTTATAGTACTTTCGGCTATGTGCTTGGCGGCCTTTTTGATGTCGCATTCATACGTGCTCTTAGTAATGTGAAGAGCAGCTCTATCTATATCGTACCCTTCCGTCATGTCCTTTCACCTCAATAAATATTATTTCCTCGCTGCCTGTAGCATATACTTAACAAAGCCAATGGAGGAGAGGACGAGATGAATCTGACAGAAGTTAAACTTCCGCCCGAGACTGTTACAGTTTTGAAAGCCATATATGACAAGGCGAGGGAATATAATCCGGATTTAAGTATTAATGTTTTTTTTCAACAGATAATCAACGACTGGCTGGAGCTGTTTAAGCGTAAAAAAGACTTTACTATTATTTCAAAAGAAAAAGTTGTACTCAAAAATAGAGTTAATCAGACAATTAAAAGGTCTTTTAAAACCCAAACCCAGATATCCAAGGAAACAGGTCTAAGCAGAACTTATATAAATCAGGTCGCCAATGGTCGCTATGAACCTTCCATAAGCGTAGCTCTGCTGTTGGCAAATGCCACGAATTGTTCAGTAGAGGAAATGTTTTATTTTGAGCCTAAATGAAGAATAAAATACCTCT
>DNIT01000228.1:7220-9636 GCA_003489345.1 Pelotomaculum sp. | reverse complement strand
AGAATAAAATACCTCTGGGTTTTATTTTCTTGTCATAATGGACAACCCGATAGGCATAGATGTTAATAACACTTATCAGATTGTTAAGTGCACTTAACAAGGGGGGTGAAGTCCATATCAAACGGGAGGATAACGCCCTGAGTTACGTCTTTAGGGGACTCCGGGACGTCTGGCGCCATAGGGAAGGCTTAAAAATTCCCGGTACCAGCATACAAGTCAACCAAATCAAATTCGGCAAAAAAGTTATTGACCTCGAAAACAAGATCCCCGCAGCTGTACTCGACACCATTGATGCCCTCTATCCAAAAGGAAATCCCCGCCCGCTACTCACCAAGCAAAAACCACCCCCACAGGCTGGCACATGATTTTTACCCTGCAACCCGGTGTTTCTGCTGCTAATGTAATAAAATGAAGGACAATGGCGCAACCTGGTGGATTAACGACGCGACAAAAAGGCTTCCTCCGCGATAGGAAAATTTTTATGGAGATAGAGCGCCGGCGGGCCTTGAATACCGACCAGGTGAGGGCGCTCTTTTTTAAGGAACTTAAAAGTGGGCGTACAAAAGCCCAGGAAAAGCTATTAAAGCTTTCCCAGAGAGGGAGGGTAAAAAGGTGCAGAATTGCCTTAACAGAACCATACTGCTACTATATAGGCCCACGCCATGGCAGATTAGAGCATCTTCTGGATTTAAACTGGGTCTACGTTTGGTTTATGGCTGGCTTAAAAACATAGGAGCAGGTTCATTGCTTTAACTATGAGCCGCCTTTAAGCATCTTACAGCCGGATGCTTTCTGTAGGATCCACAATGGGATAACAGGCCGGTATAAATTCGGGTTTGTGGAGCTTGACCGGGATACTAACGACTTTGATAAGGTGAGCAAATATAATTTATATTACAGTTCCGCGGCCCTATACTGGCCAGTGGTAGGCACGATTAGCGGACCGGTTTCCTACCGTTCTGGTAGTTACTACTACAGTCCGGAGAGCATCACACATATTGAAAAGGATTAATAATGAAAACGAACAAAATCTTAGTTTTAAAGTAATGCTGTTAAATGAAATCAAGGAGGGTCTTTAATGAAAATTACCGGTTTCTTTGTCAGGCCAAAAACAGTATCGTTCTCACGTTTAAAAAATGTCCGTAGCCTATTACGTTTCTGTGGTGTTGCTTTTATCGCATTGGGTACCAGTGCGGCGCCGGCCGTCGCCAATCCTTTCACTGCAATAGCTCAATCTACTTTCGGCCCGGGAGGTCCTGGAATGGTGATAACTCAGCTCATGCTCATAGCTGTAGTGGGCTGTTTGTGCGGCTACATCGCCCAGGCTGCCGGCAAAGGGCAGGTTGCTGGGATGATTCACGTGGCCACCGTCTTCAGCTGCATCGCCATTATTGCTGGCGTTGCCATGGATGCTATAAATGCCGTAGGGAAGTTATTGGGATAACCGCGGGTCAATCCATTGGTTAATCCGTTGATCGATCCGTTGGCACAAACCAACGGATCATTGCTTTTTAGACCATCGCATATATGCTGTTGCCCAACCCGGTGGATATCATGTGGCGCTTTGCGGCCGCTCTGTGCACCAAGGCGTGCGTATGGATATGGCGGCTCTATGTCAATTTTGATTGTTTTAAAAAATGTACCCATTCATCGAGTGAACAGGTAAAACGAAAGAAGGAGATATCAACATGAAAAACCCGGTCTCGTCCGTTTAGAGGCCGGGTTTTTCAAGGTACATACCTTAATAAACACGATTAAAGCCCTGTCCTTTCCACGGAAGGCGGCGCTATTGACCAGGCAGGTCTCCTGACTTGCGGATCACAGCGTGTCTCCCGCCTTCCCGGATTATAATCCAGTGGCATTTTGGAAGTTGCTCCCCGCTTACAGTGGCCAGACCGTCCGGGATTTTCACCCGGTTCCCTTTTCACCCCCGCTAGGCGGGGAACCTGGACAATATTATTCGGTTAACCATATTTAAGCACCATTTAGTTATTTTGTCAATTATTATTTATGCTTCCCTTAATTGATAGCATTATCGACATTGGACACTGTTTAACTATCAATTGTACATTTACATGTATAACGCTACAACATCAGCATCCAGATCGTCTATTACTCCGTCTTCGTATACATCATAGATGATCCAGCCCGGGGTCCCTGTCTGACCATAATGCTGACCAAGCAAAATAAGATCTGAGATATTTACATTGCCGTCATCGTTAAAATCACAGTCAACCACAATGGGCTCCGGCCCACCCATGGTTCCCCAGTACCAGTTAATCGTATCACCGTCGTAAACCGTATATACACCGCAGCCGTAGGAAGGCATAACACCATTCACATAGTAAATCCAGCCGTCATATCTCTCACCCCACGGCGAAGCCTGTCCATACATGCTTTCCACGTAACCGCCGGT
>DNIT01000228.1:6976-7162 GCA_003489345.1 Pelotomaculum sp. | reverse complement strand
ATGCTTTCCACGTAACCGCCGGTAATACCATTAAAATCAACCACCACATCTATAGCGGGATCGATATCTTCGGCAGCATATAAGACATCCAGTACACTGTCGCCGGTTTGTACCGTTACATCACCGTCAAAACGAATTAAGCCGTACATGTCCTGGATCGTCAGATGAGCAGTGATATCGCTGGCG
>DNIT01000228.1:6460-6859 GCA_003489345.1 Pelotomaculum sp. | reverse complement strand
AAGAAACGCCCGGCAACATAAAGAATACCATCAAGATTAAGCCAATCAGCAATGCCGTTCTTTTTTTTAACATTTTTACTTCCCCTTTCTTTGAGTTTCTTTTTCCCAAACAGCCCTTCCTGCGCTCTCACCTCCCTTTTATTTAACCGGCTGACGCTTTTTCCGGGCCCGCATGTTCACCTCCCGCCACTTCAGCCCAGAAAAAGCGCTTTTTAAACCTTTCCAGGGCTTGTATTA
This sequence comes from Pelotomaculum sp., assembly GCA_003489345.1. Classification (GTDB taxonomy): domain Bacteria; phylum Bacillota; class Desulfotomaculia; order Desulfotomaculales; family Pelotomaculaceae; genus Pelotomaculum_C. Next base: position 6,622 of record DNIT01000228.1, on the reverse strand, counting down.
CCTGCGAGCCCAGGATCAGAACAAAAAAGACGTTGGCCAAGGCATGGGTGGCGTCCCAAATGACCGCGTTGAATAACGTATAAAGATAGGTTTTCAGTGTCAGAGGGTAAACAAAATAGGTCCAAAACCAGATATTAATAATGAGGCCATAGCCCCAGCCCC
>DNIT01000228.1:1377-6350 GCA_003489345.1 Pelotomaculum sp. | reverse complement strand
AAATCCAAAAGCAGCCAGGGCTGCCAGGCCCCCCCGCCCGGACAGGTTCAACCTCTTGAGCCAGGCCGCCGTAATTCCGATCAAGCCCCAGGTAAACATTTGGTAAGGCGTCCAGGGCCCCTGCCCTAAAAAGAGGTTGGAAATCAGGGCGGTTAAACAAGCCACCATAAAACCCGCCACCGGCCCGAAGACATAGCCGCTGCAAATGATGAAAAAGGTACAGGGCTGGAAATTCATCAGCGAGGCGAAAGGCAGGCGGGAAAGGGCGGAGATTGTGCCCAGCATGGACACCAGCGCTATCTCTTTTGCTCCCGTGGCTGATTTTTCAAACTGAAAGAAAAAACCGGCCAGGCACAATATGATAAAAGTTGTAGTGGCCAGGGCCCAATTCACAAAACCGCCGTTGGGATCAAGCAGGCTTCCTCTGAAAGGCAGCAAGGGTACTGCGTAGATCAAGACACCCAGGGCGATAATCAAGACGAGAAAAGCAGTCGTTTTTTGCATAGGAATAACCCCTCGTACCTTTTTTAGATGATTTGCAAAGCATCTTCCACTGTCAGAATCTCCTGCTGAATCCCGTATTTTTCAAACCCTTGCACAACTCTGTTGATCTGGGGAGAAAACAACAAAGCCCTGGACAATACCTTGCGCTTGTCTCCGTCAACCACTATCTGCCCTTCGCTTAATAAAACGACCCGTTCCGCATGTTCCGCCACCAGTTCAACATCGTGGGTCACCATGATCACCGTGTTGCCCGCTTTTTTATATTCCTTCAGATACTGCATCAGGCTGTTTTTCAACTTCTGGTCCATGCCCCGCGTGGGCTCATCTAAAATGAGAACCTGCGGTTCGGCTACCAGCACGGAGGCCAGGGCCACCCTCTGTTTTTCTCCTCCGCTTAAGAACCGGGGATATTGCTTACGGTACCTTTGTAATGCAAACCTGTCCAGGGTCTTATGCACTCTCTCTTCGATCCTGTCCAGACCCAGGTTCTTTAAAGTAAAGACCAGCTCTTCTTCCACCGTTCTGGCAAATAAGTGATCGTTGGGATTCTGGAAAACAAAACCCACATGCCGGGCCAGTTCCGCCACCGTGGCTTTTTGTGTATCGAGACCCTTTACCAGGACCTTTCCCCTGGCAGGTTTTAACAGACCGTTAAAGTGCTTGATCAAGGTGGACTTCCCGGCGGCGTTTCTACCCATGACAGCGATAAATTCACCTTTATTCACGGTAAGGTTGACTTCTTTCAAGATGGCTTCCGGGCGCCTATAAGTAAACCAGATGTTTTTCACTTCAATGACGGGATCGTTTTTCGGGCTATAAGCTATGGAAGGAATTTTTTTGCCGGAACTGCAGAAAACCGGGCTTAAGACTTTTCTGCCGTCTTTTACGGTCAGAGGCATTCTCTCAATTACCATCCCCCTGTCCTGCAGAGCATGAACAAGGGAAATTAAAGGCGGTATCCCCAGCCCTGCCTTTACCAGCTTGTCGTAATTGCTGCACAATACTTCCCCGGGCGGTCCGTCGGCCAGGACTCTGCCCTGTTCCATGACGATAAACCTGTCCACAAAATGGATGACTCTTTCCAGCCTGTGTTCAATAAGAATGACCGTCAGTCCCAGTTCATCGTTTAAACGCCGGATAATACTCAATACTTCCTCCGCTCCTTGCGGATCCAACTCTGAAGTAGGTTCATCCAGCACCAGGATCTTCGGTTTAAGAGCCAGCACGGAAGCAATGGCTACTTTCTGTTTCTCTCCCCCCGATAGTTCATGCAATCCCCTCTTTCTAATTCCTGCGATATGCACCGTATCCAGAGCTTCTTCGATTCTTTTGGCCATTTCTTCTCTGGGCAGGGCCAAATTTTCCAGGCCAAAGGCCAGTTCTCTCTCCACATCTGCCGCCACCAGCTGATTTTCCGGGTCCTGAAAAACCATACCCACTTGAACGGACATTTCTTTGGGAGTGCTGATAGTTGTAGACATTCCTTCTACTTCCACCTGACCGCTCAGCTTGCCCCCGTAGAAATGGGGAATGAGGCCGTTGAGGCAGCGGGCCAGGCTGGATTTGCCGCTTCCCGAGGGACCGGTGATGAGGATCAGTTCTCCGTCCTGTATTGTTAAATTGATATTCTTTAAGGCCGGTTCCGGCAGATCGGCATAACTAAAGGTAAAACTCCTAATCCTAATCAAGTTCCCACCGCTTTCTCATCCATCCCAAAGGGATGATGGCCAGGAGAAATACAGCCAGGTTCAGGAGCAACAACCATTCGGTCACACTGGGAGCTATGCTTTGTAAGCTGGGATAATAGCGGTAGTTGCCAAACCCGGTTATTCTTAAGCAGGCGCCGTAGAACAAAGGCAGCAAACCTGCAACAATTGTGACTATACCCAGGGGCGTGGTCACAATTTCCCTGTAATAGGTTCTCTTTTTTCCGGCCCCGAAGGCGTGGGATTCCATAGCTTCCGCAATCTGGACGGTCCGGTCCAGGGAATTTGCCAATAATGGCAGTAATACCGCACCCCGGTTTTTTATCTTTTGCTTCAGCGTTCCTTTGTCTATTTCCAGACCCCTGGATTTTTGCACAGCAGTTATTCGCTCCAGGTCATCCGCCAAAGCGGGAATAAACCTGGTGGAAAGGGAGATGGCTAAAACCGATTTGTAGGGTAGTTTCAGCTTTACCATCAGCAGCAACAAATCATCAGGGTGGATTGTAAAATTCAGCACCGTGCAGGCGGAGACGATGGTTGCCAGCCTGACGGCCATACCCAGGCCAAAAACAATGGCCTCCAGGGTGATCCTGGGATTGCCCAGGGTAGGAATTGCAAAATTGAATTCCACTAAAACATGTGTGCCATGATACATGATCAGGCCATTGACAACGACAATGAAAAGGCCCATATACATTGCATACTTCATTAAAGATTTCCATTCCTCCCACACCCGGGCCATGATAATCACCGGCATGGTGGCAAGAAACAGCAGGGTAAGATAGAAAGGGTGGTCAAACAGCACCGCCAAAATGGAGATACTGCAAACCCAGGCCAGCTTGGCAAAGGGGTTTAAGCGGTGAACAGGCGTATCCTTGTCCTGATAACGATAACTTAAATCAAACATAAGCGCCTCATTCATTCACTGTACAGTTTTTTGTTTCTTTTCTTCTTCTTGCTGATAAGTATTAATACCGTGCTGAGGAGGACCAGCACCGCCCCCCACCCTGCCGCAACAAGCATCAACGAGTATTCCTTTTTACCGCTCTCTCCCGGAGAATCCGCTGTCGCTTCCAGTTCCGTCCTTTTTGCTTCTTCCGCCAAAGAAATGGTCTTTATTCCCCCGGGGCTGACAGGCGCCCGCAAAATATCCTTTCCATCGGTCAAAATGGCAAAAGTGTTTTGCAGTTTCCCTGTCTGATTGATCAAAACATCCAACGCCCTGTTTACTCCCCGCTCATCCAGGCCGGTTATGGACCAGACGGTGCTTTCGCAAGACCAGCTGCCTTTCGGATTAAAGGGATTTTGGATTACCTGCAATACTCCATACCCTTCTCTATAGGTCTTCACCGGTTTACCAGCGTAATCCCGAACATGGATTTGCTTGTTTTGAAAAAAAATTGCTTCCTGTCTGACGAAACTCTCGTTTACTTCCTGCAGCAAAGAGTTATCCGCCCTGGCCAGAATAAACAGGTTGAAGGTGTTTTTTTCTTCTTCTGACAAAGCGTCGTATTCTTTCACAGTTACGTCCTTGATCCCGTTATCCAATAATTTTTCCTTAATCTTTTCAGCCCCTGCCGCAAAGCCCTGCTCATAACAGACCACGGTGGGCTTAATCCTTCCGGCATAGCCATGCCAACAGGGCTCCGGAAAAGCGCCGAGCATGGCCTGGGGACTATGCATATAAAACCTCCAGTCATGGAAATCCCAGTGCATGACATCCCCTTCTTTCATGCGGTAGCCGTGGGCAAAAACGTTGGCCATCACACCGTTGATATAGTAGAGCCAATACTCCTTTTGGCTCCCTTTGATCCCGGCTATGGTTTCGATATAACTGCCGGACATTTCTATCGCCACAGCTTTCTCCAGGGCTTCCCCAGCCGATGTTCCCTCCTTTACAACAACCGTTTGATCAAAGACCGGTTCTTCTCCAAAATTTTTGGTGCCGATTACCCGTACTTGTATTTCACCATTGGATTGCTCTTTGACCATACCGGCAAAAGCCGGTAAAACGGCGAACCATAAAAACGCACCCAGCACAGCAATGAGGAATCCTGCTTTACCTTTCATGCCAAACCAGCCTTTATTTTTTTCCATGTCCGGTACTAAACTTGATACCGGACATGGAAATACTATTTATTCATTGCATAATTTCCGCAGCATGGTAACAGCCTGCGCTCTTGTTGTGCTTTCCAGCGGTTTAAAAGCACCGTCCGGAAAACCGTGCACTATATTTTCCTGCAGGGCTTGCGCAACGGCATTACATGCCCAGGTGGAAATTTTCTCTTTGTCATTGAATTTTTCAAGCTCCGCCACGGCAGGCGATTGCTCACTTATTTCTCCCCGGTATTTCAAGGCATTGATTAATAATACCGCCGCTTCTTCTCTGGTTACCGGATTGTCCGGATAGAAACAACCTGTATCATAACCGTTTACCAGGCCCTTTTGATAAGCGGCAGCAATCGCCCCGTTATACCAGTCGTTTAATTGGATATCACGAAAGGCACACTGCTCCTTTGCTTCAGGTATAGCCAACATGCGTACCAGCAAGAGTGTAAATTCGGCCCGGGTTACCGGCTGGTCCGGTTTAAAGGTTCCGTCCGGATAACCCGTTATTATTTTTTTATTTACCATGAAGTCGATATCGCTTTTAGCCCAGTGGTCTTTCCCTACGTCAGAAAAGCCTGGCGCCGCTTCCGGGTTAACAGGTAACGCTTCTGGGTTAACAGGCAACGCTTCCTGGTTCATTTGCATCAACACAAA
>DNIT01000228.1:0-1263 GCA_003489345.1 Pelotomaculum sp. | reverse complement strand
CGCTTCCTGATTCATCTGCATCAACACAAATTTGCTCAAATGGGGTGGAAAGGCTTTTACTTCTTTGTTTTCCCTATCTACCTCTATGTTTGCCACCTTTTCCCATTGTCCGGTTTCCTCATTGTAGCAATACACAGCCAGTACCGCATTTTCTTCCACTTCCATTCCTTTAAAAGAGAGAAGGATCACCGGGCCTTGCTCCATAGTGATTTTTTTTGCATTTGCACCCGATATATTGAAATCGTAAATGTCGGTAAGAGCTTTGCCTGCATCGGAGATTGATTTTAAGAACGATTCCGCCTCCTGCCCTTTGAGCGCTTTAATCGATATTTTCAGCTCATTGTTACCACTCAAAGCTTCCGTTGGTACAATCAGGCCGGCCTCTCCATTTTCCAGCCGGATTTTTACTCCTATTTTTTCTTTCAGCAATTCTTTAATGACTTCTTGAGGCAAGGTAATGGATTCCGCAATGATTTCTTCAATTTGTTGCAATCCTTTCGCCTTGGCCTCTTTAATCTTTTCTAAAGTCTCATCCTGATTGATCGTACTTCCTCCACCACCGGTAGTTTCGCCCCCACTCAGAGGCTGGCGCCCGTCCATGGTTCCCCAATACCAGTAAATCTTTTCACCATCCGTGATCTTCCAATAGCCCACTCCCCGGTCAGGCATCGTCCCCGTTCGATAATCTCCGCCCACGTAGTAGATCCAGCCGTCGCTCCGTTCCCCCCAGGGAGAATCCTGACCGTACATGCTGCTGATATAGCCTCCGGTGATATAGGAATTATCGGGGTCATAAACCATATTAATATTGGGATCCAGCTTTTCCGCGGCCTTCATCACATCCAAGACGGTAGCCCCTGCATTCACCTCCACCTGCCTGCTAAACCTCTGTTTACCGTACATATCCTCAATGCTTAAATAAACTGTGATCTTATCTTCCCCGGGGTTTCCTCCGGAATTGCCGCCCTTTACAACGATTACGGTGCGGCTTGCCTGAACGGCCGCATTCCCGGCGGCGTCGCGCACATTGTAAGTAATCACGTAAGTCCCGGCTGTACTGGTATCAACGGTATCCCCGCTCACGAGGATGCGGTCGGTGATATCCCCGTCCACATCATCTAAGGCCGTAGCACCCGGGTCGGTAAAGCTTTCTCCTTTGGTAAGGGTTATTTCAGCGGCGCCGTTTAAGGTGATGACCGGGGCGGTGGTGTCCTCCGCCTCTCCGGCTGAAGCGTTTAAACCGTAGACATAGCCGCCGTCATT
>DNIT01000054.1:12707-17928 GCA_003489345.1 Pelotomaculum sp. | reverse complement strand
GACCCCATGACCTCCGACCGGCTCACCTGTGTCATCGAGGCAGTGGTGGGACTGGGTGAGGAGCTGGTGTCCGGACGCAAAACACCCTTTACCTGGCGGCTGCGCAACGGGAAAACCAACACGGACAGCAAGGCCGCACCGCCCCTCACAGACAGTCAATTGCGGGAACTTGCCGCCATCGGCAAGCGGATCGAGGTTGCCTTCGGCGCGCCCCAGGATATCGAGTGGTGCTGTGTGGACGGACGATTTTCCATCGTACAGTCCCGGGCGATCACCACGCTGTATCCCATTCCGGAGAGCAGGGACGGCCTCAAGCGCGTCTTTGTATCGGCGGGACACATGCAGATGATGACCGACGTGATGCTGCCGCTGGGCATGTCCTTCATGAAACTGATCGCCCTTTTCCGGATGGTGGAGGTGGGCGGGCGGCTGTTTATCGACATCACCTACGACCTGAAGACCGCCTACGGCAAAAAGATGATCCGCACCAAGCTCTCCGCCACCGACCCGCTGACCCATCAAGCCATAGAAGAAGTGCTGGCGCGTGAAGACTACATCCGCGGTATCCCCAAAGGCCCCGGCAGCTTCTCCACCTTCAGCGGCTGGCTGCCCATCATCCGGGAGAGCATCCGACTCTACCGGCGCAACGACCCCGCCGACATCGATCTCTATATCGACCGGATGCGGCGCCTCATTGCCCAGCTGGAGGAGCGGCTGGAGCCTCTTTTGGGAATGGCGGCCATCGAGGCCATTCTGGAGGATCAAAAGCAGCTTTCCGCAATCATTTACGACGCCTCCGGCTTTGGGATGGTGCTGGCCACCCAATTTATCATCCAAAAAATCGACGCCATGGGCAAAACACTCACGGGCGAGGAAAACATCAGCAACCGCCTGTCCAAATCGGTGGAGCACAACCCCACTTCCCAGATGGGACTTGTCCTCAGCGAAGTGGCGGATCTGGCTCGGGAGTATCCGCCGGTGGTGAGATATCTCGAAGCAGCCGGCGAAGCCTTCCGCATGGATGATTTGCGCCAAGTGGAGGGCGGCGGTGCAGTGGCGGACGCTTTTGAGAATTTCTTGCGGCAATACGGCATGCGGGCCACCGGCGAGATTGACATCTCTAAGACCCGCTTCCGGGAAAATCCCGCCGAACTGGTGGGCGCCATTCTCACCAACATCCGCACCTTGCCAAAGGGGCACGGCAAATCTTCCTTTGAACAGGGCCGCCTGGAGATGGAAACGCTCACGGAAGAGCTGGTGGCACTGGCGGAACAAAAACTGGGTTCCCGCAAAGCAAAAAAGCTGCGCCGCTACATCTCCTTTTTCCGTAATTATGTGGGCACACGAGAGTATCCCAAGTACGTCTGGATCTGCCGTTACGACGTATACAAAAGGGCGATTATGCGGGAGGCAAAGCGCCTTGCGGAGCAAGGCATCCTGCAGGAGCCCGGCGACATCTTCTACCTGTACCTGGAAGAGCTGCGGGAGGCAATCCAAACCGGCCGGGTGGATTACACGGACATCGCCCGCCGCAAAAAAGACTATACCCACTTTGCCAATCTCACCCCGCCGCGGGTCATTTTTTCGGACGGCGAGGTGCCGGAGATGGCTTACCAAAGGAATATCCCGACCGGAGCGCTGCCCGGTTTGGGGGTGTCCTCCGGCGTGGTCGAAGGCCGGGCCCGCGTGATCCGGTCCATTGAGGATGCGGTCATGGAAAAAAGCGATATTCTGGTGACCTCCTTCACCGATCCCAGCTGGACGCCGGTGTTCGTCTCCATCGCGGGGCTGGTCACCGAGGTGGGCGGCATGATGACCCACGGCGCGGTCATCACCCGGGAGTACGGTTTACCTGCCGTGGTTGGCGTTGTCGGCGCAACCAGACGCATCCGGGACGGTGACCGCATTCGGGTAAACGGCGACGAGGGCTATGTGGAAATCCTTTGAAACAGAAGAAAAAGGAGCGGCGGATGTGAAAGAGATAATGAATCCCTTTAACAAAAACCTGCTGCTCCTTTTATGGGGCCGGATGGTTTCCGACACCGGCTTCCGCGTCCAGCTGATCGTCATACCCCTCTATATCCTGGACACGGGCGGCTCGGTTTATGCTATAATGCAATTACCGACCAGTATGGTCAATTTTGATTGGGGCGTGATGATCATGCACGAAAATTTTGTCGGGCTCAAAGAGGAAAAGCGGGATGCAATCATCAACGCAGCGCTGCAGGAATTCGCTGCAAAGGGATACGATCTTGCCTCCACTAATGAGATCGTCCGGGCGGCCGGCATTTCTAAGGGGGCGCTGTTCCACTACTTTTCCAGCAAAAGGGAGCTGTTTTTCTTTCTCTGCGACTATGTGTACGAGGTGGTCAACCGGGAGTTTTACGAACAAATCGGTCATTGCGAAGGTGATCTGCTTACCCGGTACGGCAGGGCGGCGCGGCTCAAGGGATCCGTCTACCTGCGCTATCCTCCGCTGTTTGAATTTGTCAAGAGGCTGACGCAGGAAAAATCCGCCGAGATTGCCGGGGAGCTTGCCAAAAAGCTTTCTCACATCACGGAAGCGGGTTACAGCCATTTGCTGGGGAATTTGGATGAATCCCTCTTCCGGCAGGATGTGCCCATGGGCAAGATCCGGGATCTGATCGTCTGGGCGTTGGAAAACTACGGATATCGCTCGATGGAGCTGGTTCAAAACCAATCGCTGGAAGAGATCGACATGGAGGCGCTCAACGCGGACTTTGACGATTATCTCGATGTCCTGCGCAAATGCTTCTATCAACAGTAAGGAGGGAATATATGTCTGTCATAGAAATTCGCGGCCTGAAAAAACGCTTTGGCAAGACCGTGGCGCTGGACGGGGTGGAGCTGTCCGTACCCGGAGGGGGAATATACGGCTTCATCGGGCCCAACGGCGCGGGGAAATCCACCACCATCCGTATGTTGCTGGGGCTCCTGAAAAAGGATGAGGGCGATGTGCGCCTGCTGGACGGCGACCCCTGGCGGGACGCGGTGGAGCTGCATAAGCGGCTCGCCTATGTCCCCAGCGACGTACAGCTCTGGGACAACATGACCGGCGGCGAGGTGATTGACTTTCTGGGCCGGCTGCGGGGAAGCTACACCAAAAAACGCCGGGCCGAGCTGATTGAACGCTTCGATCTGGATCCGACCAAGAAGTGCAAAACCTACTCCAAGGGCAACCGGCAGAAAGTGCTGCTGATCTCCGCCTTTGTGTCGGATGTGGAACTGCAAATTCTCGACGAACCCACCACCGGCCTGGACCCGCTGATGAAAACGGTCTTCCAGCAGTGCGTCCGAGAGGCAAAGGACGCCGGTAAGACGGTGTTTCTGTCCAGCCATATTCTCTCGGAGGTAGAGGCGGTTTGCGACACCATCGGCGTTATCCGGGCGGGCAGGATCATTGAGCAAGGCAGTATGGAGGAGCTGAGGGCCCTCATCAGCCAACAGGAACCTCCCACCCTGGAAACCCTGTTCATGAATTACTACCGGAAGGATGACGAAAGGGGGACCTGAGCATGAAGCGTTACTTTCATGGTACGGCTGCCATCATGAAACTGTATATGCGGCAGAATCGGGTTTTCACGCTGGTCTGGCTGTTGCTGCCGGGGCTGTGGGTCGCCATCAACACCATATCTTCGTTGGTGCTCTTCCCCACCCAGGAGGCGCTCGTCGAGATGGGCGTCACTCTGATCGACCCGCTCACCGTGGCCATACACGGCCCGCTGCTGGACGTTTCGGTGGCCGGATTTGTTACTTGGCGCACCAAGGTATTTCTGGTTCTGTTAAGCGGGATTTTCAGCATTATTTATGTAATGCGGCACACCCGGCTGGCCGAGGAGCAGGGCAGGCGTGAACTGCTTGGCGCCAATGTGACCGGCAGCCTTTCGCCCTTTGCGGCAGCGCTGCTGAACATGCTGCTGATCAATGCAGCGGCGGCCGTCCTTGCCCTGCTTGGAATGACGGCTCTGGGGCTTGATTTTACAGGATCGCTGGCCCACTGCCTCGGATTTTTTGCCGCCGCCTGTGTTTTGGGCCTAGTGGCGGGATTGGTCGCCCAGTTCTTTGAGGGCGCTTCGGCGGCGCGGGGAACCTCTTTCGGGTTTTTGGGGCTGCTGTTTGCCCTGCATATCCTCTGGAACGTGAGCGGGGGAAACAGTCTCGCCGCCTATCTCAACCCTCTGGAATGGCCGCTTCTGATCCGGCCCTTTGCAGGGGAGAGGTTTAGCGTCCTTCTGATTTCCCTGGCCATAACGATCCTGCTGGCGGCGCTTTCCCTGTGGATGACCCACCAGCGGGACGTGGGAGCGGGGCTCATCCCCCAGCGGGAGGGACGCGCCTTCGCTAAGCCCGGATTCCGCTCGTTGTCCGCTTTGGCGTGGCGTACCCAAAAGGGACTGTTCCTCTCCTGGCTGATTTTTTACGCGCTGTTCTCCTTCGCTCTGGGCTGTGCCAGCTACCTGATGGTAAGCGCAGTCAGTTCGGCCGAGGCGCTGGCTGAGCTGATTGCGCGCCTTGGCGGCGTGGATCGTGCCTTCATGTCACTGATGTTGTATATTGTTTCAATGCTCATTTCAGTCTATGTGCTGATGTCGGCGGATATCCTGCGCCAGGAGGAGACGGCCAAGGGAGAACTGTTGCTGTCCTTGCCTGTCCGGCGAAGCCGTTTTGCCACCGGGCATCTGGTGTATATCCTCGGCGGATCCGCAGCTCTCGCTCTGGTTTCCGGCCTTTGTGTGGGATTGGGCGCGATGATCGGCACTGGGGATCAAAGTGCTCTTTCCCGTTTGTTTTTCGAGACGGCAGGGAAGATACCGGCTATCTGGGCTTTCGGCGGGATTTCAATGCTGCTGTTTGGCGCACTGCCCCGATGGATGTCCGGGCTCAGCTATGGATTACTGGTGCTATTTGTGCTATTGGAAATCCTCTGGGAACAGCAGGCGGTGAGCGATGCCGTGTATGCCCTCTCCCCCTTCTCCTGGGTGACGCCGCTCAAAGTCGCGCAGCCGCCGTCGGCGCTTGTGCTGTTATGCGCCATATCAGCGCTGTTGGCTGCTTTAGGGATCATCTTGTTTGGGCGCAGAGATGCAGCCATGCATTAATACAGACTACGGAATAGAAACCGCAAAACAGGGACGACAATTTTCTGCATTGAAAATTGTCGTCCCTGCCTGAAGCTACCGGTCGGATTTGAACCGACGAC
>DNIT01000054.1:4016-12639 GCA_003489345.1 Pelotomaculum sp. | reverse complement strand
CGGTCGGATTTGAACCGACGACCTGCGCGCTACGAGTAAGATGCTCTGCAATTAGACATCTACCCACATACTTGTGAGTGGATGTCTTTTTTATTTTTTCCCAATAGGATTATAATGAATCTTGATATAAACGTAGATGGGCATAAACTTAGTGAGGATAAAATAATGGGGCATTTGGGCTTTTCATACATAGGACTGATTTTCTTGCTGATGTTGACAATCCCTAATCTTATATGGATAAGACATCAGCCTAAGGAGTATAATTTTCGAAACGAAAACAAGACCTTGCTGATTTTTGAGCGCGTCGGTCAGATTCTTGTCACCTGTACAGCTCTCATTTTTTCGGACTTTAATCTTCGTCCGTGGTCAATATGGACGCTGTGGCTTATTGCCGCAGTAATACTGATGCTCATGTATGAGGGCTGGTGGATTAAATATTTTAAAAGTCAAAAGACATTGGCTGACTTTTACAGCAGCTTTTGCGGTGTTCCTGTAGCTGGTGCGACACTACCTGTTTTTGCGTTTTTTCTACTTGGTGTATATGGAAAAGTAGTCTGGCTTTTGGTTTCGGTAGTGATTTTGGGGATTGGACATGTCGGCATTCACCTACAGCACCGTAAGGAAATCAAACACTAAATTCCGGTTTATCTTTGCCAAGTGCTAAAATGCCCTGAATTACGGGTGTTTTCAGCGTTTTTGAACTTTGGCCTTGTGCCTTTTCCCTTGTTTTTTCCCTTGCGGGAAGAAATAAGGGAAATTTTCGTCTATCCTTCTCCCACTACTTTGTCAAGCAGCCTTACAACGAGAAGAAAATCCATTTTCGTTAGCCGTGTCAATGCTTCCTGCATGGATTTTGTCATTTTGATGAACACATGATGTTTTAACCATTCTTTTTGTGTTGCCTCAAACTCGCTAATATTATTATCTACAATCAAAATTCAACTTTCTATTAGCTACGCCCCCATTTCTAAAGCGTAATATCAGCGCCGTATTTACTCTCATAAAAATGCTACATCACAGTTACATGACCCTGACAGGCAGCAGGAAAGGCAATATTTGTGTCACTCTTTGGACACCCTCCTTTTTATCAAAAAGGGGTATAACCTTATTGTCGTTCCAAATATTCTTCCAGCGTAATACCTTCGTCCATAATCTCTTTTGCGTGTGGCGTTCCTACATAGCGGTAATGCCACGGTTCAAACGGAACGCCCGTCACATCCTCCTTATCTTTTGGATAGCGGATAATGAACCCGTACTCTGCACAATGCTTAGAAAGCCACTGAAATTGTGGTGTCAATTCAAAGTTTTCGTTTCCGTATGCGGTTACATCAAAGGCAAGTCCAGTCTCATGTTCACTCTCACCGGGTTTTGCTGAAATTCCATCTGCTGAAGTGGAGAAAACCTCTTTTTGTTCCTCACGCGAACGATATCCACTGGTAATGATGAAGCCCTTCACACCATCCTTCTGTGCCGCCGCGAACATCGCATCCATTGCTTGATAAACGGCTTCACAAACTTCAATATCCGCTTTCGCCAACTGAAAATGCTTATTTTTTTGGTCATAGAGATTTATAAGATTTTCGTGTCGATAATCTTGCGGTAGAGGATTGTCGGCATTTACAAGTAATAATTCTTCCGATGGACTGTTTGTAAACGAGGCGCTGCTGTCGCGTTCTGGGTCTGCATATCTCATAAAGAAAACCGCCGCAACGCATAATACCAGTAAAAGCCCCACGATATGAATAAAGCGTTTCAATACAGAGCACTCCTTTCACAGAAAAACCTCGTGTGTACCACGGTTGTCATTATGGCAAACCAATCTGTATTTCCCCTGTAGCCAACCTGTAGTTTGTCTGTAGCGGCGAGTAATAAAAAAAGACCGACAGGAATAACCCCGTCGGTCAAAAGGATAAAGTATGGTTGCTAACATCAGAGGTGTGGTCGATCAATAACAAAACGGCTAATACATTTAATATTCTTTCATGTTGCCACCACAGCGCGTATCGTTACCTTAGTCAACAGAGCATCTAAATACGTTTATTTATTCAATTGTGTCGGCAGTCATCAGAGAGATGCTCCGCAGGTTGAGCAGTCTGTTTTCCGGATCGTCATACTTAACCTCAACGCCGTTAGCCAGATCAAAGCAGACATCCAACATATTTTTAGCGGCGATGACGTTGTTCTGATAGGTAGACGCTTTCATCCTGCCGCTCACTATGTTCTGCTGTGCCAGCACGTTGGTGCCGCCAGCACCCAATACGATTATATCCGGATAATCGTCACCCAACGCCGTAATTGCCGCATTCGCCAGAGCGTCGTCCATACATGCAATTACGTTCATGGCGTTGATCAATCCGCTGGAAATCCAGTTCTCGACAATAGCCTGAGCTTCGGTGGCAGACCAGTTGTTCGCTACGCCGCCGGCGACAAATACTGCGGAGGCGCAAGTCTCCGATATGCCTGCCCGACGACTCATCATCAGGGGGTCGCTGTCTCCCGCGATATATCCGATTTTCACCTCTTTGATGGCTCCCTTATCAAGCAGCCCCTGAAGATAGCTGCCGAGTACCCTGCCGTGGTCGGCCTGGTCTATGACAGTGCGAACGGTGTAGTTCGTTGCATCGACTATAAACTCATCGATAATCAGTGGAATATTCGCGCCCACGACGGCGTCGCACGCAGTGCCGATGGACTGTCCATCGACTGGGCGAATAATAATGACGTCGCAGTTTTGAGAGATGAGGTTTTCGACGTCTGTAGTCTGTTGTTCGGCATTGCCTTCGGCGCTGGTGAAGATTAACTGCACCCCTTCCAGCGTCTCAGCGTATGTCTCGTAGCTGCCGCGCATGTTCATGTTGATCTCATCCGAAACCGGCATTGCGAACCCGATTTTTATCGTGCCGGTTGAGGCGGTGCCAGTTCCATTTGGCGCGGGGTCTGTTCCTTTTGACGCGCATCCGGCAATCGTCATAATTAACAAGGCACAGCAAATCACAGCAAATACTCGTTTCATCATTGTTCGTTCTCCTTTATTTTTGTTTCTAAATTCTCCTGACTTGGGTACGATACATGACACGGGAGGCTTGCGCGATATTCCGTGCCGGACAGAAGTTTTCCCGCGCGAATCCCGATGACTTCATCGGCAATGGCGGTTACGTTTTCCGAATGGGTGACGATAATCACGCATTTGCCGTCCTCATGCGCCAAACGGGTAAAGATATTCAGCACCGCGCCCTCGGTTTCCGCGTCAAGGTTGCCCGTTGGTTCATCTGCGATAATCACGTCCGGGTTGTGAGATAAAGCCCGTGCAATGCCCACGCGCTGCTGTTCGCCGCCCGAAAGGTAGAGGATTTTACGGTCTGCGGTTTCACGGTCAACGCCCATATTATCAAGCAAAGCATAAGCCGCTTCCTTTTTCGCTTGTCGGTCGGTAATCTCGCTTTCACTGATGCTCATGGAAAGGGTGATATTATAGACCGCCGTGAAGTTCGTGAGGAGATTATAACCTTGAAAAATCACGCCCACGCTTTTTGCGCGGTAATCATCTCGGTCAAGCTTCCGCAGGCTCTTTCCCTCATAGTAAACGTCACCCTCCGTACACACGTCCAAGCCGGAAATTAAGGACAGTAGAGTGGATTTCCCCGCGCCGGATTCCCCGATAATCGTATAGACTTTGCCGCTCTCAAAGGAAGCGGTGATACCCTTTAAGACATAATCCGCACTTCCCTCGTAGCGGTAATATACATCCGCGAGTTCTAAGCATTTCATATGCCGCCTCCTTAATTTCGTTCCATCAAGATTTTAATGGGTTCATATTTTGTAACCTGTCTGACCGAGATAATACCCGCGATGGAGGCCAATAATATTGCCACGCCAAAGATTTCTAACGCCGTAAGCGGGCTGACGGATATTTTGACTGATGTAAGCGGCTGCGCAGCTACGGCGTTCATAAGCTCCGCCGATTGCTGCCCTGTCAGCAATGCATCCGATATAGGCTGTGAAAGCAGCCACCCCGCAATCATCCCGAATAGATAGCAAACGCAGGTTATGGCGATAATTTCCACGCCAAGACCCATCGCCAGCTTTCTTTTTTTCATACCCATCGCCCGCAAAACACCGATTTCATATTTGCGTTCTCGGACGGCAATGACGGAAAGCAGAACCATAATCGCCGCGCCGAGCGCAAGCACAATCAGCAGGAACGTGAACGAGATGTCCTGCAAGCCTTCAAGCGGCGTGACCATCCGAGCGTAGGCGTCCCTATCAATATCGACTTTGTAACCGTCAGGCAGACCTTTGCCCCGGACTTCCGCAGCGAAAGCCTCAAGCAGTTCCGGCGATTTCAAATAGAATACTGCATCGACTGCCTCCGAGCTATCGTCCGGCTCACTCACCTCAAAATCCCGCAAATACTCTGACTGCGAGAACGCTAAAGCCTGTTCCGCTGTAATACCCGGCAGATTGCTGGGCATACGTTCGGGACTGATACTCACCTCGCTGCCGAAATGGGCTTTATACTCGCTTATAAGAGTGACAGAGGTGTTGTGGATTGAAAGCGCAATCACGGTGGTTGTGATAACGGCAAAAATCATCGCACCTTGCAAGAAGTTTCGCCCCTTGTTCTTGCTCAGGTTCAGCAAGGCGTTTTCAATCACATAGAAATACTTTTTCATAGGCTCACCCCTCGTTAACCGGAACCGGGCGAAACACGCCCTCGTCCACGCTCCAAATCTCGTCCGCGATGGCGATCACTTCTTTGGAATGTGTGACAATAATCACGCATTTTCCTTCTTCGTGAGCAAGAGAAGCGAAAACTTCCAAAACTCTATTTGCCGTGTCTTCATCCAAGTTTCCGGTGGGTTCATCAGCGACAATCAGTTCCGGATTGTGCGCCAGCGCACGGGCCATGCCGATACGCTGTTGCTCGCCGCCGGATAATTTGAGTATTTTACGATTCGCTTTTTCCGGAGAAATGCCCACCTTTTCCAACAACTCAAGCGCCCGAGTCTTTTTATTTATGCCTTTGACGCCGCTTATGTGCATGGATAACAGGATATTGTCAAGAGCGGTGGCGTTGGTGAGAAGATTAAAGCCTTGAAAGATAATTCCCGCTTTCCGGGCGCGGTAATGGTTACGGTTGATTTCAGCCAAACTCACCCCATCGTAGACGATATGCCCGGTGGTGGCAACGTCCAGCCCCGCGAGCAGATTCAGCAGAGTGGATTTGCCCGCGCCTGACTTGCCGATGATGGTGTAGACATTTCCGGGTTCAAAGCTCAGGCTGACATCCCTGATAACGAGTCTTTCGCTGCCTTCATACTTATAGGAAACATTTTGCAAAGTAAGTGTACTCATATCCCTGACCCTCCTAATTCCGTTCCCTGAGAATTTTCAGGGGTTCATATCTCGTTATCACCGCAATCCCAATTACTCCGGACAGACCCGCCAGTGCGAGAGCGATAAGGGTGATTTGGATAACGGTATGCGCATCAAGCGCAACTTGGATTTCGCTGACAGGTGTGTATCCGTTAAGTCCGTTCACAAGCTCCGTTTTACCTGACATAACTAAAAATTGCAGATTTTCAGAATTGGCTTTTGTCTTTTCGGCGGCAACCTCCACCTGACTAGAAAGGATACTGTCAGCTATTGGCTGTGAGGCGACGCTGCCTATTCCAAGCCCTATTATCAGGCACATCAGGCTGATTATAACAGCCTCTGACAATATGCCAACGGCTATTTTGGCTTTTTCCATGCCCATTGCCCGCAGGACGCCGACTTCGTATTGCCTTTCGCGGACAGCGATAAAGGCAAGCAAAACAAGGACTATCGCACCGAGTATCAAGATAACAGCCATAAAGGTCGAGGTAATACCTGCCATGCTTTTCAGCGGACCTGTAATACCGTCGAGTTCCTTTTGGTTGATGGATACGCTGTAATCATCAGGCAACCCTTTTGCACGAACCTCTGCCTCAAATTTGGAAATGTCATCAGGGTTTTTCAAATAGTATTCAGCATTGATTTGTATTCCTTCGTCAGTTTCGAACCCCTTGGACATTACCGTTTCAAAACTTGTGATGACTTCGTTGTGCCGATTGAAAACGAAGAATTTTGCTTCTTCATACGCGGGACCCGGATAAGCCGCTGTTTCATCAGAGTATATACCAACTACAACAAGGTCAAAGTTTTTTACTGGTTCAAATACGCTCCGCGCGGAAATAGTATCGCCAACCGAAATGCCGTTCAGTTCAGCAAGGTCGGAGCTGATGATACATTCGTCCAGTCCGCTGTACATTCTGCCGCCGGGCAGAATCTTTCTGCCGCCATCCACGCTGAAATCCGTAAGCGTATCAGGATCGGAATTTCCAATCAGTATCATAGTTCCAGCTTTTCTCGCTTCCCCGGTTCCGTCGTTGCTTTCCCATATACCTTGCGCCTTGCTATCGTCATCGACAGCGAATGTAGTCGCGCTATACAAATAGAGTTGTGCGCTCAAGATGCTTTTGCTCAAGTAGTCAGACTGCGCGTATGAGAAAAAATCGTCAATGCCAACCTCCGGCATTTCCATCTTCCCGGAGCGACCGTGTTCCTGCAAATCTATGGCGATATTCACCTTTGAGCCGATACGCAGTCGAGTGTCCTCAATGATTTTGGACGAGGCGTTGCCAATGGTCAGCGTCACCACCGTAGAGATGATGATTGCCAGCGTTACGGTAGCAATCAGGATGTTCCGCCCTTTGTTGCGGAGCAGATTCTTCATTGCGTTTATTAGAATATACATTCGATTTCCTCCCAACGAATAGGTATTCGTGTTCACTATGGTTCTCATTATGGCAAGCCAATCTGTATTTTCCCTGTAGGCAACCTGTAGTTTGTCTGTAGCAACGAAACAAAAAAGACCGGAAGGGGTTACCCTACCGGTCAAAGTGATACAATATGTCGGACTTAAATCATGGGTGCGACTACCTCATAACAAAATGACTGAGGTAAAATAAAGAGGCAAAGTGCAATACTACATAAACAGTTACTGCCAAGGCAAGTATATTTACAACCTTAACAGTCCTATTTTTAAAAACCTTGAACAATAAAGCATAAATGCCAATGCCGATTACCCCTCCAAGCGTGTTGCCAAGTACATCAGTAATATCGCTCCTTCCGATTGCAAAAATGAATTGTATAACCTCAAACGTTAAGGATAAGCCGATAGCTGGAAGAGCCTTTTTCATAAAAGGCCATTTGCTTTTTAACATGCAAATATAGATGCCCAACGGTATAAAAAGAAGTATATTATCAATAATTTCACGAAAAAGTATAACTCCGTTTTTATCGAAAGACCCCTGAAAGGGGATCAGGTTGATTACTCGTATCCCGTCTGATATTTTTTCGGAATAAAATGGTAGTTTAAAGAGAATAATCCCTGTTAACAGCAGTATATATACTATGAACAACGCGATTGTAAGAGTGTTTTGCTTTTGCAGTTTCAATGCCTTTTTCTCCTTATGGCTGCTTACACCTTCGGCAAATTCATCCAAAACAGAACGCCGTCCGGGGTATTTTCTAAAGTGAAGTCAATATTCATGGCTTCCAGCGTTTTCCGCACGAGGGTCAACCCCAGGCCGCTCCGCCCGCTTTTTCGGCTTCGCGCCTTATCCACGCGGTAGAACGGGTCAAACAGCTTCGGCAAAATAGTATCGTCAATCCTTGCCCCTGTGTTTAACACGCAAAGGCGGTATTTATTAGCCGCAGGCTCACTCCATATCCGTATTTCGCCGTCTACGGGCGTATTCTGCACCGCATTCAATATGACGTTGGAAAGTGCCTTTTGGAGCATCTGGGGGTCGGCAAGACAGCTTTGCCCGTCAGGAATATCCGTGACAATACGCTGGCCGTTTGCCTCAGATAATGTCTGAAAGTCAGGCAGTATATCAGCGACTGTATGCCTTATGTCCAGTTTTTCAAAAGCGGGTATGATCCTCCCGTCGTTTAAGCTGACAATCTCTAGTATCTCGGATATCATCTTGCTCAGCGCGTCCATCATCTTCACGCATTCGCGCAGGTATTTGGGGTGGTCTTTGTAATCTCCCACGTTTTCGAGCATTCCCTCCAGCAGTACACTGGCAGCAGCAATAGGCGTTTTCAGTTCGTGGGAAGCCGCCGAAAAGAAATACCTCTGCGATTCCTCCAATTCGCGTTCCCGAAGGATTTCGTCCTCTAATTTGGTGATGGTTTCCTTCAGCTTGACGTACATAGAATAAACGTCGCGGGCTAATGTGCCAAGTTCATCTTTTTGCTCCAACGGCGGCGGGACTTCTTCGAGATTGGCCATCCTTCCGGCGCTGTCCGCGAGGCGCGTGATTGGTTTGGTCATCTGCCGCGCAAA
The DNA here is from genome assembly GCA_003489345.1 of Pelotomaculum sp. Lineage (GTDB taxonomy): Bacteria > Bacillota > Desulfotomaculia > Desulfotomaculales > Pelotomaculaceae > Pelotomaculum_C. Next base: position 4,262 of record DNIT01000054.1, on the reverse strand, counting down.
GACAAAAGCACAGAGGAGGCTGAGCGCAAGCATTACGGCAAACACGGCGACTCCACGAATGATTAACTCGCGATAAAACGCTTCTAAGCCCGTCATGCTTTGGGCAACAATGGATAATCTGTTATCTTTATGCACAATATAATAAAAATCGCCGCTAAAACTGTTCGACGTGTCGGCATTCGGAGTGGCATATATTGAGTTGCCATCTTTATCAACAATATTGAACTCAAAAGACTGATTGTTTTC
>DNIT01000054.1:3578-3907 GCA_003489345.1 Pelotomaculum sp. | reverse complement strand
CTCAAAAGACTGATTGTTTTCATAAAAGCGCCGCGCCAATTCAGCAACGTCGCTGTTGTTATTTCCTTGAATCCGCTCCACCAAAGGCTGATATGAAGCTATTATTTGCTGAGCCTGTGTCGTTCTGTAGAATGACATAAACTGTTGCGAAAATAGTGCCGCCGTCACGCCGACAAGCAGCAATATAGAAATTATTGTATAAGTAAATACCTTAATAAAAATCCCGCGATTTTTCATTAGGATTCTTCCTCCAATCGGTAGCCCACTCCCCGTACTGTTTTGATAATGTTTTCCGGCAGTTTCGCCCGCAGATTCTTGATATGGGTATG
>DNIT01000054.1:0-3438 GCA_003489345.1 Pelotomaculum sp. | reverse complement strand
TTCTTGATATGGGTATGCACGGTGCTGCCGTCTCCGTCAAAATTATAGCCCCAAACGCGGGATAGAATAATTTCATGAGATAGCGTCCTGCCCCTGTTCTGAACCAACAGCATTAGGATTTCAAACTCTTTGAGAGTCAAAACAATTTCCTCGCCATTATAGGTAACTTTGAAATCTTCCGGCAGGAGCGTCAGTTTGCCGCAACGGACTTCCTTTGCCAATGCGCCGCTTCGCCGGAGCAAGGCTTCCACTCGTTTCAGCAGAAGCTGAATCTTGAACGGCTTTGTCACATAATCATCCGCTTCCGCGTCGAACGCCTTGATTTGATTCTTCTCATCGGAAAGTGCTGTCATCATCAGAATGGGGGTGTCGTTTATTTTGCGAAACTCCCGCAAAAGCTCATGACCGTTCATTCCCGGCAGCAGGATGTCGAGAATGACAAGTTGGTAGGTGTTGTCGTAAAACTTGGTGTGCGCCTCATCGCCGTCCAAGCAGGCATCCACCTTATATCCCGCCTCTGATAAAAAGGCTTTGACTGTATTGCAGATATGCTCATCGTCCTCGACAAGTAGAATTCGTATGGACATAATCATTCCTCCACAGAAAGGATACAGTAGCAATCTGTATTTTCCCTGTAGTTCTAAGATTTTTTCGTTCGGATGTCAGTCGTCTATCAATCGGTTTATCAGCGTTTTTAGGAATAACCTATACACGACTAAAGAGAAAATCTCCTTATACATCCATCCCCACAGTATTTTGCGTTGTTGATATATAATCCATTATACCACTATACCACCTATACTATAGCGTCGAACATACCGAAAAAGGTCACGACAAAACTGGCAAGCAGGGCACGGCGGTACACACCGCCGTGCTTTTGCTTGTTGGGGAAGCCTCCCCAATCCCCACGAAACGCCCCCGTTCGGGGGCGGCTGCGCGTCCTTACGGACGCTTCCATGCGGGGCATTCGCCCCGCAGATAGTCATATTGGCGTTTTACGCTGTCAAGGTATTGCTTCAGGACGCTTTCGCGGGTCATGGCGTTTACAAGAGATACCTCTGTCCCCGAAAGCTCAATGTTGGCGGGCATGAGGTCAACGCCCTCCGCGTGGCGCAGGATTCCTTCCTGCGGGGATATGGGCGTATCGGACAGCACCTTGCCCATGACGGTTGCCAACGTCACCGGCAGTTGATCGGGCTGCGGATACCCTAAACTGATAGACAGGCTGCCCTGCGGGTCGGTATCCATCAATAGCACCTTTTTCCCGCTTTGGGCAAGCCCGATGCCTAAATTGGCGCAGGTGGTCATCTTGCCGACGCCGCCTTTTTGGTTGGCGATGGCTATTACATTGGTCATTATGGGTTTCACCTCCTGGATTTGGGCAAAAAAAGTAGACGCTCTTTTTTGAACGTCTACTCATTGCCCTATATGGGTTTTTCAATGGAATTTCAGCTTTTCTGACTGTCAACGGGCCATGCTTCCGAAGTGACCACACATCACAACAGTCCGCGCCGCGCCTTAATTGTATTGGTTTTCATCCCTGATTTGCCCTTAAATTTTCCCTCATCAGCATCGGCAAAACAGTAGGTGAGCTATAAACACCGATAACAGCAGATAACGCGCTGACTTGCATAAACTCCTTGTAATTTGGGGATTTTCAAGCCTCTGACGGCAGTTTATAATAGGTGTTGAGAGCTTGCAAAAGCAGAGGGTTCAAATTCCATTTTGTCTATGTTCTTAGAAGTAATTAAACGAGTTACAAGAACATTGTGAGGGAAGCAATATGCACGGAAAACTTTATATGAGTGTTCCCTATGCTGAAAAGGATATTGCAAAAGCCATGGGAGCCAAATGGGACTCCAAACGTAAAAAGTGGTATTATGAAGGACCCGTTCGCGACTATGTTAAATTTGCAAAATGGATAGCATGTGGGCGGGAACTAACAATTATAGCCTGCGAGTACATATATATCGTGGAAGGCGTACAAAACTGTTTCAAGTGTAAAAAGCCCACTCGTGTTGTGGGCTTGGGTATTGGAGAGCACGTAGCGTTATTCCAGCATGAGGACGGTAGTTATGAGAGTGAAATTATCGAAGACGTTGTAGGGTACGAACCATTATACGTTGCATGGGTGGAGGATGAGAGCGCAATTCCCCCGGCTCTTTTGAGGTATTTGCAAAAAAACTACAATGTACACAAGGGATTTTCAAAAACAGCAGGAGAATGCTTTGCAAACCACTGTGACCACTGCGGTGTGATACAAGGCAACTTTTATCTATTCGAAGAAGACAGCCCGCTAACAGCTCTCATCCCCGATGGGCCAGAACTGCAAGAGAAACTCCGCAAATTGAAAATTTACAGTATTGGTATTGATGAAAATTTGGTCCTTGATTGGCATTTTGGCTATGGCGACAACGATGGACTATATTTAAAATACGGCACAATAAAAGATTTAAAATTGCCGCCAAGCCAATACGATGATGTAATCACTTATGAAGAATTATATGGAGTATGAATAAACAATACAATCATTTATACAAGAAAGGCATAGGCCATGTATTTAATGCCCAAAGGCCAATAAAGGTGCCTTGGAAATTAGGCGCCTTTATATGTAATGCTCGTTTGTTTGCTGTCAAAGCCTTTGTTTATGCAGGTTTCCGAGTTTCGTTATGAACATTCGTAGCAAGTTAAAAGCTATATTTTCTTGTGAAAAACGCACAAGAAAATGTAGTTTATTTTATATATCAGCAATCGAAACTGACTTCGACATGGCGGTTCGATAAACTGTCATGTCTTTTATTTTGTAAGCATAGAAAGGAGCATTTCAAATGAATAACAATACCTGAACACTATGAGAATGGCATCTATATTTACCTAACTTTCCATCATGGGGCTGCTGATCGTAAAGATTAGTGGTCCCTGCCAATTTAAGCGGCAAAGATTCCTGCATGACTTCTGCTGTTTCTTTCTTGGATTGGTATTCCAGATGGCCATAAAGATTGATTGTTGTACGAATGTCGCAGGTAGTCGAGAAATAAGTACCTGATTATCTTTTCCCAACAGGAGTGCAGTTAAACTTATTTGCATTTCTGTTAAAAAATGCTTGACCTTGAGTTAACTCCAAGATTTATACTAATATTCTCCAAAAACTTTAGAAAAAAGGTGGGGTTTATTTTGCTGTATAGAAAATTTGGGAAAACAAATGAGATGGTTTCGGCTTTGGGTTTTGGCTGTATGAGACTCCTATTCTTGAAACAGAAAGCTTCCAGCTCGGAACAGAGCCGCTCTAGATCGTAATCATTAAGGTTTATCCAGAAGATTACGACGTCACCGCATGGCTGCGTGAGCGTGAGCGTGAGCTGATAGAATAAAACAATTATCCAGCTCGTGGATAAAGAATAGGTAAGAGAGGAGCATAGTTTGAAACACGTCATGGAC
>DNIT01000142.1:1874-5981 GCA_003489345.1 Pelotomaculum sp. | reverse complement strand
AAGGAATATATTAACAGGTTATTGGTCTTTTGAGAGGATTTTATCATGAACGACGACTTAATTGCCCATGTTCGACAGAATGATGATGGAACCTGGGATGCTCCGCATAAACTAATAGAACATTTAGAGAACACTAGCCGGTTGGCAGGAATAAATGCAGCCAAGTTTAAATCTGCAGAATGGGGACGGGCTGTAGGATTAGCCCATGATGTAGGTAAAGGAAGACCTGTTTGGCAAAAGTACCTCAAATTAAAAAGCGGGTATTTTGATGAAGACGCACATATGGAGGGAAAAATGGGCAAGATGCCCCATGCTATTCACGGTGCCGTACTGGTTGAGGAGTTGTTCGGCAAAGGATTGGGACGATTTCTTTCATATTGTATAGCCGGGCATCACACCGGGCTGCCGGACTGGTCCAGTTCTGAAGGTGCTGGACAATCTGCCCTTCAGTTTCAAAGGTCTCAATTAAAAAACATAGATGATATTGATAAATCGATTGTTGAAACAATCCAGAGAGCCAAGCCCAATTTACCACCCTGGAGATTTGCAGAGAGCCTGGACGTATCTCTGTGGATACGGATGCTGTATTCATCCCTGGTAGATGCTGACTTTTTGGATACAGAGTTTTACATGGACGGAAGCAAAGCTAATATCCGTGGCGATTATTGCACCATTTCAGAGCTCCGGGAAAGATTCAATAGGTATATAAAAAAGCTTGACGAAGTGTCAGCAGATACTAAGGTTAACGAAATCAGAAGGAGTATTAGAGAAAAATGTGTGCAAATGGCCGGCGAAGCTCAAGGCATTTTTTCCCTCTCGGTACCCACCGGGGGAGGAAAGACTCTATCCAGCCTGGCATTTGGACTTGAACATGCTATTAAACACAGGTTAGACCGAATCATATATGTCATTCCGTATACGAGCATTATAGAACAAAACGCTGATGTCTTCCGTTTGGTACTTGGTGATGACCAGGTGGTTGAACATCATTCAAGTTTGGATGAAGATGAGTCGACGCCCAAATCCCGGCTGGCTTCAGAAAACTGGGATGCGCCGGTAATTGTCACTACTTCGGTACAATTCTTTGAGTCTTTATTTGCGGCCAAATCAAGCCGCTGCCGCAAGCTTCACAATATTGCCAGATCAGTGGTGGTTTTAGATGAAGCTCAACTGGTGCCGGTTGACTTTCTGTCGCCAATTCTTGAAACCATGCAGCTGTTGGTGGACCATTATCAGGTCAGCTTTGTTTTATCGACGGCAACCCAACCGGCCTTTAAAGAACGGATAGTGGACGGAAAACCTTTTGTAGGCCTAAAACATGTTACTGAAATAATGGGTGACAAAGCTGATGTGGATTTATTATATAAATCTCTAATAAGATATCGGGTTCAGCTTCCTCCTGACCTTCGTACTCCATCCAGTTGGGAAGAAATAGCCGAGGAGTTAAAAGGTTATGATCAGGTTTTGTGCGTAGTATCCGATCGGAAAAGCTGCCGCGAATTACATGGCCTGATGCCGGAAGGAACCTTTCATCTGTCAGCCCTGATGTGCGGACAGCACCGCAGTGAAACCATAGCGGCTATTAAGCAGAAATTAAAAAACCGGGAACCTGTCCGGGTTATTAGCACCCAGCTGGTTGAGGCGGGTGTGGACCTTGATTTTCCGGTTGTTTACAGGGCGCTTGCCGGGCTGGATTCAATAGCCCAGGCGGCCGGTCGCTGCAACCGGGAAGGATTATTGCCAGAGGGAAAAGTAGTGGTTTTTGTTGCGCCCCGAAAAGCCCCCCTGGGGATTCTGCGCAAAGCGGCGGAAACTGCCAGCGCCATGATTAGCACTGTACCCAATGATCCTTTGAGTCATGAATTATTTGAAAAATATTTCGCCGAACTCTATTGGAAGGCCAACTCGCTCGATTCAAAAGAGATAACCCGCTTGTTAAAACCTGACAGGCAGGAATGCAGCATATTTTTCCGTACTGCTGCGGAACGGTTTCATATTATCGATGATTCCATTCAAAAAACCATCCTGGTTCCTTATGGCGAAGGGCGGGAACTGATCCGATTACTAAAAGTAACCGGACCTAATCGCAGGCTGATGCGCCGGCTGCAAAGATATACGGTAAATATCTATAATCATGATTTTAACAGCTTGGTAAAAAATAATATGCTTGAACAAGCTTATACCGGGATTTTTGCCCTGGCATCAGAATTTTATTATTCGAGTGAAACAGGGCTTCTTACGACAATCGCTTTGAATCGGAGGTATTCATCATGTAGAAAGGGGCTGGTGGGGTTGCACAATTGGTGTTTGGAGGTATGGGGTGATTACGCATGTTTTACCCGTCCGGAAATGAAAGTGGAGCGGGTCAGTTATGATGTAATGACCCCATCAGCGGCAAGAGCCATTTTTGAGGCTATTTTATGGAAGCCGGCTATCAGGTGGAATATAACCAGGATAGAAGTGTTGAATCCGATTAAATGGATTTCCGTGCGCCGCAATGAGGTCGGCAGGATAGTGCCCGCTCCCACGGCAAAGCAGATGTCAGGCGTGCTTGGCGCTCCTATGGGCATATTCATCGAAGATGAACGGCAGCAGCGGGCCGGACTTTTTCTGCGGGATGTCCGCTACCGAATTCATGGATTCTTTCATTTTATTCCACCTGAGCAAAGAAAAGCCAAACGTTCAGTGTTACCGGAGTTTTGGGCGGATGAAAAAGAGCGGGTGGAAACTGCCGGGACGGATGAGTCTGCGGCCAAGTATGCGGCAATGTTTGAACGAAGAGCAAAGAAAGGGCAGTGTTTTCACAGACCTTACCTGGGATGCAGGGAGTTTGCATGTGACTTTAGATTGATTAAGAATCCCGATGAGGAACCGGTTCAACTTATTGAAGAGACCCGCGACCTGGGTTTTATGTTGTATGATCTGGACTTTGAACAGGATATTGACAATCCCCGGCCTCTATTTTTCCGGGCGCACATCGATAAAGGCGCAGTGAATACTGACCGGAGGGAGGTGGAAGTGAGGGGATGATACTTCAGGCGTTAAAGGAGTACTATGATCGGAAGGCTGATTTGGGATTGATAGCCCAGGATGGATGGATAAAGGGCGGAATCGATTTTCTTGTAGACATTGATCTCGACGGGAACATAAACAACATTCACGATTTACGGGAAATGCAGGGAAAAAAGTTTGTTTCCCGCACTTTCGATCTGCCGAACATTGGAAAACAAGCATTGAAACATAGCAATAGCGGCAAGGATGCCAATTTACTATGGGATAATGCCGCATTTGTGTTTGGTCTGGGCGACAAAGGCAATATACGGCTGAAAAGTATGATTGAGGCAATTGACAAATGGTTGAAGGCGACCGACGATCCTGGAGTAGTAGCCGTAAGACGCTTACTTGAAGAGGGATTGGAGAATAGGAATCATTTCGATGCAGCCCTTAACCACAGTGAGTATGGGGAGTTATTTAAGGAGGGCAACGTAAAACTTAGCTTCAGAGTTAATGCAACCGGTTTTAACACGGTTTTTCAATCACCAGCGGTGGCAGAGGCCTTGAGAAGTGAAGTCGAGCAAGAAAAGAATCTCGGTACTTGTTTACTCACAGGCGATATGAATGTGGCTATTGAGACGACGCATCCGGTTACCAAAGGGGTTTGGGGCGCCCAATCTTCCGGTGCGTGCATTGTTAGCTTCAACAAGGACGCATTCAATTCGTACGGTAAATCGCAGAGTTTAAATGCTCCTGTAAGTAGAGTAGCTGTGTCTCAATATGGTAAAGCGTTAAATACTCTGCTCGATTCTCCGGGACAGCGCATACAGGTCGGCGATGCGTCTACAGTCTTTTGGTCAGAAAAGAAATCCGCTTTTGAATCTGATTTTTCCTATTTCTTTAAAGAACCTGAAAAGGACGATCCTGATGCGGGGACGGAAAAGATAAAGGCTTTGTATGAATCAGTTAAAAGCGGCACGTACCTGGAGGATGACGGAGACGACCGTTTTTACATTCTGGGTCTGGCTCCAAATGCTGCGCGAATTGCCATCCGCTTTTGGAAGGTGGGGACGATCTCCGAATTTGCATTTCACATTAAACAGTATTTCGATG
>DNIT01000142.1:0-1750 GCA_003489345.1 Pelotomaculum sp. | reverse complement strand
CCGCCTAAAGAACCCGAATATTATTCAATCTGGCGTATCCTGGTCAATATCGCCACTCAAGATAAGAGTGATAATATTCCCCCCAATATGGCCGGTGACTTTATGCGAGCAATTCTGGATGGAACACCCTATCCGGCCACCTTACTCCAGGCGTGTTTACGCCGGATTCGCAGTGATACCGAAACCAGGGTTAAACCTGTTCGGGCCGCCTTGATTAAGGCCTATTTAAACCGCTATTATTATTTTTATCCGAATCCTAAACATAAGGAGGTTGCATTGCAATTGGATATCAATCAGCCATCTACGGGTTATCAATTGGGTAGATTGTTTGCCGTCCTGGAAAAGATTCAAGAAGAAGCAAACCCGGGCATCAATGCCACGATCAGAGAACGTTTTTACGGAGCGGCGTGTTCAACACCGGTAACCGTATTCACCAACCTGCTTCGTCTAAAGAACCACCATCTTGCCAAACTGGATAATAAAGGCCGGGTAATCACATTTGAAAAATTATTGGGTGATATAGTGGGAAAATTACAGGATTTTCCACCGCATCTGAATCTACACGAACAGGGCCGTTTTGCCATTGGCTATTATCATCAAAGGCAGGCCTTTTTTGAGCGTAAAGACTAATTTGAAACAATAGTTTAACTTCATTTTAATGATAAGGAGAAATGTTTTATGAATAAAGAAATTCAGAATCGCTATGATTTTGTGCTTCTGTTTGATGTAAAAGACGGCAATCCCAATGGCGATCCGGATGCCGGGAATCTGCCTAGAATTGATGCTGAAACCGGTCATGGGCTCATTACCGATGTTTGTTTGAAACGAAAAGTGAGGAATTATGTTGGCCTTAAATGGGACGAGAAAAGTCCTTACAGTATCTTTATTAAGGAAAAAGCGGTGCTGAACAATACTATCGATCAAGCGTATAAAAGCTTAAATATTGACTTGGAGAACCCTCCCGCCGATGTTATGGACGGAAAAAAGCGAAATAAAACGGGTCAGGGCCAAGGCAAAGAAATTGACCGGGCCAAACAGTTTCTATGCCAGAACTTTTTTGATATCAGGACTTTCGGCGCGGTGATGTCAACGGGTGCCAATGCCGGACAGGTAAGGGGACCGGTGCAGTTTACCTTTGCCCGTTCGATTGATCCCATAGTTTCACTTGAACACAGTATTACCCGAATGGCGGTCGCCACCGAAGCAGAGGCTGAAAAACAGGGCGGTGACAACCGTACCATGGGACGTAAGTTCACGGTCCCTTATGGTCTGTATCGCGCACATGGCTTTATCTCAGCTCCGCTTGCCAATCAGACCGGTTTTACCACGGGAGATTTGGAGCTTCTCTGGGAGGCGCTTGAAAACATGTTTGAACATGACCGCTCCGCCGCCCGGGGATTGATGGGGACCAGGAAGCTGATTGTTTTTGAGCACTCTTCTAAAATGGGCAATGCACCAGTACAAAGACTTTTCGATGCAATTAAGGTTAAAAGGATAGATGAAAACAAACCTGCCAGAGATTTCAGCGATTATGATATATCTGTTGCCAAAGATGAAATCCCGCCGGGTGTGACCTTGATAGAGCGCTAACTATGTCTGATACTTATTCTGAGGAACAACTTCTCCCTCTTTCAGGTATCCAGCACTTCGCATTTTGCGAGCGGCAGTGGGGATTGATCCATCTTGAGCAGCAATGGAAGGAAAACCTGAAAACAGCGGAAGGGCACATATTGCATGAACGTGTACACGA
>DNIT01000093.1:59997-60620 GCA_003489345.1 Pelotomaculum sp. | reverse complement strand
ATTCGCACCTCGTATTTTTGGATCCCGCGTCCATCATACCAATAGACATATCTTCTATGTATTATTGCCAACTTCCTACACTTTACGACTAGGCCATTCCATATTTATTCAAATAAACCCGCACCGATACTCATACATCTACGTCCTGGTTTACACGATAAAAGCACCACCTGCTTACTCACGTCCCACGTCTCACGTCCCACTCACCAGCCTGCCAGTTTAAAAACTACCACGGTTACGAGTATGCCCAGCAGGGCGCCGGCGACTACCTCAAGCAGGGAGTGCACTTGCGCATCCAAACGACTGTGCGCTACCAGCAGGGCTATAACCAAAGCGATGCTGGCCGCCAGGGCGCTCCCGGTATACAGAGCCAGGGCCGTACATCCCGCAAAGGCTACGGCTGTATGGCCGCTGGGCATACCCCCCCTAACGTAGGTACCTTTGCTGGTTATAGCTTTACCTATCGTCACCAGAACCAGCACCAGCAACAGCGCTATCATAGTAACGGAAAGCGGTGTCGCTTTTACTCTGGCGCCAAGATTAAATGAAGAGCCTTCAAGGCGGGGGTAAAATATGATATAGGCCACCACCAGAGAGTTCAATGCGGTCATCAGCACGGCTCC
>DNIT01000093.1:48371-59882 GCA_003489345.1 Pelotomaculum sp. | reverse complement strand
GCAGCGACGTTCTTGGCTATTTTCGCCAGCGGACGAAACTCCTGGACATAAAGGTCCACTACCGCCTCGATCGCGGTATTAAAGAGCTCTGCCATGATCACGAGGGTAATTGCGAAAAAAATCAACAGCAAATCCCTTGAGCTCACTTGTATATAAAGACCCAGTCCCAGTACCAGCAAAGCCGCAGTTAAGTGGATACGCATATTTCGCTGGGTCTTAACCGCATAAACAACTCCAGCCACAGCATAGTTGAAGCTGTCTAAAATTTTGCGCAATCCCACAAACGTTTCCTCCACTTCATCATTGCTGAGTTTTTATTCTCTGCCTGCACCGCGACAGCGGAATAGGTGTCTAAATAGCTAATTATCAAAGTTCTTAAAGACTCCTTTACGCCTCGGATGACTACTACTGTGTATTTTTGTGATAAAGACTGCCGGTAGGCCTTACCGGCAGCAACAACAGCTCAAGACTTCTTAGCCAAGTTGTGAGGCCTGCTAAAATCCGGTTACTCGTTTTAACAGACGTACAGCTACCTGGATATGTTCAGGCTTGCCAGGATCTCTTCTTCTTTCAGACGCATCTTTTCGCGCCTTTCTTCCTCCTGGTGCTCATAACCCAGCAGGTGCAGGACCCCGTGCGCGGTCAGGTAGGCAGTCTCACGCCGGAAGCTGTGGCCGTATTCGTCAGCCTGGCGCCGGGCGGTCTGGACAGAAACCACCACATCGCCGAGGATTAACTCTTCCTCCTGACCGGGTAAAACTTCCCCTTCCAGCATGGCAAAGGACAGCACATCGGTTGGGCTGTCGATACCGCGGTATTCGGAGTTCAAACTCCGGATGTACCTGTCATCGACTAATACCAAACTCACCTCGGCATCTGCCCCATAACCCTCACTCTTCAGCACAGCCTCGGCAACCCCGGCCAAAAAATCAGCTAGGTCCTCCTCCACCGCTACCTCGTCCTGTAAGTTGCTTACGAGCACTGCCATTTTTCTTTCTCCTTTCGATCTCCTGGGACATATCGGGATACTCAACCCGGGAGTGAAAAATACCGGACAAAACCCTGACAAAGGAGTTGGCGATGATGTTGAGATCCTTAAAGGTCAAGTCGGACTCTTCCAGTTGACCGTCGTTAAGTTTGTCCTTGATAATCTTGCGTACCAGGCCTTCCACCCGGCCGGGTGTACGATTGTTAAGGGAGCGTACGGCGGCTTCCACCGTGTCGGCTAGCATTACGATGGCTGCCTCCCTGGTCTGAGGTTTGGGACCTTCATACCTGTATTCTTCTTCCGTAACCGTTTCGGGGCGGTCGCTTTCCAAAGCTTTGTGGTAAAAAAAGCTGACCAGACCGCTGCCGTGATGCTGTTCAATAATATCAATAATACCCTGAGGCAACTTGTGTTCCCTGGCCATTTCCACTCCGTCCTTGACATGTGAGGTAAGGATCAGGGTACTCAAAGATGGTGCGATTTTATCGTGGGGATTGTCGCAGGTCATTTGATTCTCAATAAAGAAGTATGGCCTTTTGATTTTCCCTATATCATGATAGTATGCCCCCACCCGGACCAGCAGCGACTCGCTCCCGACAGCGTCGGCGGCAGCTTCAGCCAGGTTCCCGACGATGATGCTGTGGTGATAGGTACCCGGGGCTTCCGTGAGAAGCCTTTTAAGCAGCACATTGTTGGGGTGGGATAGCTCAAGCAGCCGCACCGGTGAGGTGAGGCGGAAAGTGTGCTCCAGAAAAGGCAGGGACCCGTTGGTCAGGATTGAAGACAGGATACCGCTGGTTATCCCTAAGATCAGGCTCGAGGTAATTAACAGCCCAAAGGGGGTCCCGTTTACCAGGCCAACAATAAAAATAGCTACGACATTGGCCCCGCTGGTATAAAACCCGGCCCGCACCAGATCGCCCCGCTGGCTCAGCTTGGAAACACTGTAGACACCCGTAATCCCGCTGATCAGTCCAACCAGGCCGAAGCGAATCTGGTTTTCTGTCATGATTACCAGGATCAGGCTCATCACCGCGACTACCAGTACGGCCAGGCGCGAATCAAGGAGAACCGCGATTAGCATGCCCGCCGCGGCCATGGGTACCATATAGCCGAATTGCGCGCCGAACTCCGGCCACTGGCTTACGTTAATGGACATGATGGCCTTGCCGACCGCCAATACGACCAGGACAATGATGCCTAAAAGGTAAATCAAGCCGGGATGATCGTAAATATCCCGGTTTTGTTGATACAGGTAGAACAGGACCAGGACCACAAGCAGTACCATCAGCAGGAAGACACCCAGGATTGAGGGCCAGGGCATCTTCGGGCGGGTCAAACCCAGGGCCTGGAGTTTGATCAGGTGATCCTCGGTTACAATTTCACCTTCACCGATAATTTTTTCCCCTTCCTTCACCGACACCATGGTCGGTGGAACCAGGGACATGGCTTCCTCCTGTTTTTGTTTTGTTATTTCCATATTGATGAAGGCGTTTGGCCGCAGGTAGCGATCGATAAGACCCACAGAAAAATTCTCATAGTGTTTGGACAGGCTCATCCTGGCAATCTGGCTGCTCAAAGATTTCTTGGCATCTTCCAGTCCGTCGTGGGACACACCGTCACCAGCTTCTAGTAAATCGGCAACCATAGTCTTGAGAGAATCTTCCACCTGCTGCGTAGCAGCCGGTGGCGACCCGGCCAGCGCTTCAATTTCATCTGCAGGCAGGACAAAAGGCAATATCCCGTGCAGTTTAGCCACCTTGCCGGCCAGGTCAAGGCTGTTGTCACCCTGGATCTCCCATACCTTACCGGTCAGGTCTGTAATATCTTTCTGCACACCGTTTACTACCTGAGGATCCTTGGAATAGACTTTGTCCACTTTTTCCGCAGCCTGCAAGCGTTGTTCGTTGGTTTTTTCCTTATCTTCAAAGATGATAGCCTTTTCTGCCTTAAAGGTCCTGGGAGATACCTGCCCCACCACCAGGTTGCTCTTATTGGGTACAATATTGGCGGTGAGAATAAAAGTCAAAAGAAACAAAAACAAAATTGCCGCGCTGCCCCTCCGTACTTTGCGATGCCTCACCAGCAGGGACAGGACGGCTGTCAATTTATCTTTGCTCCTGCCAAAAGTGAGCTTGAGCCGCACTCCTGGCCACCTCCTTACTGCCCCTTGTCATAAGCCTTGATTATTTCCTCCACCAGAGGATGCCGGACTATGTCGTCCCCGGTCATGGTATGGATGCTGAGACCTTTTACATCCTTTAAAACAGAAAGGGCATTAATCAGTCCGGAAACCTGCCCTCTGGGCAGGTCGGTCTGGGTAATGTCCCCCGTAATCACCGCCTTGGAGCCAAAACCAAGCCGGGTCAGGAACATTTTCATCTGTTCAGGTGTCGTGTTCTGCGCCTCATCCAGAATAATAAATGAATCTTCCAGCGTTCTGCCGCGCATGTAAGCCAGAGGCGCAATCTCTATGATGTTTTTTTCCAGGTATTTTTGCGTGTTCTCAACCCCCAGGACATCATAGAGACTGTCATAGAGAGGACGCAGGTAGGGGTTGACCTTTTCCTGCAGGTCTCCCGGCAGAAAACCAAGCTTTTCCCCTGCTTCTACAGCGGGGCGCGTTAGAACCAGGCGCTCCACGTCCTTATTCCGAAGCGACTTGATGGCCATAACGACGGCAAGATAAGTCTTCCCTGTCCCGGCGGGGCCCACTGCAAAAACCACATCATATTTATTGATGGTTTCGACGTATTTCTTCTGCCCGATGGTTTTTGGCTTTATTTGCTTGCCGCGCTGCGTCACCATGGCAACATCCGTAGCCAGACTCTCAAGGACATGTTTGGCGCCGCTCTGAGCAGCCTTGATGGCGTATCCAACCTCCTGAAAAGTCAAACGGTTTCCGGCACGGCAAAACTTTTGCAATTGGGTTAAGACTTCACGGGCCTGTTCAACTCTTTCCCTGTCACCGGAAATGGTCAGTCCCTGCCCCCGGGCTACGATACGGACTTCCAGTGTTTTTTCAACCTGGTCCAGGTGTCCGTCATTCTTTCCGAATACCTCGGCAGCGGTGCCAATGTCGTCAAGCTCAACCCTTGCCTCAAATTTTTCCGCCAATCAGGCAGTCCTCCTTATTAACTAAAACAGTCTTTATTGAATAAATGTCAAGGTTTGAACAAGCGCTCGGCGCCTATCTCTTCAATGGTTTCAACTGTCACCTTAACGCGGACAATGTTTTCCGGGTAACCGGTCTGAACTTCCTCCAGTGATCGATTGACTACTCCGGCCTCTTCGGGGACCAGTCCGGCTACTTCTGCCAGAGCCCGCTCCCCCGCAAGGCTGCGTGCCCCTTCAATACCAAGTTCTTCACGATATTCGGCCGCCTCAAAATATTTTATGGTTACTAGTTCGACAGGTACCTCAAGATTCCTCCATTGCGGGATTGTTTTAACAAAAGTCTCGGTTTCATAGAGTTCGTAGGGAATATTTTGGTCGCCAGATAAAATTATTTCCTTACCTTTAAATTTAATACTTACGCGAGTTTCTGACCTTCCAGTAAGACGTCTGCCGGTCTCCACAATTTTGGCCTCACCATAGCCGTCGTACCAGACCCTGGCCCTGACAATGCCCCGGGCGTGGACGAAGCGGGAGGGCTTTTTCGACTTATCAGCTTCCTCTCCCTGTTTCTGTTCTTCACCGGGTTTGGGCGGTTCCTCAAGGGGGGGTATTTCTCCCGATATTAAAACCTGGCCGGGCGACACGGTGTCTCCCTCCTTAACTGCCGGGTAACCACTTAATACCAGTACGTCCTTGACCAGTCCGGCTTTGGTTGCGATGATATGGGAGGGCCGGTTATCTTCCGCATCGGGGACTACACGCTCCGCTACCTCAATAGTCACTTTGGCGCCCTTGATATATACACCGGCCCAGGCCACCAGGGGAAGCTTTTCTTCTAAAGCCGCTTCCACCCTGCCGGGCTCGACCCGCCATTTCGGCATACCACGGTTGAGCCCCGCCTCAGCCGCGGCGCCCAGCACTTCGTGAACAGCCAGCCGTTCGGCCCCTTTGACTTCGATAAACCAGACAAACGAAGAAAGAAAGTAAAGCGCGCCGAGGAAAAACAAAACGCCCAAAGCCAGCGCTTTTCTGCGCAGCAGCCGTTTATATAGAAAAGGAAAACCAACACGCCGCTCAAAGTGAAAACGGCAGTTGGTCCGCCTGGCAATGTGCCGCAGCGCTTTGACAGCGCCCAGGCGAACTTTCAGTAGAACAGCTCCTTCTCTTACCCTTGTTATATCCCAGAGGTAAATACCTCTGCTGGCAGCCATGTTGACGAATCTTTCCGGCGCTTTCCCGGTTACCAGGATCTCCACGTAACCCAGCAGGGCAGACATCAGTCTAAACAATACCATAGAAAATCCCCCGAATTCAAGTTGTAAAATTTATTCCCCCATCTAAAGGAAACTGAGCGACCGGATTTTTCCTTCCACACACAGCTCGTCCGGCAGTATATTGCGTAGCATCAGGTTCTCACCAATGACCGTAACTTCGCCTTCCCCTACGCTCACCCTGACCCCTTCCGTAGTGTACTCTATTATGCCGCGGTGGTTCTCAATAAAAAGCTGAATATTGCCGACCATGATTATCTTTGGCAAATCCAGGACCACGTCTCCGGGCAGCTCCATTGCTTCAGAAAACTGCCTTTTTACTTTTCTTTGAAAATCGCGCCAGCCCATAAAAAAATCCCCTCCTCGCCACAACTATATGCGACTGAAGGGGAATAAATTACTATTTAATGGTAATGCACCCGTGGACTCCTTCAGGCTGTGCTGAATCGGCGCACGGGGAAGCAATGGGGACGATAGGTATTGCGTAAGGCAATAAGAACCGTCCCCTGTGTCACTCTACCTTTTGGAACGGAGACCGCCGCGAGGACCCAGTATCTGCGACCAGACCATTCCCTTGACCACCTGACCAGGGCCTAAAATATTGCTGAACGGATCTTCCCGGTCACTGCGCTGGCGCCGCTTCCGGGCAGGGCTCTCCTTATGGCCTTCCATGCCGTACGGAGCTTTGGCTTCAGCCCTTGCCGCAGGTCCTTCAGGGTATAACCCGGACGGCTGTCCTTTTACGGGAGGTTCAGCCATTTCCCCGGTTAAAACTACCGGCTCGCTGTATTCCGCTAACGACTCTTCCTCCCGGTCCCTTCGCATGACGGATAATTCATCAGGCTGCTCATAGCCAGGCGGTTCTTCGCTGCGCCGGGTAAGGTATTCAGGAATTTTGAGCTTGGGCTTCTCTTCACTTTCAGGCCCAGGCCTTCTCATACCTGCCGGGGGTCCGCCCAGAGGGCCATCGAATCTGCCTTTGTCCCCGGCACGTTCCATAAGTCGCCAGATACTTCTCGCCAGGAGGAAGAAAAAGACCAGCCAGAATATCGTATTCAATTTACCACGCCCTCGTATATCGTTTTACTCCGGTTGGCTGCATGGATTTTTCCGGCAGGATTATTTCACAGGCAGGTCAGGGCCGGCGTCCTCTCTTTGCTGACCGATCCTGGACAACGAATCCCTCATCTGGGTATCAGAGAGCAGGTTTTGTAAATTATAATAGTCCATCACGCCAAGTTTGCCCTGGCGCAGAGCTTCTGCCATGGCAAGGGGCACCTCGGCTTCAGACTGGACGACTTTGGCTCGCATTTCCTGCACCGCGGCCTTCATCTCTTGCTCCCTGGCCACGGCCATAGCCCTTCGTTCCTCAGCCTTGGCCTGGGCGATCCGCTTGTCCGCTTCGGCCTGGTCGGTCTGCAACTGTGCGCCAATGTTCCGGCCCACATCCACATCAGCGATATCGATGGAGAGAATTTCAAAAGCTGTTCCGGCATCCAGCCCCTTGTTGAGAACAGTTTGGGAAATCATATCGGGATTTTCCAGGACAAGTTTATGGCTTTCAGCGCTGCCCACAGTCGTAACCACACCCTCACCGACACGCGCGAGAACCGTCTCTTCGCCGGCGCCCCCTACCAGGCGATCAATATTGGCCCGTACGGTTACCCTGGCGATTACCTTAACCTCAATCCCGTCCTTGGCTACCGCCGAGACCAGAGGGGTTTCCAGCACCTTCGGGTTGACACTCATCTGTACAGCCATAAAAACATCACGCCCGGCCAGGTCGATTGCCGCCGCCCGCTCGAAGGGCAACGGTATTGCCGCCCGTTCCGCGGCGACCAGCGCATTTACCACCCTATCCACATTACCGCCGGCCAAATAATGCGCCTCCAACTGGTTTACGGAAATGCTAAGCCCTGCCTTATCCGCCTTAATCAGCGGGTTAACAATCTTGGCAGGAGGGACTCTGCGCAGGCGCATTCCTATTAAGGTAAAAATACCTACCTTGACCCCAGCCGCAAGCGCAGATATCCATAGCCCTATCGGTATAAAACTAAAAATAACTGCTACGGCGATAAAAACAATAGCAACAAGCATCAGCGAAGCAATAAATCCCGCGTTCATCGTTCATTCCTCCTTATTAATCTTTTTATCAATCACTGATCCGGTGTATCATGGTGCGATTTCAATCGCACACGGCGTTAACGCCGCACTTGTAGGAGTTAATATAAACATTTGTTGCGAATAAATTCGCACCTCATTTTTTAAGAAGCGTTCTGTGTGCATTTCAGAGCAGTTTTTATACTGTATCTTTATTTATTTCTTTAACAACCACTCTAGTTCCTTCAACTTTGATAACTTTGACCGCCGCTCCGGTACTGACAAATTCTCCTTCAGTCACTATATCCAGACGGTGACCATCGATTTCGGCAGCACCGGCCGGACGCAGCGGTGTAAGAGCCGTTCCTTCCCTGCCTGTAAAAAGGCTCAGTTCAGAAAGTGGGGCCAGGTAGCCTTCTTCTTTTTGCTGCCTGTTTTGAAGGGTCAGCTTATACCACATATTGTAGCGGGACATCAGCTTAATTCCGACAAGCAAGATAATTATAGTGGCAACAAGCGCTATTACAAGTGCTGAAGTAGCCTGCGTGACATCAACCGCAATTAATAATATTCCCCAGCCTAGCAATATAATTCCTGTAATACCGGCTACTCCAAATCCGGGAAACACGAAAACTTCCAATACCAGGGCAATTATGCCCAGTAAAAGAGCAAGATAGGCCAGCCAGATAATAAGCGCGGGAGACATAATATGGGTCACCTCCTTATTGCAAAAAATGCTTGGCTTAAGGCCAAGCATTATGTTTAGCGTTATTTAGTGAAATTTCCTTTTTCTTGCCGCTTCAGATTTTTTCTTCCTTTTTACGCTGGGTTTTTCATAATGTTCATGTTTCCTGGCCTCTGCAAGTACACCGGCTTTTTGGCAGGTGCGCTTGAAACGCCGGAGGGCACTGTCCAATGTTTCGTTTTTACCCACTTTCACTTCCGCCACTAACTTTCCCTCCCTCCGCTAAAACCATAAAGCCGCAACCTATCTAATAGTCAAACCAATCTCCCATTGTACAAATACCATGTTATTATACAACAGGTTTTAGCCGGTAGTCAACCGCTCCAATCGACTGCAACGCCCTTGAATAAGTATTTCCGTACAAACATGTTGGCTTTTCATGCTTGACTGCGCGTCCTACCCTGGCGGCCAGTTTAAATGCCTTCCTGCCAGCAGGTGGTAGTGGATATGCATAACCGTTTGCTGGGCAGAACGGCCACAGTTATTCACCAGGCGAAAGCCCTCCTCAGCTAAACCCATTTTAACAGCCAACCGGGCAGCTGTTAATTGAATCTGTCCCATCAAAAAGGTGTCCTTTTCATCCATATCCGCCAGAGCCGGAATGTGCTTTTGGGGAATAATGATAAGGTGGACGGGAGCCATGGGATTGATATCTTTAAAAACTAAAACCTGCTCGTCTTCATAAACGATCTCGGCCGGTATTTCCTTTTTGATTATCTTGCAAAAAAGGCAGTCCTGCATGTTTTCCACCTCCTCCCACCCGGGAATAAAAGGAAGCAGGGGGACGGTTCTTTTGCTTCCCTAAAAATAGCTGTGCAGCTGTCCAACTCAGAGCGCATCCCCAAAATGCAGGTTTGAACTCATTCGCACAGAAGTTACTAGCATGGCACCGGCGCACCATGTGCGACGAAATCGCACATACATCGCCTGGTGTTTTCATGATACGCGGTGCCCCCAGCGGCGCGGACAACTTCTCTCAAAACTTTAATTCAACGCAATTTTGGTAATTCCTCCACCTCAGCGAGCGATAATTTTACCTGTTAAGTGGTTCTCCTGCAATCCCTCAATCTTAACTCTGACTATCTGGCCCGACAGGTTTTCATCACCGGGGAAAACAACCCTGACATAATTGTCGGTCAACCCCTCGTATAAGCCGTATAAATCCGGCAAGCTCCGTTCGACCAGCACAGGCAGGTCCATCCCAACCAGTGATGAGGCAAAACGGGCGGCCATTTTTTCGCCCAGCCGGATCAGCCTATGACTGCGCCGGTCGCTGGTTGGCGGGTCTACCCGATCCGGGTAGGCAGCAGCCGGGGTCCCCCGGCGCGGGGAAAACTTAAAGACATGCAACCTGCTGTAGGCTGTTTTTTCGACGAACCTGTATGTATTCATAAAATCCACTTCCCGCTCACCCGGGAAGCCCACGATAACATCGGTGGTAAGGCCCAGGTTGGGGATATTCTCCCTTAAAACCTCCACCAGACGTGAATACTCCCAGGTATTATAGCGCCTGCCCATCCGTTCCAGGATTTGATCGTCGCCGGACTGCAAAGGTACGTGCAGGTGCCGACAAAACTTGTCAGACCCGGCCAGCACTTCAACCAGGTCCAGGGTAATATCGTTGGGTTCAATGGAACTGAGCCGCAGCCTCAACAGGCCCGGTATATCACTAAGGCTGCGGAGCAAAGCGGACAGTGTGTATCCCCCACTCAGGTCCCGTCCATAAGCGCCGGTGTGAATGCCGGTAAGAACAATTTCCTTAAAGCCCGCTTCCACCAGCTGCCGTGCTGTTTTCAGGACATTCTCCGGTTTCCTGCTGCGCAGCGGACCTCTGGCCGCAGGTACAATACAGTAAGTGCAGCAATTGTCGCAGCCCTCCTGAATTTTCAGAAAAGCACGGGCTCGCCCGCTTAGGGGCATAGAAGAAAGCTCTTCAAACTGGTCGTTTGCGTCATAAGCGCTCACAGCCGCCAGGGGCTTTCCTCCCTTAACGGCGTTTTTTACCAGTTCTACAATCCTGGAGCGCTCTCTTGTTCCCACGATCAGATCGACACCGGGAATTTCCATAATCTCCCCGGTTGAGGTCTGGGCGTAGCACCCGGTAACTACTACCAGCGCAGCAGGGTTCCTTCTGGCGGCTCGGCGTATTAACTGCCTGGATTTACGGTCACTCAGGTGGGTCACGGTACAAGTGTTGATAATGTATAAATCAGCTTCGTCCTCAAAATCCACGATCTTATAACCCTGATCCTGGAAAAGCCCGGCCAGGGCGGCTGATTCATACTGATTTACCTTACAGCCAAGAGTAACTATACCCACCCGTTTTTCATCCATCCAGTTCCCCCCCCAAATCACCAAACTGGTATAGTATTATCGCAAGCACGGCCAGGCCGGCGGTTTCTGTCCGCAAAATACGCGGTCCCAGTGTCACTGGTCTGATCCCATGCGAGCGGGCCAGCTCCACCTCTGCAGGGGTAAAACCACCTTCAGGGCCGATGAAAACATAGACATTTTTTCTGGGTCTACTCTCCCCCAGGACTTTTTTGAGCGGTTCCTGGTTTTCTTCCTCCCAGGGGATCACTGCGGCAGTGTTTTCAGGCATGCCTGCCAGAGCTTCTTCCCACCCTGCCGGTGGCAATACCTCCGGAACATCAGGCCTGCGGCACTGCTTGGCGGCTTCACGAGCAATCCGCTGCCATCGCTCGAGACGATGCAACGGCTTGTCCCCTGCCATCCTAACAACCGACCTGTCGCAGATTAGCGGGATTAACCTATATACTCCCAATTCGGTAGCTTTCTGAACGATCAAGTCCATCTTATCATTTTTGGGCAAGCCCTGGACAAGGGTAATCCGGAGCATAGGCGCGCGCCCGGCATTACTTTCCGACATAACAGCACAGATTACTGATTCCCGGTCGGCATGTTCGATCACTGCCTCATAGACCATCCCTCTCCCGTCAAGGACGGTCAAGGTATCTCCCGGTCCGAGCCGCAATACCTTTACAATATGTGCAACATCGGGCCCGGTTATAGTGACCCGGCCTGCCTTGATCTGTTCGGGAGAAATAAAAAAACGGGGCATCGTAAAAACTCCGTAAGTATGTTTAAATTAATCCGGCCTGCTGCCGCTACAGTAAATAAATCCACATGCAACATTTTGGGGTAAGGCGTAATATATTCACCCAATCGAACAAATGAGTTACTATCCGGCTCCATAGCGGCTCCACATAACCTGATCCGGGTTCGATTTCAATTCTCACCAAACAAAGCACAACCTAAGGAACGGCTTT
>DNIT01000093.1:47334-48323 GCA_003489345.1 Pelotomaculum sp. | reverse complement strand
AATTCTCACCAAACAAAGCGCAACCTAAGGAACGGCTTTTGCTACTAAAGCAACCCAGCCGCCGTCCTCCAATCGTTCAACAACAGAGAACCCGGCCGATTCCAAAGCGGCGGTAACTTCAGGACCGCGCTCGCTAATAATGCCTGAGGCAATGAATATGCCGCCGGAAACCAGGCTTTTTGATACCTCTGCAGCAAGACCGACGATTATGCCGGCAATAATATTGGCAACAATCAGGCCGGCCTTGCCATCTATGCAGGACAACAAATCTCCCTCTATAACTTTTACACGACCGGCAACCCCGTTACGTTCAATATTTGCTAACGCGGTACGGCAGGCCACAGGATCATGGTCAACTGCAACAACCCGTTCGGACCCGAGCAATGCCGACGCTATGGCCAGAATACCTGAACCGGTACCGACGTCGTAAACGGTTTCACCGTCCTGAACATACTTCTCCAGCAGTGTGAGACAGAGGGCTGTGGTCGGGTGGGCGCCGCACCCGAAGGCCATCCCCGGGTCCATGTCGATGACCAACTCACCGGCGACAACAGGATAATCCTCCCAGGACGGCTTTACGACCAGTCGCTGTCCCACACGCACTGGCTTGTAATAGGCTTTCCAGCAGTTAGCCCAATCTTCCTCCGCAACATAGCATGTACGCAATTCAGGAGCTGGAGTAAGCTCCAGGTTGTTTAAAGAGGCACTAAGCTCTTCCAAACGCCCGGCCAATTCAGGGCCGTAAGGCAAGTACCCCTTGACCACAGGACGTCTTTCACCAGGCGGCGGCGCCTCGACGCCCCATTCGTCGGGATCTGCTGCCGCAGCATAACGAAGAATAACGGCGGGATCCTCGATAACAACCCCGCCTGTTCCCATATCTTGAAAAATATCAGCAACCAATTCCACCCCCTCAGGGGGAACCTGCACAGCCACTTCCAACCAATCCAACGTAATTCTCCTATTCTGGGGTCAGGCGTTGGGCGTAA
>DNIT01000093.1:45635-47270 GCA_003489345.1 Pelotomaculum sp. | reverse complement strand
AGGCGTTGGGCGTAAATTTGGACGTAGGACGTGAGACGTGGGTCTGCACGATGTTCTCAAGGGTTCAGCAACGACCCAGGATAAGCTACGCTTTACGCCTTGCGACCTGCGACATCAATTAATCTAAGAAAATCTAAAAACACACATGAGTATCTTTATTGAAAGAATTCACACCATCAACTACCCCATAAACGCGTCTTTCATTTTTCCAAAGAAGCCTTTGTCGGTGTTTGTTGCGGAAGCTTGCTGGTTGTCAGCGTCCAAGCGGGCAAATTCCTTCAATAATTCTTTCTGCTTCTCGGTCAGCTTGCCTGGTGTCACCACTTTGACCAGCACATGCTGGTCACCACGTCCATAGCCGTTGACGTGCGGAACACCCTTGCCCCTAATCCGGAAAACAGTGCCCGACTGGGTTCCCTCCGGTATTTTAAGCCTTTCATTACCCTCCAGGGTTGGGACCTCCAACTCGTCACCCAGGGCTGCCTGGGTAAAAGAAACAGGCACTTCGCAGACCAGGTCATCGCCTTCCCGCGTGAAAACGCGATGGGGCTTGACATGGATGTAGACATAGAGGTCACCGGACGGCCCGCCCTTTGTCCCGGCTTCACCCTCACCGGACAGGCGCAGACGCGAGCCATTGTCCACCCCGGGCGGCACCTTGACTTTGATGCTCCGGGTCTTGCGGACCTGGCCCTCTCCACGGCAGGTCGGGCATGCCTTGTCAATAATCTGGCCAGTGCCGCGGCAGCGGTCACAGGTACGGGACTGGACGATACGTCCAAAAGGAGTGCTTTGGGTAAACTGCATCTGTCCGGAGCCGGCGCAGGCCAGGCAGGTCTTGGGCTTGCTGCCGGGGGCCGCGCCATTTCCGCCGCAGGTGCCGCAGGTCTCGGTGCGGGGCACCTTGATTTCACGCTCCAGCCCGAAGGCAGCCTCTTTCAAGTTCAGCTCCAGGTCAGCCCTGATATCATTGCCTCTCTCGGGGCCGCTGCGCCGCCTGCCGCCGCCACCGAAGAACATTTCAAAAATGTCCCCTAGACCGCCAAAATCACCAAAGCCCTCAAAACCACCAAAGCCCTGTCCATCAGCCCCGGCATGACCAAAACGGTCGTAGCCGGCCCTTTTTTCCGGGTCGCTTAAAACAACATAAGCCTCACTGATTTCCTTGAATTTGGCCTCGGCTTCTTCCTTATTGCCGGGATTGGCATCGGGGTGATGCTGGCGCGCCAGCTTGCGGTATGCTTTTTTAATCTCATCCGTAGAAGCATTTTTGGATACGCCCAGGACCTCGTAATAATCTCGTTTTGCCATCTGCACCACCTCTTCTAACTACAACAAAGGAAAGGGGAACCGTAATTCCCCTTAACGAAGGTTTACTTTCGGGTTTTTTAGTTTGGACTGCAAATCCATTCTACCATAAATGAGACAATTTTTTTAAGGGGTTTATTTATTATCCTCTTTTACTTCAAAATCGGCATCAACAATATTATCTTTAGGCTCCCGGGCGGCTGTACCTTCCTGCCCTCCGGCTGCGCCGTCCCCCCCCGGCTGTTCGGTTTTTTGATACATGGCCGAGGTCAGTTCGTACAACGGCCCGGTCAGCGCTTCCAGCTTAGCCTTGATGTCATCCATATA
>DNIT01000093.1:45100-45520 GCA_003489345.1 Pelotomaculum sp. | reverse complement strand
CGCTTCTTTGAGGTCATCGGTAGCCTTCTGCAGCTTTTCAATAGCAGCCGCGTCAGCCTTATCCTTGAAGTCCGTGATGGATTTTTCCGCCTGATAAACCATGCTGTCGGCCTGGTTGCGAGTATCGATCTCTTCTTTGCGCTTGGCATCCTCGGCGGCATGTATTTCCGCCTCTTTGACCATATTATTGATTTCCTGGTCGTTGAGTTTGGTAGAAGCAGTGATGGTCATGCTCTGTTCCTTGCCGGTGCCCATGTCCTTGGCCGAGACATTGACGATACCGTTGACGTCGATGTCAAATTTGACCTCAATTTGCGGCACCCCCCTGGGAGCGGGCGGAATACCGGTCAGAGTAAAACGCCCCAGTGTCTTATTGTCCCCAGCCATCGAACGCTCGCCCTGCAGCACGTGGATTTCCAC
>DNIT01000093.1:35564-44981 GCA_003489345.1 Pelotomaculum sp. | reverse complement strand
CCCTGCAGCACGTGGATTTCCACAGTGGTCTGGCCATCCGCGGCAGTAGAAAAGATCTGGCTTTTTGAGGTTGGGATGGTGGTGTTGCGTTCAATCAACCTGGTGGAAACACCGCCCAGGGTCTCAATGCCCAGGGACAGTGGAGTCACATCAAGCAACAGCACGTCTTTAACCTCACCGGCCAGGACCCCGGCCTGGATCGCCGCGCCGACGGCAACACACTCATCCGGATTGATGCCCTTGTGCGCCTCCTTACCCAGGAACTTACGGATGGCTTCCTGGACGGCGGGAATCCTGGTTGAGCCGCCAACCAGCAGGATCTTGTGGATATCCTTGGGCTGCAGCCCGGCGTCCGAAAGAGCCTGGCGGGTCGGCCCCATGGTCTTTTCAACCAGGTCTGCCGTCATTTCCTCAAACTTGGCTCTGGAAAGAGTTATGTCTAAGTGCTTCGGTCCGCTGGCGTCCGCAGAGATAAACGGCAGATTGATATTGCTGGTGGCTACCCCGGAAAGCTCTATCTTTGCTTTTTCGGCAGCTTCCTTGAGACGCTGCATGGCCATTCTGTCGTTGCGCAGGTCAATGCCCGTATCTTTTTTGAACTCGGTCGCAAGGTAGTCGATTACCCTCTGGTCAAAGTCATCTCCACCCAGGCGGTTATTGCCGCTGGTCGCTTTAACTTCAAAGACTCCGTCTCCCAGTTCAAGGATAGATACGTCGAAGGTACCGCCGCCCAGGTCGAAAACCAAAACAGTCTGTTCGTCTTCCTTATCCAAACCGTAAGCCAGGGCTGCGGCCGTAGGCTCATTGATAATACGTAAAACTTCTAAGCCCGCTATTTTACCGGCGTCCTTGGTGGCCTGACGCTGTGAGTCACTGAAATAGGCCGGCACCGTGATAACAGCCTTATCCACTTTTCCGCCCAGGTAGGCTTCCGCGTCAGACTTGAGTTTCTGTAAAATCATGGCGGATATTTCCTGCGGCGTATAATTCTTGCCGTCAATATTTTCTTTGTGATCGGATCCCATGTGGCGTTTAATCGAACTGATAGTGCGATCCGGGTTGCTGACGGCCTGCCTTTTTGCTACCTGCCCGACCAGCCTTTCACCGGTTTTTGAAAACCCCACCACCGAAGGGGTGGTCCTGGCGCCTTCCGCATTGGGAATAACAACCGCTTCGCCACCTTCCATTACGGCAACGCAGGAGTTGGTGGTACCCAGATCTATTCCGATAACCTTAGACATTGTATTCTACCCCCTCAAATCTGTTTCCAAATTATTATAAAGCTACAGCAACTTTAACCATAGACGGCCGGATTACTTTGTCTCTCAGGAAATAACCCCGGCGGAACTCTTCCACAACTGTATTGGCAGGGTGCTCACCGGAATCATCCTGGGCCACCGCCTCGTGCCTGGTGGGATCAAAAGGTTCCCCGACTGCCTGGATGGGAGTGACGCCTTCGGTTGCCAGCACATCCAACAGCTGCTTGTAAATCATCTCCACACCAGCTTTAAAGCCTTCTATCGAGTCTCCCTCAGCCGCCAAAGCCAGACCGAAGTTGTCAAGCACCGGCAGTAGGGCGATCACCAGCTGCTCAGAGGCATATTTATAGTAATCATCCTTTTCCTGCCTGGTACGGCGCCGAAAATTTTCAAAGTCGGCCTGCAAACGAAGCAGCCGGTCATAATAATCTTGTGCCCGTGTCGTCTGTTCGGCCAATAACCTTTGTAGTTCGGCCAAATCACTGCCCTCAGCAGGAACTCCTTCTGCTCCCGCTTCCTGGGGCACGTTATCCTCTACCGCGCTTGTTGTGGACTCTCTCCCCATAACATCTTGATCTTTTCCCTCGTCGGAAATTACCTGAACATCTTTCTCTTTCTTTTCACCTTTTTCCAACATTTTTCACCTCACAGACCAGACAAGCTGGAGTCTTTTGGCTTTAAGTCTTCTTCCCGTTTCTTAATTATCGTATCGATTCTTAAGATTGCTTCGGCCACCTCACCAGCGGCCTCAAGCGCGTATATCTTTACTTCGGCCGGGTCGACAATACCCATCTCCAGCATGTCGGCTACCTGCCCGCTGTCACAGTCGACGGCCAGAGAATTTTTTCCTGTTTCAACTTGTGCGGCAATCACATCTCCCAGTTTTTCCAGAGGATTGAAACCAGCATTGGCGATAATCTGGGACAAAGGACGCTTGAGCGCCTCCACCACACAGTCCACACCATACGCCGCCATGCCGCGGATACCTTCCCGCACTTTTTCCACTTCGCGGGCTACCGCCAGTTCCAGTGAGCCGCCGCCGGGTACCACCCCGCCTCTGACCGCCGACTGCACGGAGGCAGAAGCGTCCTTGGCGATACGCTCACGCTCGCCGACCACCTCGGAAGTAGCGGCACCTACCAGCACAGTGGCCATCGGCTTGCCCCTTCCTCCCAGGACCCAGACCTGTTCAAGTTTTTCGTCGTTATAGACCCGGTCTGCGAATCCAAGGAATTTCAGGAGTTCCTCTGTAGTTCTTTTCAGCCCGGTCCGCTTGATCATCCTGGCTCCCGTATGTTCGGCGGCCTTACGCAGTTCCTTGTTGGCCACCCGCTGGACCACCATAACGCCTGCATCCGTTAAAATCTCCTCAGCCGCATCGTTTACGCCCCGGTCGGCCAGGACCAGTCCCACTCCCAGGCCGGTAATTTTTTGGACGTTTTCCTTGAATTCGGCCTGCAGCTGCAGGTAACGCGCAAACCCGGACTCGGTCCCGAGGGCTTCGTCGTCAATTTCCTCCGGCTCCAGGGCGTCGTCAATAATCAAGACCTTGACCTCATTCAGTTCCCCGGGCATCTGGCGGTTCATCCGCTCCTTATTAACAATCACGCCCATGAAAACCTGGTTTAAAGCGCCCTCTTCAGCTACAACGGTATCTGAAAACTTAAAAGAACTGTCCTTTAGCTTCTCCTCCCCAATCAACACCGCGGCCTGCTTCACCAGGTCGGCAATGTCCTCGTGGCCGCGGCCCGAAACGAGCGCCACCTGGCGCACAAACTGGTCGTGCACCCCGCTGATCTGTTGAGCCTGACTCTTCATCACTGCCAGCGCCTTCTTTAGTCCCACGCGCATCCCCTCAATGACTCGCGCTACAGGGACTCCCTTTATAACCTGCTCCACTCCGAGGCCAACCAGGGCGCCGGCCATCACCGTAGCCGTGGTCGTCCCGTCGCCGACTTCCTCCTGCTGGGCCTTGGCAATGTTAATGAGCATTCTGGCGGCAGGATGGTTGGCCTCCATCATGGTCAGGATGGTAACCCCGTCGTTGGTGATCACGACCTCGCCGAATTTATCAACCAGCATCGTATCCAGTCCTTTGGGCCCCAGAGTTCCCTCAACGGCGCTGGTTATAGCCCGGACGGCGTTGGAGTTGGTCAGTAAAGCTGCCAGCCTCTCGTCCACCTCGGCCCCTTGAGTCGCTTCTTTTTTCAAGCTCAAATACGGTACCCCCTCACTTTCCCGTGCCCTTCATCATGCGCTCCAGAGCTTGTGAAAGGTTCTTCGTCATAAAATCAACTATACTGATTACTTTGGCATACTCCATCCTGGTCGGCCCCAGCACTCCCATGGAGCCCATCTTCCGGCCCGCTACCGAGTAGGCGGCTGTAACCATGCTGCACTCCTTGATTTCCTTGTTCTTGATCTCACCGCCAATGCGCACGGTAACACCCACCTCCTGCTCCTCACCGGTCATTAGCCCGTAAAGAAGCTTTTCTTGCTCCAGGATGCTGAGCAGGGTCTTAACCTTTTCCACGTTGTGGAATTCTGGTTGGTTTAACATATTAAATACCCCACCCAGGTAAATTTTATCCTCGGATTTCATGGTCAGGCTGTCCTCTAACAGCTCCATGGCAAGGTCGAGAATATGCTTGTGCCTGGCCAGTTCAAAATAGATCTCCTTTACCAAAGTGAGCTTGATGTTTTCATTGGTAAGACCCCGCAGCTTGGCGTTTAAAATCCTGGATATGGTTTCCATGTCGTCAGCGCTGATGCTTTCGGGGATATCAATCAACCTGTGGTGCAGGGTTCCGTTGTCCATTACCACCACAACCATGGCCTGGGTAGGATTCATAGAAACCAGCTGGATATGCTTAAACCTGCTGCTGCCGATGCTCGGGGTAAGCACCATGGCGGTATAATGGGTGAGCTGTGAAAGAAGTTGGCCTGTTTTCTGTATAACCTGGCCGATATCTTTCACCTTGATGTCAAACTCGCTGCGAATTAGATCTTCCTCTTCCGCTGATAAGTCGTGCTTTTTCATCAAATAGTCCACGTAGTAACGGTAGCCCTGCTCGGAGGGCACTCGCCCTGCGGAAGTATGAGGCTGTTCAATATACCCCTGCTCTTCTAAATCAGCCATTTCGTTGCGAATGGTGGCAGGGCTGACGCCAAGCCTGAACTTTTTGGCTATGGTGCGGGAACCAACGGGTTCAGCGGTAGCAATATAATCGTGAACGATGGCCAGAAGCACCTTTTGCTTGCGGTCATCCATTTTCATGACTAACCCTCCCCTTTTTTGTTAGCACTCTAACCTGCTGAGTGCTAAAAACCCGCTAAATAAAAAATAGCACCAACTCCATCCATTTGTCAAGGAATATAGCGTAAAAGCATTCAATAATTCATATAACCCGGTCGTTTAACCATGCCTTCCGCTTAAAATCACACAAATTCCAGGAATACCCGATTGGCCAGGGGAAGCCCCCTTTCGGTCAGCCTTAAATAATCCCCGACTATCTCAGCAAGCCCGTCCTTTGTAAGCCTCTTGATTTCAGACCGGTAGACATCCTCCAGGCGCCGGCCAAAACGCTGCCGGAAGGCCGCCAGGTGCACCCCCTGCAAAAGCCTCAAACCCAGGAACATGGTCTCCGACATTTCAGTTTCCATGGTAAGGGCTTCCCTGTCGGCAACCCCCAGTTCTCCCCGACGGAGCATGGACCGGTACTTTTCCGGCTCGCGTTCGTTGGCAAAACGTTCCCCCCGCAAGCAGGAGTGGGCAGCCGGTCCCAGCCCCAGGTAGGGCAGGTTTAACCAGTAAACCATGTTATGAACACACTCGCGCCCGGGCCTGGCAAAATTGGAGATTTCGTAGTGATGATAACCGCTCTCTTTTAGTAAAATTATGGCGGTGTGGTACATGGATAGTTCCAGTTCTTCCGGACAGGCCTTCATATCGCCAATGGCAACTGAACGCTCCAGAGGAGTTCCCTCTTCCAGTTGCAGGCCGTAAACCGCAACATGCTCCGGTTCAAAGGCTATTGTCCGGTCGAGTGTTTCCTGCCAAATCGCAAGAGTTTGGCCCGGTATACCGTAAATCAAATCGACATTCATGTTGTCAAAGCCGGCCAGCCTGGCCAGCCGCACCGCGGCGCCCGCCTGCGCTGCGTTGTGGACACGGCCAAGCGTCTTCAATAAACCGTCTGTGAGGGACTGTACCCCGATACTAATGCGGTTTACCCCTGTCCGCCTTAATTCATAAAGAGCTCCGGCATCAATAGTGCCCGGATTGGCCTCAACCGTAATCTCACAATGCGGGGTCAGGCGAAAAACCGACCTTATACATTCAAGGATCTCCCTCAAGTCTTCCACGGGCAAGCAGGTAGGCGTGCCACCCCCGATAAAAAGGCTGGATATTTCTTTCTCAACTTCGTCCAGTAAAGACCCGTACAACTGGATTTCTCTGATCAGAGCCGCTAGGTAGTCCTTTGCGGCTGCCCGGCTGTAGGGGTAAGAGATGAAATCGCAGTAACGGCACTTTTGAAGGCAAAAAGGCACGTGAATATACAGACTTATCGTCATACTCCGCCCCCTTACCGTAAAAATAAAGCCCGGCTTACCAAGCAGCCCCTATAACTGCAAGTGAGAATTTTGTATGTAGCGAAAGGGTAATACCCTTGTTGTCCAATCAGACCCGATTCTTCAGCGCATCCAACAACGAGCGCTTTTTCACATCGTCCTGAAGCCGGGCTTTAACCTCCTGCCATACCTCACCGCACTTGTCGGTGTTGCTCTTGCCGACTATCGACCTTATGGCCAAATCTATTTGCTTGCGCTCCTCCTTAGTTTTCGGATCAATACCCAGTTCACCCAGAACCGGCTTCAAATGCCGAAGGTAGCAACTCATATGATGATTCCTCCTTCGTAATGGTAGTTAGGACAGATACAACTACATTTTCTATATCACTTGTCTCCCACACTCAAGACGGCCATGAAGGCTTCTTGCGGGATTTCCACGTTGCCCACCTGCTTCATCCGCTTTTTCCCTTCTTTTTGCTTTTCCAGCAGCTTGCGCTTGCGGGTGATGTCACCACCGTAGCATTTGGCCAGCACATCCTTACGTATCGCCTTCACCGTCTCCCTGGCAATGATCCTGCTGCCGATTGAAGCCTGAATCGGTATTTCAAAGAGCTGGCGGGGAATTAGACCTCGCAGTTTTTCAACAAAGCTACGCCCCCGGTGATAGGCTTTGTCCCGGTGTACGATAATCGAAAGAGCGTCCAGGACTTCCCCGGCAATCATAATATCAAGCTTGACCAGATCAGACTGCTTGTAGCCGGCCAACTCGTAATCAAGAGAAGCATATCCCCTGGTGCGCGACTTCAATTGGTCAAAGAAATCATAGATAATTTCGCTGAGCGGCAAATCGTAGGTAAGCATCACCCGGTTGATGCTGATATATTCCATGTTGACAAAGATCCCACGTCGCTCCTGGCACAGTTCCATCACCGAACCGACATAATCCTTAGGCGCCATGATTAATGCCCGGACAAAGGGCTCTTCAATAAAAACAATATTGCCGACCGGCGGAAGCTTGCTGGGATTTTCTATTTCCACCACGGTATCAGCCGTGGTGGTTACCCGGTATACGACGTTGGGAGCTGTTGTAATCAGACTCAAATTATACTCACGCTCAAGCCGCTCCTGCACAATTTCCATGTGCAGCAAACCCAGAAAACCACAACGAAATCCAAAACCAAGCGCCTCCGAGGTTTCGGGTTCATAAATCAGAGAGGCATCGTTAAGCCTGAGTTTTTCCAGCGCATCTCTCAAATTTTCATAGTCAACGGTATCAACCGGATAGAGGCCGCAATAGACCATCGGTGTAACCTTGCGGTAACCCGGTAAAGATACCGGGGCCGGGCGTTTCGCGTCGGTCACGGTGTCTCCCACCTGACAGTCCTTGACGTTTTTAATACTTGCGGCGATAAAACCAACTTCGCCCGAACGCAACTCACCAACGGAGACTGGCGCCGGCCGAAATATACCGACATCGTTGACTTCAAATTCCTTGCCGGTGGCTACCATCTTAATCTGCATCCCGTTTGCAACCGCACCGTCAACCACTCTCACATAGGCTATGACGCCCTTATAGGGGTCATAGTGCGAATCAAAGATAAGCGCCCGTAAGGGCGACTGCTCCTGACCACTGGGCGGCGGGATCTTGGTCACAATCTGTTCCAGGATTTCTTCAATTCCGATACCGTTTTTGGCCGATGCCATGATGGCCTCCGAGGTGTCCAGGCCGATAATGTCCTCAATTTCCTGTCTGACCCTTTCCGGTTCGGCGCCGGGCAAGTCAATTTTATTGATTACTGTTATTATTTCGAGGTTGTGCTCAAGCGCCAGATAAACGTTGGCCAAAGTCTGCGCTTCTATCCCCTGGGCGGCGTCAACTACCAGCAGCGCTCCCTCGCAAGCGGCCAGACTGCGCGACACCTCATAGGAGAAATCCACATGGCCCGGAGTGTCAATCAGGTTCAGTTGATATTCATGGCCGTTTCCGGCCTTGTATTTAAGGCGTACGGCCTGCATTTTAATCGTAATGCCACGCTCGCGCTCCAGATCCATTTTGTCCAGCACTTGCTCAGTCATTTCACGGCTGCTCAAGGCGCCGGTATACTCCAGGAGCCTGTCCGCCAGAGTTGATTTGCCATGGTCGATATGAGCAATAATACAAAAATTACGGATCCTATCTTTCTCCCACTCCATTTTGGGGTGCTCCTCCTTGCTTCCTAAAACAACTATATAATTATAACACCCCAATACAAGCGTATCAATTCCTAACGTCCGTCACCTCTGCAGCCGCTCCTGCAAGGGAATCTGCACGCCTTTCTCAAAAGTGTTCAGCAGCCGTTCAATTTTGCCTTCCAGAGCCAAGTCCTTTATCCCGACGTCCCAAGCTTGCATGGCTGCTCTTCCCGCCTTTTCCAGAGCCTGGTATGCATTCTCCATGAGGATCTGGCGGCTTTGTGTCTCCCACTTGTTCCACAACTCAAGATCCGGCATTGGCAGTTGGGCTTTTTCCCCCAGGAATTCAATCCGGCAAATCCCCTTTTCTCCTGTATTGAAGCTAAAAGCAGTGATATGAGCCGGATAAACCATCAAGTTAAACTGCCCCAGAACAACGATAAAACCGAGCAGCACGGCAACCATACATGTAGCTGTCCCCGCCAGATATTTAAACCCATTCACAAGTCTGCTCCCGTAATAGTGTTACTTTTATTTATAAATACTTACTCTTTCCTTAATATTATGGCTAAAAAAGGCCGGGAACTATACGCTGTTTGGGGCAGGCATTTTAGAGGCGTGGGCGTAGCCTACCCTGGTTTTCTATCAGGCCGTTGCTGAACCCTTGAGAACACCATACAGACTCACGTCTCATTTCTCACGTCCCACGTCCGATTTTTACGCCCTAGGCCTTACGCCCAAGCTTTACCTCAAGAAACAGGCATATCATACAGGTACAATACTTAATTCTTTCACTGGCTTGTTTGTTGTCCTATAACTGCAGCCAGCGCGGAGGCCATGAGCCTGACCGAGCGGGCCGCCTCTTCAGTCGAGTTTTTGGTTGTTCCCACCTCTACCAGCAGGGCGTGGGGGTGGAGGGATTGGTTATAGATGCCATCATAAACCCTGATTCCCAGCGAGAGCCCCGGGTACATATCATTAATTTTGTTGGAGAGCTCCTGGGCAAAGGCGTGGTTCTGCCGCCAGTTGGGAAAAGGGCGCCGCGCGTCCGAGCCTACAATAAAGAGAAGGGGGGCTACTTCCTGCCCGTTGATATTGACAATACTTTGTTCCCTTGTTTTGCTGGCGTCGCGGTGGATATCCAGGATTACCATGGTTTTGGGATTAGCGGCCAACAGTTCCCGGGCCGTTTTTTCCGATTCCAGATAGGACCTGTTATAGTCAGCGTCGTTGATTCGCTCCGACCTGGCAGTTTTAATCCCGTACTTGCTTTCCAATTCCTCCTGGAGCGCAGCCGCAACCGTCACCACACCACCCTTCCGGCCATCAAGCCGTTCCACCCCGTCGGTTAAACCGTAAGTTTCACCGGTATGTGTGTTGTAAACAGCTACCAGGCAATCGCCGGAAAGCTCCG
>DNIT01000093.1:19687-35517 GCA_003489345.1 Pelotomaculum sp. | reverse complement strand
CCGGAAAGCTCCGCAGCAGGCGCGGGGGACTGGACCGGGCGGGCGGTAACCTGTACAGCAGGGGTGTTAAGGCGGGCCAGAAGCGATATCTCTGACTGCATGACACCGGCCGGGTTACACAGGTTGGCTCTGGATACAGCCCCCGCTCCATCCAAAATGATTTGCCAGGCTGTCAGGCCGCCGGTGTCGCCTTCAAAATCGCTTCTATTTAAGACCGGCATACCTATTTTCATTATTTTCATGGCATCCCACTGGTGGAAATTCTCCGTCCAATCCGAAGCTATTTTGAAAACATGGGAGAATGCGGGACAGGCAGACAACTGGGGAAATATCTTTATGGAAAAGAACAAAATAAAAACACCTGTGACGATAGCGATAAGCTGACGCATGGCAACTAGTAACATACCCCTTTGGCGATAGGCGGGAGCAGGGTACACTAAAAACCCCTCCTTCCAGGCTTGTTCCTAAATCTTTATGCCCGGCAGGAAGGGTTTATGAGGAGTTTCCGTCAGCGCAGGACGGTTGGCACAAAAGCATCAATGAGTCCGATAACAAATGCCGATATCAGCGCTCCTACAAGCGATACGCTGAGCAGGCTGGGAATTATGAACTGGGCCAGATAAATCACCACCGCGGCGGCAATGAACCCAACCAGTCCCCTGCTCTGTGGTGATACGCGATCACCCAGCAGAGCTTCCGCAACGTATCCCAACACGGCAATTACAAGGGCGGCAATAAGCGCGCCCACCAGACCTCCCCTCAAAACAAAGCCTGGTGAAAGCCAGCTGACAACAATAAGAACGAGTGCTGAAACTACAAAACGGATAACCAGTCCTAGCCATTGCATAAGTATCACCTCCTGTCTTTTGATCTAGAAATAGCTTTGACCAAAAGAGGTAAGTATATACTGATGGCCCTTGCATTTTTTTTTTGCGCATGGTAAAATTGTTGCCGTTGGGAGGTGAGAATAACATGCCGAACATAAAATCAGCTGTCAAAAGGGTTGAGATTACCCGGTTACGGACATTACGCAACGCCAGGATTAAATCAGCGCTGAAAACCACCATTAGGAAATTTGAAGAGGCCCTAAAAACGGCCGACCGCGAGGACGCCGGTCTCAAGCTGCGCAATGCGGTGCGGGAACTGGATAAGGCCGTGACCAAAGGCATTTTACATAAAAATGCAGCGTCCCGGAAAAAATCCCGCCTGACCAGGCGGTTCAACAAGATTACGGGCTAAACCACCAAAACCACCCGGAAGACAAGGGGGTGGTTTTTTTGTTGCTTTGACCTGCTAAGTAAAGTACCGTTTCGGCAGAAGCACATGTTCCAGCAGCATACACAACAGCATCCCGGCAATGAAGCCGTTGCCTAAAATGTAGCGGGCCAGGGCCGGTACCCCATCGAAAGCCCCGACGGGGAGAAACATTAAGCCGGTTCCGAAAAGCAGCGGCAAACCGACCACAAAATAATCTCTGGACGTGAGTTTCATTCTGGCATAATCTTTCAAACCGAAACCAACCATCTGGCAGAAGGATGCCAGCAAGGCCGAATACCCTACCGGCTCCGGAATCGAAGCCAAAAAAACACCCACCGGCGGCAGGAGACCCATAACCAGCAAAGCAGCGGCAAATATAATGAAAGGAAGACGCGAGGCTACTTTGGTCAGGCTGACCATCCCCGCGCCCGCCGAATAGGGAACGAACCCAACCGTTGCTCCCAGCCCGGACAGAATATCGGAAAGGCCGGTCAGGGCGACTCCACGGTCATAACTGCGTTTAGGCAGCTCAGTCTCCAGTACCCGCTCCATAGCCAGGATGCTCGCCACCAGATTGGATAGGACCAGGAGTCCGGTCAGAACACAGGTCAGGACAATACCAAGGTCAAAAGTGGGGCGTCCCCAGGCAAAGATTTGTGGTAGGGCTACCATAGAACCATATCCCCAGGCGACCCCATGGCTGACTCCGGCCAGAGCCGCCAAAATCCAACCGCCGGCGATCCCGGCCAGGATGGCGATGCTGCCGAGAAAACCCCTTGCTTTCAGGCTAAACCCAACAACAATGACCACCACAACAAGCGAAATGACACTGGACTTCAAATCCACCTGGCCGTTGCCTGTAGTAATACCCAACATACCCTTTACAAAAGTGCCGCTAAGCTGCAACCCCAGCAAAACCAGCACCGACCCGGTAACAGCAGGCGTGAAAAGCTTCAAGGCCCGGCCGATCAGCCCGCTAAAGCCAATTACCACCAGGATCAGCCCTGTTATGATGACACCAAATTCCAGATCTGTGCGTAAGACAGCCATGGGTTTACCCAGACCGGGGGCCATAGCGGCAAGGGTGATAAAAATACCCCACCACATCCCGGAAGGGCCTTCGACAATAGGCAACCTGTGGCCGAAGGAAACCTGAAGAACAGATGCCAGGGCCTGCAAAAAAAAGGTCCGTTGCGCCAGTGCGGCAATACCGGCCTGGTCCAGGCCCAGGGCATTGCCGACTACAACCGGGACTACGGCTGAATTGGCCAGAGTGAAGATGAGCCACTGTGCGGCATAAGCCAGGGTACGGTTCAGCGGCGGACGTTCATCCAGTCCGTACAAAAGGTTTTCGCTCCGCTGTGGTACACTGTCTGCCATTTTAATATCTCCCAAACAAACCTGAGTTAAAAAAATAAAATAGCTTGTTTAATCGCACCCGCATTAAAAAACCGGCTCCAAGATTTGTCTTGATGCGGGTGTACAGCGTCTGCAAAGGGATGGTCTTCTGGTTTGTACACACTATCCTGACTCCACTTGCAGTTAGCCGCTCTTTCTCCTGCCACCGCTGAGGGTGAGCAGGAAGGTCTCCATGGCCGGGTAAAACTCTATTTTCCCTGTCTTTACCCCCACATCCAGTTCCGAAAGCGCTGCCAGGGCGCCGGTTAAGAGGGGTTTGCTGAAATTCCTGCTCTGGGCCGCCGCCTTTTGGGCTGCAAAGGGGTGAATTCCAAGCCTCTCAGGAATCTCTCTGGCCGGACAACCCCTTTCGTTCAAATCAAATACCATTAAAAGAATGCGAAACTGCCTGGCAATCATCGATAGTATCTTGAGCGGAGGCTCCTTTGCCGCCAGCATATCCTTAATGCCGGCCAAGGCTTCCCGGCAGCGCCTGCTTCCTACCGCGTCCACCACCGCAAAGATATTTTCCTCCAGCCTGGGCGGACACATCAGGTGTACTTCCTCTGTTGTGATCACTTCACGCCCGGCCGTGTAATGAATCAGTTTTTCAATTTCCAGGGAAAGCGCCTGCAGGGATGGCCCTGCTGCGTTCAGCAGGGCGTTAGCCGCCCCCGGTGCAAACCTCCTGCCTCCCTGACCTGCTCGCTTGACCACCCAGCGGTTCAAGTCTCCGGGGCTCAGATAGACAAATTCCATTTCGCGGCCGTATTTTTTGATGGCCTGAAAGAGCCGTTTTCTTTTATCAACATTCTCCCCGGTGCTAAAAACCAGGCAGGTTGAAGGAGACGGATCTTTAATATACTGCAGCAGCTGCGCTTCCCGGTCGGAAGGCTTGGTGCCCTCTCTCTCATCGGCTTCATTCCCCCGCTTGGACACCTTGAAGAAGGAAGGGTTTTTGACCACAACCAACCGCCTGGCAGCAAAAAAAGGGAGTGTTTCAGCCCGGGCCGCAACTTCCGCCGGCTCCGTCGCCTCTCCCTCAATCAGGTCAACATCCAGTCCGGTCTGGCCGCACTGCTCGAAATATTGTTTTAAACGCGCCAGAGCAAGATCGCGAAGATAGGTTTCTTCACCGTAAAACAGGTAAACCGGTGCAACAACCCCCCGTTTCAAGTCGGCGTCGAACGCTATAAACGGGTTCACCGCGCCCCTAGACATGAAGCCTGGCCTCCAGTGCCGCAACCTTTCCGGACATGGTCAGCTTTTTGTCCCTTCGGTCATCGATGCGCACGGTAGTTACAACCCGCACCGCGCCTTTTAAAAAGGGCTGTTCGTGCATTTCCCGGACCAGTTCCAGAATAAGCCCCAGTTCACCCTCAATAATGGTGGACATGGGCGTCAACTGGTAAGAAACCCCTTTCGCCTCCTGCAGCACTTTCACACATCCCGCCACATATTCACTCAGACCGGCAGACTGCGTGCCGACAGGCACCACGGTAACATCAACGACTGCCACGCACATCCACTCCCGCAGCATTTTCTTTCCATTATATTAAATATACACAGGCCTTACAACCAGCTACGGAATTGCTGTATAAGAAAAGCTTATACGGTTAACACCAATGCCGGCGAACTCCTGTATATTAGCACGGGTTGCCAATCCGGGACGCCCAGTCGATGCATGGACAAAAGAGAATTTACATAAGGGCTTCCACTTGGTCCAGAAGGGTGGTGAACAAATCCAGTCCCTCCTGTACCGGAAGAGGCGCTGAAAGGTCTACCCCGGCTAATTTAAGCAGATTTAGCGGGTAGCCGGAGCCGCCGCTTCTTAAAAAATCAAGGTAGCGAGCCACCGCCGGTTCACCCTCCGTCAGGATTTGTCTGCTTAAGGCAACCGCCGCAGAAAACCCGGTAGCGTACTTGTAAACGTAAAAAGCTTCATAAAAATGCGGAATGCGTGCCCATTCCATATCTATGTCCCGGTCGACAACTATGCCGGGTCCGTAATAATCAAGGTTAAGCTGGTGATAGATCTCACCCAGCAGGTCAGGCGTAAGGGCTTCTCCTGCTTCCACCCTGGCGTGAATGATTTTCTCAAACTCGGCAAACATGGTCTGTCGAAAGACCGTCCCGCGAAACTGCTCCAGGTAGTGGTTGAGGAGGTAGAGCTTTTTATCCCTGTCGGTCACGGTCTTGAGCAGGTAATCCATGAGCAGGCACTCGTTGACAGTAGAAGCTACTTCTGCCGTGAATATCTTATAATGGGCGTAGATATAAGGCTGTTCATTAAAGGCGAAATAAGAATGCATGGCGTGCCCCAGCTCGTGAGCCAGGGTAAAAAGGTTGCTCAGGTTATTCTGGTAGTTCATCAGGATATACGGGTGGGTCCCGTAGGGCCCCCAGGAATAAGCGCCGCTTGACTTGCCCTTGTTTTCGTAAATATCCACCCAGCCGGCTGCAAGTCCCCCTGCCATGATTTCCCCGTAAAAGCTTCCCAGAGGCGCCAGCGCCTGTTTGATAATTTCCACAGACTCCGCATAGGATATATCCCAGTCCACCTCCCCGGCCAGGGATACATACAGATCATACATGTGCAGTTGATCCAGGCCCAGCCTCCTCCGGCGCAGGCCAACGTAACGGTGCATGGCGCCGTTATTGCGGCGCACCGTTTCGATGAGGTTATCGTAAACCTGCGGCGGGATGTTATCTTCAAAAAGGGACGCCTGCAAAGCTGACGGGTGCCGACGTACACGGGCGTAAAAAATATCACGCCTCACACCGGAGCTAAGCGTGGCGGCAAGGGTATTGCGAAGCTTATGATAAGAACTATACATGGAAGTAAAGGCATCGCGGCGCACCCTCCTGTCCCTGCTTTCCATGAGACGCGTATAGCGGCCGTGGGTGACCTCCACCCGCGCACCCTTTTCGTCCGCAATGGGCTCAAAAGTGATGTCCGCGTTATTGACCATTTTAAATATGTTGGACGGAGCCTCCGTCACCTCTCCCGCCTGTGCTATGATCCTCTCCTCAGCCGGAGAAAGAGTGTGGTTCTTTTGTCGCATAATTTCTTCAAAAGCAAATTCGTACAGGTCCAGGCCGCGTTCCGCCCGCCGAAAGCTCGCCAGCGTCTCTTCCGGCAGGGCCAATATTTCAGGCAGAATAAATGACACTGCCGTCTGCGCCTCGGTACTGAGGCTGTCGGCCCGGTCGGTCATTGCCTGGTAAATAGAGTTGGTATTGTCCTCATCCCGCCGCATACGAGCATAAGCATAGATCTTTTCATTGAGCTGCTGGAGGCGTTCCTCAACCCGCAAGGTTTCCAGTAAAATCCCGGGCGACTCACCCAGACGGTCTTTAAAAGCCTGGATTTCCTTGACCATTATCCGCAGCTTTTGGAAATCCCGCTCCCATTCCGCGTCTGAAGCATAAATATCTTCCAAACGCCATTTATACTGCTCCGGTACTTCCGCCCTGGTGGGGATTTTTTCTTGTATAACCACTGGTAGCCCTCCTGTTTGTTTTGAATCTTTTAATGCAATATAGTACTTTCCATCCATTATCGATATAACCTTAATCTCTTCAAGGCGTATGAATTTATACCCGATGGGGATTCTATTTTTGAGGTGATAAAAATGGAACAATGGCCTTGTTTTAATTGCCAGCACTATGATACCTTTGACAGCCACGAGGAAGATGCTCCGGCCTGCAAACTGAACCGTGCCGTAACCCACATGAACTGTGATTTCCAGGAACCTTTGTCCCTGGATCCCGACCAGACCATCCCTTGAAGTCACTTTTAAACAAATCTGGAGGACAGGATGAAGACGAGGAATTGGGCGCCGGCTCTGACCGCTCCCTCACGAATCAGTCGCGGCGTAATCAGGCTGCCCAACGGATCCTCCCTGCCGCTTTGGCCGCAATACGGTATCCGCCTCGATAAAAATGCGGCCCACTGCCGGTACTGCAGTTTTGATGCTCCTTTCAATGCTGTCTATGGCCTGCTCGATCTGGTCGGTTTCCAGCCCGTCTACAAAATGCACATTGATATTAACCAGAATTTCTTCGGGGCTGATGTGCATCGTCAACAACTCCATGCACTCTGAAACTTCCGGGATGCTGTGCACAGCCGTCAAGATCTTGCTCCGGTCCGCTTCGCAGGCACTTTCGCCAATTAGGAGGTCCTTGGACTCCCTCGCCAGGAAAAACGCAATGCCCGCCAGCATCAGACCGATTACCACCGAGGCGGCGGAATCATAGAAGGCATTCCCTGTGATCTGGGTTAAAAAAATCCCCAGTAAAGCAAGTACAATTCCCACCATGGCGGCGGAATCCTCAAAAATGACTGTAAGCAAGGCCGGGTCCTTGGCCTCACAGAGCGAACGCCAGATACCAAACTTACGCATAGCCGAAAACTGCTTGTAGGCAATGCGCAAAGCTATACTTTCCAGGAATATGCCCAGTCCCAGTATAATGTAATTTATGGTTGGGTTTGTAATTCGGTGCGGCTGAAGAAACCCCTTCACACCCTCATAAACAGAAAAGGTAGCTCCCACTGCAAACATGGAGATTGCCACCACAAAGGCCCAAAAAAAACGCTCCTTGCCATAACCAAAAGGATGCTGGACGTCCGGGGGGCGCATGCTCAGGCGCTGGCCTATTAAAAGAAGCAGCTGATTGCCGCTGTCGGCCAGAGAGTGAAAAGACTCTGCCAGCATGGCCGAACTCCCGGTAATCAGCGCCGCAGCTAATTTCACCAAGCAAATTATAATATTAACGACCAGGGCCGCCCAGATTGCTTTAACCGATTCTCCCAAGAGAGGACTCCCCTTTTATAGAAAAGACGTCCCCATTATTGTGTTATGTTTATTAGAAAATATTACACAATAAAAATCTGCGCCTTGGGAAAATTCTGTTGGACTTCAAGTAATTTGCTATCTGGGATTTCTATTAGTGACGATATTCACTATTCCTGCTCTACTAGCCATTTTTTCTTGGAAAACTTGGCCAGGCTTGCGATCAGACGGTCGAGGGCGCCTTCCTGGAGCTCCTCAATGCGGCCTAAATTTAAAAGGACTCTCTGGCGCACCACCTTATCATCATCCCTAACAGACTCGACAATTTGTATGTAGGTCCTTTTAGAACCATCTTTATTAGTAAAAGTTTTCGTTCTAGCATACATAGCATTACTCACATCAATCCGCTTAGTATATTTATTAGAAAAACGGCACTAGTATTTACATTTTTTCAACAGCAATGTTTTTTTGGATTATTTATTACAAATACTCTCTTCTATCTCATATATTTTTATCTTTTCCTTATAAAACTCACTCACAGAAGAATTTCGGATTATTGAATTTGTAGTAAAAACCTTTGCTACCAATCCACTATTAAATATTTCTCCTTTAAATATCGATTCTTCACAATGAGCCACAAGCAAATAAATCTCTGAAGCGCCAAGATCCTTTAATTTCTTGGCACTCCGTATAAATGTTCCGCCATAGCTACAAAGATCATCAATTATAATAGTTTTAAAGTCTTTTTCTTGGATATCACCCATCACTTCAAGCTGTGTTATTTCACCTGTATCAAAATCACGTTTTTTATAGCCTACTAATTGATGCAAATCTAATTCCTTACTATAGCGTTTTGATGCTCCTGCATCAGGCAAAAAGATGAAATCTTTATTTACATCAAAGCCTGTTTCAATCATTACCTGTCCAAGTAAATTAATAGTAGGATAAACCGATGTGCACCTATCCAGCAATGCCGGGGTAACATCTGAATGTGGTTCCACCACATCAACACTAGAAAATCCCAAAGAGTTGATCAAATTACAAACATATTTTAAAGTAAATACCGACCTGTTCTCAATTCTATCCATCCTGCTATAGGGCATATAATAAATCAGAAGAGAAGTTAACTGCTTGTATTCATTCAGGTAACTTTTGACAAACAACAATTTAATTAGATCCTCGTCATTCTCATATTTAAAAGCAATTCTATTAATGCCTTGTTTCATATTATTATGTATTTGTTTACCATTAACTTTAGTTTCCCCATTAGGATATGTTTCAAATTCAAGCTCCACATCGTTTAGTTTAATCATACACAATCTCCTTCTCCAACGTTGGTGCTACATCTCTATTTATAAACTTACTTGAATATTTTTCAATGTAAGCATCTTGTGATGTTTTACACAAGGTTTTCCTGTTCAATTATATTTAAATTCAATTTTCTCCATAATACGGACATATTATACCATATTATATCACTAGTGTTGCATAAAATTTAATTACAAATGCAAGTTGGAGTTTCTCCTGGCTATTACCGCTTGAAGATAGCAGGAAAAAACTTTTGTAAGACTTCACGGCTATTTTTTCAAAATCCATATTCCAGCGGCCATCAAGCTAAAACCCACCACCGCCCTGCCCACCGAAAGTTTTTCGCCGACCAGAAAGATGGTGAAAACCACAATAAAAAAATAATACAGAAAAGACTGGACCGCAGCAATCAGCGGCAGGTTTTTGACGACCTCGTTGGCGCGGATAAAGGCTGTGGCCAGGGCGATATTGGCGGCCAGGAGCAGGGGCAGCATTAGGACATTGTAGCGGACCACCGGATAGAACTCCGCCGGGACATGTTTGACCTGCCAGGAGAGCATGAAAGAAAGCACCATTGAGCCAAATATAAGCAAAGCAGCAATTACCGCCATTTTTTCAGCCCCTGTCCTTTATAAGAATCGGTTATCAAGAAATCTTGTAAACTTGGCTGCTTGTCTCCGAAACAATATAAACATTTCCCCAAATACATAAATACCATACCGGACCCAAAGAGCGCGTCGATACCCGCCTAAAAATAAGAGTCCGGCGCGAAGGCTATGTACGAATGAAATTGCGCCTGCATTGCCTGGTTTTTCATCATGCCTGGTACTACTGGCAGTGTGGGCAACTATCAGGCAAATAGTAATTTTTTTCAGTTTTTATGCTCTTCATTGTTTTCCAATACCGGCGGTTTTATTGGAATTTCTCCCTGTTTATCCTGCTCTTGTACTTCACCTTTTGGTGTCTCCTGCTTTTTTTCGTCACCTTTTGGTGTTTCAGTATTTTCTGGCGTTTTCTCTTCCTGCTCCTGAATCTGCTCTTGTAGGTCATCTTTTTCCGGCTCTTGTTTTTCTTTTCCCTGCGTGTCGACCTGCTTGTTTAAATCCTCCTGTTTCTGTTCGTCTTCTTGGGCCAGGGCATCTTGGTGCCTTACGACCGGGTCCGCACTCAGCCCCATGGCACCGGCCATTATCGTTCTGAATATGTCCGCCGGTTGATTGCCGCCGTAGGAGGTCAGATAATGATACCTATCCATGTCTTTCTCATCGTAGCCCATCCACACCGCGGCGGTGTAACGGGGGGTAAAACCTACAAACCAGGCGTCTTTATTACCGCTAAGCCCTTTAAATACCGGCGTGTCAGGCAATTCGGTGGTACCCGTCTTGCCGGCAACCTCAGCGCCGCGAATCCCCGCTCTGTAGCCGGTACCCGACTCCACGGCCGTGCGCAAAACATCTCTGATAGCGTCGGCCGTGGAAGCTTTCATAACGGCAGTTCCCCCCGGGTGGCTGTAAATAATTTCACCCTC
The DNA here is from genome assembly GCA_003489345.1 of Pelotomaculum sp. GTDB lineage: Bacteria > Bacillota > Desulfotomaculia > Desulfotomaculales > Pelotomaculaceae > Pelotomaculum_C. The sequence goes on along the minus strand of DNIT01000093.1, from coordinate 25,230 downwards.
CGGATCTTCTATATATTTGATGGCATGCGGTTTTATATATACGCCCTGATTTGCAAACGCTGCATAAGCCCCGGCCATTTGCAGCGGGGAAACCCCTCTGGTTAAGCCTCCCAGGGCCAGCGGCAGGCAACGGTCATCATCTGTTAAATTAAAACCCAGTTTACCGGCCATCTCATAACCTTTATCGACCCCGAGCCGGTTCAACAGGCGTACCGCGGCCACATTGCGCGACCATTGCACGGCCGTCCGTATACTTATCTGCCCGTAAAAACTCCCATCTGAGTTTTTCGGTTCGTAATTACCAACTTTCAATGGAGTATCGGAAACCATTGAATCAGGGCCGTAACCCGCTTCAAATGCCGGAACATAGACTGCAACCGGCTTAAAGGCCGAGCCGGGCTGTCTGGCAAGTTGAGTCGCCCGGTTGAAACCGTGCCTCGCCACATACTTTCTTCCCCCAACCAAAGCCTTTATTTCTCCCGTACCGTTTTCCAACAGGGCCACCGCGGCCTCTACTTTTGCAGAAGGAAATAAAGCAGACTGTTCGAATACTTTCTCAGCCTTGTTTTGCATTTCGGGATCCATTGTCGAATAGATTTTTAACCCGCCTTTAAGAACTTTTTCCTCGCCAACAGCGCTGATAGCTTCGTCAATGATATAATCAGTAAAATATGAGTCGTTGCTTTCCATTGCCCGGCCGTCATTTAAATGCAAAGGCACTATGAGAGCCTGATCCCCTTGTTCTGTCGTAATAAAACCCTGCGTGATCATTTTATCGATAACAATATTGCGCCGCTGGGTGGCAAAAGCCGGATTTATATACGGGTCATAACTGCTGGGCGCCTGGATCAGGGCAGCGAGCAGCGCTCCTTCGGCGACAGTGAGTTGTGAAGATTTCTTATTAAAATATACCTTTGCCGCAGCTTGTATACCGTAAGCGCCTTCCCCGAAATATGCGCGGTTTAAATACAACTCCAATGCTATATCTTTGGCGTAACGACGTTCAAACTCTATGGCCAGGACGGCCTCCTTAATTTTTCGCCACAGGCTTTGCTCCGGGGTTAAGAAGTACAGCTTCATGGTTTGCTGGGTGATCGTGCTGGCGCCCTCCGTAATCCGGCCTTCCTTGCAGTAGTTATAAAGGGCGCGTATGATTGCCTTTGGATCTACCCCATGATGCTTGTAGAACCTTTCATCTTCAATTGCCACAAAGGCCTGTTGAACGTGTTTGGGAATCTCCTCAACCGGGACAGGGATCCGGTTTATTTCACCGTGAATTACTTTTAACAAAGTCCCATTATTGCCGTATATAAAAGAGGTCTGGTCAAATTGGGCTGCAACAGGACTTACACCGGATAAAGCGGAAAAAATACTGTTAGCATAAAAATAACCCCAGATCAAGATGTTCAATGCTAAAAAAATAAAAACCAGGCTACTTATTATGGCGGCTTTAATAAGTGCCTTGCTCCATTCTCGGGCCATGTTGAACTATCTCCTTAATCCGGCTCAGCGTAAAAAATGATTACCTCAGTGGAAATATTCGCCAACGGCGAGAAATATCCTACCGTGGAAAAACCAAAAAACAATTTGATGATACTGCAGCCTAAATCTGTTCCCGCCGGCGCCACAGAAAATAAAGACCTTGGCTTTAATAGGTTACCATTTACAGCCCTGTGGTCCGGAAAACAGTGTTTGTCTTAATTTCCAAGGCGGCTATGGCCGCTTTTTTGTAATATAAAGCGATATTATTGCAAAATCACAAATTAGATTACTTACAATATTTTTGCATAGCCTCATTAAATAAACGGATGTGGTGATATTCATCCTGGATGATCCTTTCCAATAACTCCTTGACAAATGGATCGCCAATCCGCTGTTGATGATCGCGGTAGGCCGCAATGGCAGCCCATTCAGCCGCGATGTCGGCTGCCAACTTATCGCACACACTGTAACCATAGTAGACAAATGCGGCATTCCAATATATTTCCTGATTCTTTCTAATCACCCGGTAGCGCGGGTCAACACCTAACAGCCTGATTGTTTCCGCCAACAGTTCCATATGGTGCATCTCTACCAGAGAAATACACTCCTCCAGTTCTGCCACCTCGTCATTTATTCCATGGAGCGTGAAGTAATGGTGCAGGTATTGACAGATGGCCGTAAGTTCACTTACAGCCCCTGCATAGTCTTCCAGTAAGAGTTCAGCGTACTGTCGGTTAGGCGCTGTCACGCGCACCGAAGGGTAAGGCGCCGGGTAGGCGCACCTAAACATACTGGCCGGGTGATTTTGTTTTTGCACAGATATCACTCCAAGTTAATTATTTTTATTATTTTTATTAAGGCAATGAATGATAAAGTAGCGCATCATTAAGATTACTATAAAATAACCGATATGGAATACTTTGGATAATAATTATATCAAATATCAAAACCAATTGCGCAGAAAACAGGAGTTCCCGGCTCACTGCCGGGTAAAACAATTTTTTACATATCAAACATTAGTTTGCGTAACCAGGATTAGTTTCGACTTAAAGAGGTAACTGAAAAAAGGATAATTATTTAAAAATAAGTGGCCAAAAAAGAAAAAGAGCAGAAAAATACCTGCTCTTTCAGACTAACCATAAAGAAGCAAGAGTCTTAAATTTCACACTGCTTCTAGCTTTATCCGATTACTTTATTTTTTTGGCACACTGGTAAGCTGCCGCAAGGGCGCCGGGCACACCGCCGATCTGCATCGCCCAGCAGGAGCCGATATAAAGGTTTTTTACGGGTGTTTCTATATTCACGCTCATACTGTTTTTATAGAACTTCTTCTTAGGGTTCCAACTCCAGGCGGAGCTCGCACCATCCGTATTATAGGTGAATCTTTCATAAGTCAGCGGAGTCGCGGCATCTTTATATTCGATATATGCCTTCAAGCCGGGAATCAGCCTGGATGCGCTGTCTATCATTGCATCCATTGCTTTTTCCTTCAATTGTCCATATACCTCTTTGTCCCCGCCGCCCCAGTTGTCCATCCAATGATATGGCACCATGGTCTGAAGCATCAATGAAGATTTCCCTTCAGGAGCATGTTTGGGGTTTACCATCGACGGCGAATAGAGCGCAGCAGATGTCTTGCTGAAAAACTCTGCGTCTTCGGAATTGTAAATGTCGTAACCGGGTTTATAGTTATAGGTGAATACATAAGGAACCTTCATATATTTGCCAAGTTCTTCGTTGGACATATTCAACCCCAGATAGACCGTGTAGAAGCCCTCTGAAACGGCAGCACTTTCAATTTTATCCTGGAGCGCCTGCGGAATAAGGCTCTGGCCGTCTAATAGCTTTAAAAAGGTTTTCTTATAATCCCCAGCGGAAATAACATAATCTGCGTCATAAACGGTATTTTTGCATAAGACGCCAACTGCGGCCCCGTTTTTGGTGATGATCTTGTCGACATGGGAGTTCAGCTCCAAATCCCCGCCCAGTTTCCTGAAGTTTTCGGCGAGAAGATCAGCCCATGATTGCATACCGCCCTGCACAGTCCAATAGTCGGTAAACATCCCCGCTAAACCGGTCCCTACGTACATGGACGGCATATCCGGATAGCCGAATCCGCTGAACACCTTGAACAGCTTTGAGTCTTTTTCGAAATACTTGGCGGCAAACTCTGATGAAGTCATGTTGCCATACTGCCTTGCTAGTTTCATCTGCTTTGGCCCGCTCAGGATGTAGGGAAGCATTGATTTGAACATTTTAAGCCCGCTGTAAAGAAAAGGCATCGGTTCATCCACGTTCCCCATCATCCCGGCCGTTTTGTCCAGCTCTGAAAAAAACGTGTCCAGCTTTTCTTTTTCAGCTGGGAAACCAGCGTAAATCATTTTTTTATAATCGTCGTAATTCTCAGGAGTCCCGTTTAAATCCTCTGAAACGAAACGCATCCTCAGTTTTACAAAGTCGCTCTTCTCAAACACTCCGATGTCCTTCATTGCCTTAAACACCGATGCTGAGGCTTCAAAGCCAAGCGTACCGCTCTCAAAATAATAACCCTTCCTGAAAAATCCGGCAGTATAGCCGCCGGGCATGCTATGGGCTTCAAATATGGTTACTTTATGTCCCTTCTTTGCAAGAAGGTTCCCTGCAATAAGCCCGCCCATTCCCGAACCGATTATGATTACATTTTTCATTTTCCGGTCTCCTTTAATTCGCCTCTGTCATCAAATACTATTATTGCATATCCAGTAATTTTATATGATTGATTCACTCAAAATCTTTTACTTGACTTTTCAATTACCGCTAATATATTCATTTCAATATATATTTTCTATTTTCAGTGTGATTTATATACTAAATCCGGTCATAAAAATACTTTAAAAAGCCGGCCGTAGTTTGTTGTGCGCGAGGCAGTAAAATCTTTGCAGCATGGTGACTGTATTCCGGTGAATGGCCGGCCAATAAAGGAAAGTATTTTTTCGACAACCTGGCATTATCCGCCACCCACTCTTCCGTTTTATCGGATATAGCATAAATCCCGCCGCTCTCCACCTTATAATTATCCTTTCTTATTTCCACCCAGCCCTCGAATTCCTGATGACCGTCAAAGACCTTACATGCAGCATGATGCGGCACGCAAAGGTCTTGCACCAGATGTAAGGCCGCTCCGAGGAGAAACATGGCCAGGTTATGTTTCTTGCTTCGCCACATGGCATGAGACCTTCTAAAGAATACCGAACATTTTTCTGCCGCGCTGGGCAACAGCCACATGCCGGTCCCGCTATCCGGATCATAATAGTGGTAGACGCTCTTAAGACCTTTATCAACCCAAATCACTCCACCGTCCAACTGTCTGGAGAACATATTGAATAATTGCGCTTCCTTTTTAAACCCGTCGTTTAGTAAGATCTTCCTTCCCTGTTCGTTATGAAAGACATGCGTGCTGCTGGCGCCTCTAACCACCTGAAGCGGGATAGGCTTCTGGCAGACGTAATTTGCAGTGGATGAAACAAGCCGACTGAACATCGTTGTAATGTTTAACATTGTTCACACCTTTTTATGAATTTTACTTAGACCCATGCTCAAGTTACAATGGTGCTGCTGTTCCCTCTAAGGCTTTAGCCTGGTTTTGTAAAGCTGCGCGAATTATCGGAGCCATATTATGATTAGCCTCCATAGCCGCTTCCAGAACGGCAAAGCACAAAGCCTTTAACGGCTGGTTCCCCGGGATAAAACCATAACCAAAAACTCCATCCAGTTCCACCGTTGCTTCAGTAATCAGTATTTTACCGGGATGAAATGAAACTTGTTCAACTGAATCGGCCGCTCTCATCACGATCAGGCTGGTTTGCGGGCTCCTGATAACTTTCACATCAGCCTGCCCCAAAACAAAAGCCGCCAATGCTTCAAACACCTTAAAGTCCCCCTCAGCAAAAACTCTGCAACGTGTCGGCAAATTCATCAAATCACTTCCTAGATAATTAACCCTGGGTTTTCGGGCCAATGCAATCTAACGGTTACCGTTAGTAAAATGGCCATTAAAACAGTAGTAAATAATTCCGTGCAAA
>DNIT01000093.1:13613-19644 GCA_003489345.1 Pelotomaculum sp. | reverse complement strand
AACCCTGGGTTTTCGGGCCTATGCAATCTAACGGTTACCGTTAGCAAAATGGCCATTAAAACAGTAGTAAATAATTCCGTGCAAATGCCAGGCAGCTTGTTGTTATCAAAAATATTATGACATAAATATGTAAAGTTCTTATCCTTTGTAGGTAAAAAACAGGTTATGGTTTGAAGAATATCTGTTAATCGCGTTTGAAAAATCATACAAAAAAATAAATAACTTTTTATGAAAGTTACATTGCCTTAACATTGATTTCTCTTTAATATAACATTCTTATGATAAAATTCTATAAAAAAGGGGGGCTTATTTTTGACAACAAGGGTCCTGGATACCAATGTTTTACTAGACCGTCCCATAGAAGAAATAATCCACTCTTTTCCTCCATGTATGATCATCCTGCCCCTGGCCGTGATCAACGAATTGGACGGTTTTAAAGGGCTGGACGATCAGCGGGGCATGTATGCGCGCAGTGCCATCAGGTTCCTTGACGGGTTGCGCCCTAAACTTCATCAGGGCGTTCAACTTAAAACAGGCCACTTTATCAAGGTGGAAGTAAACCACGCAGACGTTCAGCTTCCCGAGTATTTATCCAGGAACAAAGCAGATCGCCGAATTCTTGCCGTCAGTAAGGGCCTTATGGAGAACGGCCCCCTGGAGTTGATTACCCAGGATATCTGTGCCAGGATTATTGCCGACGTGCTGGAGATACCCGCTGAAAATTATATCGTTGAAAATGTCGAATTGATGAATTTATACTCCGGTTGGCGTGAAATTGAAGTAACAGATCAGGAGATCCAGGAGTTTTACCAACATGATTTTTTCCCCGGCAAATGCTCCCTGCTGGCCAACCAGTATGTCAGGATGGTGGACAAGGCAGGGGGAATTCATTACGGACGCTTTAGTGCCTCAAGAAAATCAATTGTTCCCTTGAGTCATGATTTGCAGGCTTTTGGAATTAGCCCGGCCGAGGGAAACATGGAACAGCATTTTTTAATGGATGCATTGCTCAATCCGGAGATTGAGTTGGTAAGCATACTTGGTCCCGCAGGTACGGGGAAAACCCTGCTGGCGCTGGCCGCCGGGATGCACCAGGTGATCAACCGGGGCAAATACAGCAAACTGATTGTATCCCGGGCGCTTATTCCCCACAGCCGTGATATCGGCGCATTGCCCGGCAGTAAGGAAGAAAAAATCTCGCCCTGGATGGGCGCGATCTTTGACAACCTGGAATTTATATTAAGAAACTTTGCTGGTAATAAATATGATAAGAAGGTCACTCCCACCGAGATGGTTGATAGGTTTATGAAAGAAGGGTACATCGAACTGGAAGCCCTGGCCTACATTCGCGGGCGGTCAATACCAGGTCAGTGGGTTGTTATTGATGAAGCCCAGAACTTAACCAAGGAAAATATTAAAACAATCATAACAAGAGCCGGAAAAGGTACGAAAATAGTGGTAACCGGTGACATCCAACAGATAGACAACTGCCGGCTGACTGCTACAAGTAACGGTTTTGTTACTTTGATTGAATCCTTTAAAGGACAGGAGCTTTATACCCATATAACTTTAGATAAGACCGAGAGAAGTTCTCTTGCCGCTCTGGGAGTTAAGCTTCTTGCCTAATACGGTAATGTTAAGCACTCCTATTGCCAAAACATCACCAGCAGAGAATAAAATCTATCGTTGAAGGACCCGATAATATTTTTTAATCTTATACACATGATAGGACCAGCTGATTTAACTTCCAGGTGGTCCTATTTTTATCCATAAAAAATAATGAGCTTTAGGCACAAGCCGCGAGTCAATGCTTTTGAAAAACCCGGCAATCCAAGTTTAACATGAAATTAATGTATTTATAATGCACAGTTAATCGAAGGTAATATTCTTTTAACTCAACTGCTTTAAAGTATTGGTTGAGGTGGTGATGGAGCTGCCGCTAATCCTGATTGTAGACGATGAAACCAACATTCTTGAACTTTTAAAGTTCAACCTGGCTAAAAACGGCTACCAGGTGGTCGGCCTGACCAATGGCCTAGATGCCATTAAGTTCATGGAAAAAGACAAGCCGGACCTCATCATTCTTGATATCATGCTGCCTCACATGGACGGTTACGAGGTCCTGCGCATCCTCAGAGCCGACCCTGAAACCATCGGTATACCCGTAATAATGCTGAGCGCCAAGGATGAAGAAATCGACAAGGTCCTGGGGTTGGAGCTCGGTGCGGATGATTATGTCACCAAGCCTTTTTCACCCCGTGAGGTGGTGGCCCGGGTAAAGTCGCACCTCCGCCGGAAGGCCACCTTGAGTAAAGCGCACCAGAAAATTGAGCAAAACAATGAGATTCGGGTAAAACGGCTGATCATCAAACCAGAAAAGTATGAAGCAATCATGGACGGAAAAAAGCTTGACCTGACCCCCAAAGAATTCGAGCTATTGCACCTGCTGGCGTTAAACCCCGGCCGCGTTTTCACCAGAGATATCCTGCTGGAGAAAATCTGGGGCTACGATCACTCCAGAGAAACACGCACAGTTGACGTTCACATCCGGTACTTGCGCCAAAAGCTCGAACACGACCCGGCAAACCCTGAGTATATTGAAACGGTACGGGGAGTCGGTTACCGTTTTCATGAAACAAGCTAAAAACGTGGCCGCTTAAGCCACTTAAAATATAAACAAACTAAAATAATTTAGGAGGAGATGCATATGCACAACAAGTTAAAGGGACTGGTAGTTGCAATTCTGTGTCTGGGAATAGTTCTGGCCCTGGCCGGCTGCGGCGGCGGAGGCGACAACAGCGCCAAACCGGCTGACCAGAGTAAATTGTCCGGCAATATCACGGCAGTTGGTTCAACTGCTATGCAACCACTGGCGGAACAGGCTGCCACGCAATTTATGGCTAAAAACCCGGACGTGAAAATCGTGGTCCAGGGCGGCGGCAGCGGCACCGGTCTGACTCAAGCCGCACAAGGCGCGGCTCAAATCGGCAACTCCGACATCTTTGCGGAAGAAAAGAGCGGGATCGACGCGTCACAACTGGTTGACCATCAAATCTGTGTTGTGGGCATGGCGGCGGTCGTAAACCCGTCTTTAAATATTGATAACCTTACCAGCCAACAGCTTGTGGACATCTTTACAGGCAAAACCACCAATTGGAAAGACGTGGGAGGAGCCGACCAAAAAATAGTACTGGTAAACCGCCCGAAGGCCTCCGGAACAAGGGCCACTTTCAAAAAATATGCGCTGGGCGGGGCTGAAGAAGCTGCCGGCATTGAAGAAGACGCTTCCGGCACAGTCCGCAAAATTGTTAAAGATACTCCCGGGGCCATCGGCTACCTGGCGCTGTCCTACCTTGACGGCAGCGTTAAGGCCGTGAGCATTGACGGCGTCGCGCCAAGCAAGGAAAACATCACCACGGGAACATATCCGGTGTGGGCTTATATGCACAGTTATACCAAGGGTAAGCCGGACGCGGCAGTGGAGGCCTTCTTGAGTTACCTGATGACCGACGAGGTCCAAAAGACCATCGTGCCCCAGCTCGGCTATATACCGGAAACAGATATGAAAATAACCAGGGACAGCGCCGGCAACATCAAGAACAAGTAATAAGCAATATAGAAAACAACATTATAAGACTGGCGAGCCGGCTCAACCCGGCCCGCCTCCTCAACATACAGGAGCATCAAGTTTATGAAAATAAACAGTGATATGCTGGGCAAGGTTCTGACCATGGGCGCGGCGCTGCTGGCCATTGTTTCCACCATTGTAATCATCATTTTCATATCCACCAAAGGGCTGTCTACCTTTATCAACACCGGGATCAGTGTCAAAGAATTCCTTTTCTCCACCACCTGGTTTCCCGACCGTGCGGTGGAAGACGGCGGCCCTCAGGTCGGGGTGCTGGCTTTCCTGCTTGGCTCCATTATCGTTTCCCTGCTGGCAGTCTTGGTAAGCGCCCCCTTAAGTATCGCCTGCGCGGTCTTTATTCAGGAAATTGCTCCCTTTTGGGGGCAGCGGCTGCTGCAGCCAGCCATTGAAATCCTGGCCGGCATCCCTTCCGTCGTATACGGCTATATCGGCTTAAGCCTCCTGGTGCCTTTTATCCGCAACAACATAGGCGGCCTCGGCTTCAGCGTTTTGGCCGGTTTTCTGGTGCTGTCGGTAATGATCCTGCCGACTATTGTCAGCGTCTCCACCGACACCTTGAGAGCCCTGCCCCAGGAATGGAAAGAAGCTTCTTACGCTCTGGGCTCCACCCGCTGGCAAGCCATCCGCCTGGTACTGCTTCCGGCAGCCCGCTCCGGCTTGGTTACCGGGATAGTCCTTGGGCTGGCTCGCGCCTTCGGCGAAGCCCTGGCCGTCCAAATGGTTATCGGCAATACCAGAAAAATTCCGTCTTCGATTCTGGAGCCCGTAATCACACTCACCAGCGCCATCACTATGGACATGGGCAACACCCCCATGGGCTCCCTTTGGAATAACGCATTGTGGACAATGGGACTGCTGCTGCTCTTAATTTCCTGCTGTTTTATTCTGATTGTCAGACTTGTAGTGCGGAGAGGGGGAGTCACCTCATGAGTGCACGCCTGGCTGATAAGGTTGCCACAATTGTATTCTGGACATGCGCCCTGATGGTGATCGTAATATTGGGGTCAATGATCGGGTACATTCTGTACCATGGTGGAAAATCAATTGACTGGGGCTTCTTAACGGAACCACCCCAGGTCATCCAGGCCGGGGGCGGCATCGGCCCGCAGATTTTCAACTCCTTTTATTTGCTGGTACTTTCGATGTTGTTCACCATTCCCATTGGCCTGCTCGGCGGGGTTTACCTGGCTGAATATGCCCGCAACAGCCGGCTGACCGAAATCATCCGTCTCTGCATTGAGACGCTCAACTCGCTGCCTTCTATTGTCGTAGGACTTTTTGGGCTCCTTGTTTTTGTCAATATGACCGGCTGGGGTTATTCTCTTATGTCCGGCGCGCTGGCACTGACCGTAATCAACCTGCCGCTCATGGTCCGTTTCACTGAAGAAGCCGTACAGGGCGTGCCGGACAGCTTGCGGGAAGCCAGTGTAGCCCTGGGCGCCAACCGCTGGCAAACCATTGTGAAAGTCGTGCTGCCCTGCGCTTTTCCCGGTCTGGTCAGCGGCGCCATCATTACCTCCGGACGGGTGTTTGGCGAGGCTGCTGCGCTTTTGTTCACTGCCGGCATGTCCAGCCCGGCCCTTGACTTCAGCCAGTGGAACATATTCAGCTCCAGTTCGCCTCTGAATCCCTTCCGCCCGGCTGAGACCCTGGCCGTTCACATCTGGAAAGTGAATACCGAGGGACTTATTCCAGATCTGCGCAGGGTAGCTGACGGGTCCGCCGCAGTGCTAATTCTGATCGTGCTGGGCTTTAACCTGTCTGCCCGCTGGCTGGGCCGCAAAATTTACCGGCACATGACAGCGACTTAACAAACACGCTAAAATCTTATATACAGAAAATACCGAATAACCTCTATGAAAATACCGGTGCATATTGGTCTGGCTCCCGGGCAAGGTTCGTATGATTTATTTACTGCCCCAGCGTTGAAACAACACGTTTTCCACACCAATCAGTTCCAGTGCCCGCCCGGCTGAATGGTTGACGATCTCCTGAACAGTTTCCGGACGATGGTAGAAGGCAGGCATGGGCGGCATGAGCACGACCCCGATACGTGATAGTTTTAGCATATTTTCAAGGTGAATAGGGCTCAAGGGAGCTTCTCTCGGCAGCAGAACCAGTCGGCGTCTTTCTTTAATAGCGACATCCGCCGCCCGGGAAATCAGATTATCCGAATAACCGGACGCAATAGCAGCAAGGGTTTTCATACTGCAGGGAGCAATAATCATGCCCTGGTGGTTAAAGGAACCACTGGCGACAACTGCAGCCATATCGTCTTCCGGATAGCAACAGTGGGCCAGTTCCATTACCTGCTCTACCGTATAGTCAGTTTCAACTTCAATAGTACGTCTGGCCCAGCGGCTTAAAATGAGATGCCCTTCA
>DNIT01000093.1:13281-13448 GCA_003489345.1 Pelotomaculum sp. | reverse complement strand
GGTTATCCCGTAAACAGCCCCGGAGGCTCCGGAAATTCCAACTACAACTCTCAAAAAAACACTCTCCCTTTTAATTTTGTTTAAATCAAACAATTAAATATATCGAAAATGGTGCGAATTCATGCGCACAAAAGTTACTTTAGACAATCACGCCGTTAATACAACAC
>DNIT01000093.1:11986-13120 GCA_003489345.1 Pelotomaculum sp. | reverse complement strand
AGTAGCGACACAAGTTCGGCGCTAGCGCGCCGTGTGCGATTAAAATCAAATCTGGAGCGCCGGCATTTTCATCATATGTAACGCCATTTTATAGCAGCGTGTGGAACTACCCGGTTAAGATTTAGAATAAGAAGGTGCTGTTGCCAGGACAGCACTTGCTGACAAAAAACAGCACCAGAAAAATATAAATAAACGGGTCTAAGCCGATGACAAATATGATATCCGTGGGGCAAGTATCTATTGCTTACACCAAATTTAGCATGTTCGGTAAAGGCTTATCTATTTCTCTTGAAAACTAACCTAAAACAAATTTATTTTCCAGTTCACGGATCTCCGCCAGGCCGATAAGTTTATTAAACTCGGTAAAGGAAATCATCTGTCTTAAAATATTTTGTGTCGTACCTGTTTTCCTTAATTCTTCCATCAAATTTTTCACAGCCTGCGCTGTTATGTAAGTCGAGGAAGTCGGGAATATAACAATATGATAGCCCAAATATTCCAACTCCTGAGCAGGCAGGAGCGGCGTCCGGCCCCCTTCAACCATATTGGCCAAAACCGGAACGTTGAAGGTTGATGTAATCTCTTTCATTTCCTCAACAGTTTCCGGCGACTCAATAAACACCACATCAGCCCCGGCTTCTTCATAAGCCCGGCCGTGGCGAATCGCCTCCTCAATCCCCAATACAGTCCTGGCATCGGTACGGGCAATGATAACAAGATCCGCGTTTTGGCGAGCCTCCGCAGCGGCCTTGATTTTGCCGACCATTTCTTCTATTGAAACGACTTGACGCCCCGTCATGTGTCCGCATTTTTTTGGCGCAACCTGGTCTTCCAATTGAATTGCCGCTACGCCGGCCTTTTCATATAAGCGCACAGTGCGCATTACATTGACGGCGTTGCCGAAACCGGTGTCCCCGTCAGCAATGACCGGAATATCAAGGGCACTGGCAAAATTGGCAGCCCGCTCCACCATCTCGGTCATGGTTAACAGCCCCACATCAGGCATACCCAGATGGCTGGCCGCTTGACCGTAACCGGTCATATAAACGGCTTGAAAACCGGCTTTTTCAATAATTTTTCCTGTTAATACATCGTGGGCTCCAGGAGCAACCAGTATTTCCCTGGCTGCAAGTA
>DNIT01000093.1:5510-11917 GCA_003489345.1 Pelotomaculum sp. | reverse complement strand
AAGTAGTTGTCTTAATAGTTTCCCTTTACTCATAGTTGTGACTCCTCTTGACTATTAAATTTCTCTTTGCAGATTATTAAGGACCAGGCTCAGGGCATCGGCAGGGCACTCTTGGGCCAGAACGCCAACGGCATAAAGTAAATAATTTTTATCAATAAAAAAAATTGGTTCTTCCGGTAACAGGGAAATCCCGGGATCAGCAAAAGCTTTATTGAGAATCTCATAAACCTTTTCCGGTGGGGAATGGGTAAAAATACCGCCAACCCCAATAACAGACTTAACTTTGCGTAAATCCCGCCCTATCGGAGTACCGGGTACTATCCCCAGGACCGGATCAAAGCTCTGGGACAAATATCCGGCGTGCCGTTTCACCGCTATTTCAATAGCAGTAATGGCCATAGCCTCATCAAAGAGCTTCTCCTTCTCCGTAACGCTGATATGTTCCGGCTCTTTTTCCAGGTAATTAGCGTAAGCCTGAATTTCCCTGGCCAGCTCTTCTCCCAGCAGGCCCACCTTGGCCAGAACCCGGCCGGCGCCGGCAATTTCTATGATACCAGTGGCGCTAACCCGCAAACCCAGGTTGCCCTCCACTGTCCGGTAAGAAACCTGCTTTTCGTTTAATACAACCAGCCCTTTTTCTTCAATTGTTAAATCAGCTAAATCAGGTAAAACCGAGTGGACGTCAGTCGTAGCCCCGCCAATATCAATCACCAGCACACTTCCCAGACCCTCTTGTTCCGGGGCGCCAACTGCTAAAAGTTCGGTCCCCAGCAAAACAGCTCCCGGGGTTGGCATTACCCTGGCATCGGAGACAATCTCCAATAACTCCCCCAACCCTTTTGCATGGGTAATTTGCTTAATAAACTCCCGATGGATGGCCTCCCGGGCAGGTTTGACTTTGAGTTCGTGAATCGTCGGCATTACATTCGGCACTCTGACGGTGCCAATTCCTGCAGCTTGAAGATCTTTTTCCACTTGGAGCTGGGCCTCAATATTACCGGCGATAATCACTACTCCCCGGGTCCTGCTTTTTACGATCACCCCGGTATTTTCAAGGAGGGATTCCGCGTCACCGCCATCAGTGCCGCCCGCCAGGAGGATAATGTCGGGTCTTATTTCCTTAAGGACCTGGATCCGGAAATCCAGCGGAGTCTCATGGGATATAACCTCCAGCACCCTGGCCCCGGCGCTCATTGCTACTTCTTTGGCCGCCTTGGCGGTAACCCGCGGCATGTAACCCAGCGCTGCCATACGCAATCCCCCGGCGGCTGAGCTGGCCGCCAGCGTTTTGACAGAGCTGATGTCCGTGCAGCCCATTTGTTGCGTCAGGTTTTGACGGGCGTTGAGCAAGCCTGTTTCAATATTCTCTATTGTTGTCGGCGCCTGAGAACGACCGGCAAAAACCAATGTTTTGCCCTTGCGGATAAAAGCAGATACCTTGGTATAGGTGCTTCCCACATCATAAACTAGCAGATCAACCTGTGCCATCAAGTTCCCCCTTCAAACAGCTGTAAAGTTGAATTAGTCTACAGTCATGTCAAAGCATGAATTTGAATTGTACCCCTGATGAGCTGACTTTATAGTCTAAAGATATACGTAACCGTCCATGAGCCGGCGCGCCGTACGTCCAAAGGCCGCCCTCTCCAACCGCACCTCATGACCTTCCGTCCGGACTTTAATCTCAATATCAATAACTCCGGCCGGATGGCCAATCCGGACCAGAGAGGATGGCATTCCAGCCAATTTGTTGACAATTGTTCCAGGGAGCCTGGCTGCCGCCCCTGTACAGGTGGTGCCGGTGCCGGCGTAGGTCTTGTGCATAACCTGCATATACATCAGCCTTGCCACCAAATCAACCTGACCGGCTTTGATTTTGTTGCCGGTCGTAAAAGCAACGTAATCCTGGGGCCCGCTGACGAACGCAATCATCGGAAAAGCGGGAGAGCGATGCAATGCGTCCGCCTCATTTTTGGCCATGCCAATAATGACGGCAGTCTTGCCGCGAATCTGTTCCAGAAGCGCCAACATCTTTTTGTCACCGTTAATCTCAGACGGGGTTTCAATACCGGTCAGCCCCAAATCACCGGCCCGTACAAAAACCATCGGATTGGCCACATCCACAATGGATGCTTCCAACTTGCCGAACCCGGCAATATCCAGGACATCAACCAGGTTACCGGTAGGTAAAATTTTACCGGTAGCAGCGCCCGCTGTTCCCGCAAAATCCATTATTATTTTGGCGCCGGCGCCGGGGACCCCGTCGATTTTATAATCACCCACCACCATGGCTTTGCCGTTACGCACAGGGACTTCGGCAACCAGAATTTTTCCGGTGTTGGTGTTGTTGATGCGCACCCTGGTGACCGGTTCTACAGCCCTTACCAGACCTTCATCAATAGCGAAGGGGCCGACTCCCGAGGATATATTGCCACAATTCCCGGAGTAATCTACCAGCGGCTCTGTAATACCGACCTGTCCAAAGGTATAGTCCACGTCGGCGTCCGGGCGGGAAGGCGGCCCGATAATCGCTACCTTGCTGGTTAAAGGATCGGCTCCGCCCAATCCGTCAATCTGCCGCACATCAGGACTCCCAAAAATTTCCATGATTTTTTGGTCCCTTTCCCGCGGATCATCCGGCAAATCGTTTTCCTTTAAAAATATACCTTTGCTGGTGCCAGCCCGCAAAATAGCACAGCCAATCCTCTGTATATCAGACATTTTTATTCTCCCTCTTACTTAAATAGTCGGAAACCCACTTGACAACATCCTGCGGGTTGGTTCCGGGACCAAAGAAACCGTCTATACCTAAGAAAGCCGTCCCTTTTGTTTTTATTTTTTCTTCGAATAAAGCATGTTCCTCTTCCTTTTCAGCAATGCGTCCGCCGCCTATGACCAGCACCTTACCCCTGATTTCCAGTTCTTTTAGGCGCTGATCCAGCCTGGGAAACAAGCTGCTCCCCAATCCCAACAGGTTGCTCACGCCGACCACATCCGCTTTAGTCTCGGCAGCCACCTCAGCTACCGTTTCGGGTAAATTCATGCCCCGCAAGAATATGACTTCATAACCGGACTGTTCAAACACTTCCCGGATAATATTGATGCCAACCACGTGGGCGTCTGCTCCAACTGTGGCCAAAAGCACCTTTCCCTTTCGCGTAACCTCGGGTTTAGCTTCCACAGCAACTTTTTCTCCGGTAAAGGAAAGTCTTTGTGGAGAAATATTTACCGGGCCGTAGCCAGGCACATAACGGCGAATACCGTCTTTTCCACGGTGCGTCTGGACCCCTCGCTTCAGGTCCCAGCCACCTGCTCTGGGGGCATCCAGGACGCCCTTTTTACCAGCGGAAACAATCCTGTCGATCAACTCCTCCACCCCGTACTGCAACCATAAACCGGGGCCGATTTCCTCCGGAGACAACTCTCCGGGCAGTTCAAGGACGGCCGCCAGCACAGCCAATGCCTCGGTGATGATTTCAGTCTGCCTGCGTTCTATGAAAGGATCGCTTATTTTGTAAGACACCGTATTTTCAAAAACATTTTGGGTGGCCCAAATCGCTTTGGCCATCGAAGAGCCGGTCGGAATACCTACGTTTTCTGCAGCTTTAGGCCGGTAAAAGTTTGCGCCTCCCAGTTTGGCGCTGATGGCCATCCGGGCAAAGTGGGCTTGCTCGGCAATCAGATCGGCCGGCGGGTTCTGGAAGGTCTCGGGTACTACAACCAGCGACTCGCTCCACATAACCTGTCTGAAGGCCCGCATCAAGGCAAGGTCGGCCAAAAGATTCATTCCCGCCACATTAAGCTGAAGCGCGCTAAGGGCGCATGGCAGGCCGGCATGGATGGCCAGGCCCTCGGACAACAGACACATGGCTAAAGCCATGCCGTCGGTTCCGCCGATATTGACAAGATGCTTATGGGAATCAGTTTGCACGAAAATATTGTTGTCCGCGCATACCTGAAGCGCTTTATAGCCGTTTAGAACTTTGGTCCTGTAGTCATGAATCCCGCGGCCCCCAAAATGGACATGGATAACCGGACCTATATCGGTACCGTCAAATCCGGCAATGAATGAATTGATGATCGACAGATGCGGCGTATCCCCCGTCGCGTTGATCCGCATTGGGTGCTTTGCTCCTCCGCCAAGCCGGACCAATTTTCGCTCCCCGGAGGGCGTAATGCCGCCTTTCCCCCTGGACTGCTCGATTAATTCCGCCCCGTCCAGGGGATCAATATGGCGGGTGGCTTCCGAATGGACAAAATGAAACAGGGTTATGCCAAGCTCCCCGGCCATTTTATACATTTCCAGGGACTCTTTATATGTTTCTTCTCCGGAATTACGGCCCAGGATTGGATTTTGGACGGGGATTCCGATCATAGCCGCCCGCCGGCCCAATTCTGTAATCCGGTAACCGCTGCGTTCCACCCCGTTGACAACGCGGGGATACGGGTTTGGTAAACCGCTCACAGAGCAGTCCGGTCCGACCCTGGGCATCTCCACGCCAAATACTTTTTCGTAGGCCTGAACTCTCTCGTAATCTTCGAGTATGATCTTTTTAGTTTTTTCCTGCATTGTCTCCGCCTCCCAAGAAAATGGCAATCAAGTGGCTTTGTATGGAAGTGCATTAATCCCAATGTAAAGCCTAGTCAACTAACACAATTCCCAACCGCCTGGCTGCTTTCCGCGCCTCCTGCAGGGACGGGCTCGCGTTTTTCAGCGCCAGTCGGGCGCCGCCCCTGTTAAGGGTCTCCACCATTGCATTCTGCCCGGCAGCCAGCACAGTAACCCGTTGCATCTGGGGTTCATCCACCTGCAGGATTTCCACATTTATTTTCATTTCTCGTACCTTCTGCATAATCTTCCGGTAGGCCGCGCTGTCATCGGTGCCTACCCCTAAAACCGCCCCCATTAAAATTCCGGGAACGTTAATGCCGCGGCGGGCAAACAATTCAGGATACAACTCAATTTTTACGCCTTTGATTTCACCTTTGGCCAGGGCATGGGCAATCCGGGCGGCATTTGTGGGTGAACCCACAGCCTGACTGCTGCCTCCAACCACGGCCTCGCCAAAGGGTTTGACAATGGAATTTGCTTTTTCCGCTAAAGCACGGGCCTCATGCAAAGCACAAGCCATGGTATCTTTCATTGTTTGCTGTTCCTGTTCTTTCATCTGGCCGTTTACATAGTAATCAACATCAAGATTTGTCTTAAAAAATGGCTGCATGTATTTAATCACTACCGGTACGATGTGTTGCGCCGATACGGGATGAACCGCCGCCGCCATGGCGATCATCACGTCAACCGGCACGTTGACCGGAATGTTGGTATGCAGGGCAAGGTTAGCCGCCAGGTTGCCGATTAGCACTCCTCCGCCGATATGAGTGGCGCAAAGTCCCGCAACCATGACCCGGGGCGTGCAGGGATTACCGATGGTGGGAGACAGGGCTAGGACCACCGCTTTAGCCATGGCCCGGGGAGAGCCTTTACGGAGTTCCACCAGGGTTGCCGCGGCAGCAGCAGCCCCGGCCCCAAAGCCTTCCATATTGCAGCCGGTTGAAGTCTTACCGGCACGGAAAATGGTGCCCACTTTGAGCATGACAGCTACCGCTCTGGCCAGTTCTCCCTTATCCGCAACAGTATCTTTCAAGGCCTTGAACAACCCGGTATAGGTACACGAATCTCCTGTTCCGGCACAGGGCTGCAGGCCACATGAATGGTTACCCACCTGAGCGGCCAGAGTATAAACTAAAATTCTATTGATCAAATCATCCTCAATTAAACGTCTGGCAAAGTTTTGCTCTGCCAGTTCTTTGGCTACTTTACCGAATAAAAAGCTTGAGCCGGAGGTAATACCGACTTCAGCAGCATAAAGATTATGAGCAAAAGCGTTTATTACAGCATTCAATACTTCTTGTTTTGTCATGGAATTCCAGAACATGGCCTCCGCCAGGACAATCTCGCTCACGGGCAGATCCAGTTCAGAGGCAATCTCAATAGTCTCGCCAAAGGTTAGACTGCCAATCCGGTACCCTTTTTTTTCAACTAGTTCCAGGATCTTATCCAACACCAATCACCTTCCGGTTAAGCGCTCTATGACCTTACTTCAATACCCAACAATTCCTCCAGCGGTTTAATCACGGCACAGATATCTTCCCGGCCCAGCCCGGCGGCCCGTGCCTGTTCAAAGATCTGTTGAACCGTGTTGGTCAAAAGCATCGGGACCTTAAGCTCTTTTGCTGTTTGAATCGCTAATTCCAGATCCTTGTACTGCAGATCGACGGTAAATCCGGGAGCAAAATTTCCTTTGAAGGTAAAATGCGGCATTTTTGCCGCGAGAGCATAGCTATCGCCGGAACTAGCTCTAATTACGTCAAACAACGTCTGAGGATTTAATCCTAATTTTGTTCCCAGG
>DNIT01000093.1:5034-5383 GCA_003489345.1 Pelotomaculum sp. | reverse complement strand
CGCCATATTGACAGCCAGCAAAAGGTTGTTGACAAGCTTGACGGCGTCACCGGCCCCCACGTCACCCACATGGTAAATCTTCTTGCCGATAACCTCCAGCAAAGGACGAAAACGATTCACCGTTTCCGGCGCTCCTCCCACCATGATGGTAAGGGCGCCCTCAGTCGCGCCTTGCACACCGCCGCTTACCGGCGCATCCAGGTAATTTAACTGCCGCTGGGAGGCGATTTCGGCCATTTTCCGGCTGAAGCCGGGCGCTACACTGGACATGTCGATAACTGTCGAACCGGGTTTTGCCCCGGCAAAAAAACCCTGTTCGCTTAGAAGCACTTCTTCAACAATGGATCCG
>DNIT01000093.1:3724-4909 GCA_003489345.1 Pelotomaculum sp. | reverse complement strand
GATCCGTTCGGCAGCATGGTAATCAACACATCCACCTGTCCGGCCAGCTCCTTCGGTGTGGCGGCTCTCACAGCTCCTAAAGCAACCAGTTCCTGTACCACTTTTTCATTTATGTGGGGATTGACAATCAGGCTGTATCCGCCACGCAGTATATTTATAGCCATCGGTTTACCCATGGCGCCAAGTCCGATAAAACCTACCCGCACCGTCTTTCCCCCTTACTATCTCAGGCCGTCTTCGCCTTTTACTTTCTCCCTCTGCAATCCGCCGATACGCGCGTGGGGGCGTCCGGCATCCGTCACGACCAGAGCAACCAGTATTTCGTTACTCCGGGGGGCGTCGGCCAGCCTGACTTCCATCGCGTCATAGTGGGTACGTACAAAAGCCGCGTCTTTATAGTGAACCGGTACATCCAAAGACGTCCCTATTCCACCAAGCTTTTTGGCGGAAGGAATGATAGCTTTGCCCCCACCGACCTGTTCTCTGAAAGGCTTGCCTAAACGGGGATGAAGGATAGCGGCGGCATGTTCAAGTTCACCGTTTTCACCAACAATAGCGCCCTTGCCATAACTATGGACATCTTCTTTTTTAATTCCTAAAGCGCTCACGGCACGTTCGGCCAGCAACGCCCCCAATTGTTCCCCTACGACCATCAATTCGGTCAAATCTTCAACATACCGGCCGGCAAAGGGGTTTTTGATCACAGCAATGGCCGCGGCTTTACGGATTGGCCTGGCAACCTCTTTTTCTCCGTCCTTGTGAGTTTCTTCCACCACAGCGACAATTTTGCGAATCTCCATTTTCAGTCCTCCTTTATTATTTTGGTTGACATAATCCTTCCGGGACCATGGCTACCCCGGTATCCAAAAAGATTACCGCCCCATAAATAACATCTTTGTCAACAAGCTCCTTTGCTTTAGCTAACCCGTTGGCCAGGGCTTTTTCTTTTGTCCCCGGTTTTAAATTTCCCAGATGAACCGTAACCAGATGACCGGGTATATCCGTGTTGGGATCTATTTTTTCCGCGGGCAATTGAATAATGCCCGGGTCCACAGCAAAGCAATGGTTGGCGACAATGGTGGCGCAGGCGTCTGCAACCCTGGCCGTATGAGCCAAAACAGTCACCGCGCCGGCAATGCCCTTGGTAAAACTGCGCCCTCCCAGACCACTGGTGGCCACCCCGCC
>DNIT01000093.1:2682-3608 GCA_003489345.1 Pelotomaculum sp. | reverse complement strand
GCCCCCCCCGCCGATACAATCCTTGCCTGTCAGGTTAACCACATGAGTAAAGCCGGTTGAGTCGATGCTTGGCGTCAATCCGATCCTGGTCTTTTCTTCATCCCATAACCTTACGGCAATATCACCTCCGTTATTGATCAGAACCTTTGACGCGCCCTGTGCCGCCAGCAGATCCGCAACGATATCGGCAAAGGCGCCGGCTACCGTCGCCATTGGCGTCAGGGTTTCATCACCGGCAACCTCCACTGCCTCAACCATCAACTTCAACGCCAACGGCGCTTCCGCCGGGTCAAGCCTGTTTGCCGTATTTCTTTCCTTAGCCAGGCTTTGCACTTCAGCTAATTCTTTCAGAACTTTGACGGCATAAGCCGCAGCTTGCCGTAACTCGGCGGTCATGGCGCGATCGCCGGCGCTGGCTGCCAGCGTCATCTGCATGGGACCGTAATCCAGAAACACCCGGTCATTGGCCAAGGTTGTAATCATGCTCATTGTTCCTTCCGAGTCAACACCACTTTTGACTCTTTAAACTCGCTCAGTCTTTTAATGGACTTTATGTGTCCGCCTATTTCTTCGTATTTTTGGCGGGTCATGGTATATTCTACCGGAGCGACGGTAGCCGGCGCAGGCACCCAGGTGAAGGCCTTCGGTACAACTTTTTGCACATCCACCATGAAATTGATGCCGCCGCCCGGAAATACAAAGGCCGGCGCTCCGCCTATGGTTAATCTGGCGGCACCGTANNGTTATGCACCGCCTGGGTTACTTTGATTGGATGCGCCGCCACCCCTGCCCGGGCGCTGCCGCCGGTTCCCCCCGTGTAAAGGGCCGAAACCGTGGCTTTTTCGCAGTTGCCGGCAATTAGATCAATAACTTTCCGCACGTCAGGAGTTATGGGAATTTCTTGCACCGAACCGTCGTTTCGCACC
>DNIT01000093.1:1688-2590 GCA_003489345.1 Pelotomaculum sp. | reverse complement strand
CGTTTCGCACCCGGAAAAGAGCAGCTTTTTGGGCTGTAGTTTCAGTAACCAAAATCTTTATTCCCACCTTTGCCACTGACATATCAACGGATTTTATGGCAACCTCCGGGCTTTCAATACTGGTGCCGCCCCAGCCATGTCCAGGCTCACCAAAATAACGGCCGCGGGTGCTCTTTCGCGCATTCGGTATGACCCCGCTCCAGGACATGCTCACCGCCTCGCCGGCCAGGTGTTCGGAAAGGAGCCCCACCACATGATGGTCAAGAATGATGGCTTCATCCACAACTTCTTTCAGGTGGGCCGCAAACATGCCGATGGTGGCGCTGCCGCAGCCGACCCGCATTTTGGTGTCTTCCACCCCGTTGATAACCGGTGGATGGCCGACTTGCAGCTCTAAAGCGCTTCCTTCCTCAACCTTGAGTTTCACCCGCTCGCCGTTGGCAATTTCCACAATGGTACGGGCAACAATGAATCCGTCTTGACCTGTTAGAAGGTTGGCTCCTCCGACCGAAAGCATTTTTGAGCCGTACTCTTCCGTGTCAACCATACCTACTACCTTGCCTTCACGTTTAACCTTGCTGCCCTCTTCTCCAATGTAAAGATTGGTATCGATCTTCACTTTGACGCCGCTGTAACTTAAGGGAGCCTCCGTAACCACCGTAACGACCTCAACCCCGTCAACGGTGTCCTGAACGATGTGCGGCGCCGGCCGGCAGCAGGGATAATTGGTTCCAGCTCCCACCGCGGTAATCAACGGCCCGTCCTGAGACACTTCGGTCACTAATTTCCGGTTGCGCACCAGTTGTCCGTTTACGTTCTGGTAGCGCCGGCAGGCCCCCAGGTAGCCTTCCAGAATTTCGCACTGGACCGGACAAGAGGAACACTTGACCGCTCCCTGTTTT
>DNIT01000093.1:793-1601 GCA_003489345.1 Pelotomaculum sp. | reverse complement strand
GGTCGCTGCCTGAACGGGGCAAACTCTGGTACATATTCCGCAGCTGCTGCAGTTTTCCCGGACAACAGCTTTCTTGTTTTCAATAAAGACGGCTTTATTCGGGCATTCTTTTTGGCAAATCCCGCACCCTTTGCACAACTGCAGATCGATAACAATCATTCTTTTACCCACCTCACTTTCTCATGTGGGAAGATAATTATTTTACCGCGTATTTGCGATTGGGCGGTGGTGTATTCCGGCTCTTGGTCACTTTGACCACTCCGTCCACCAGCACCATCGCTACCGCCGGCAGATCGCCGGCCGCCAGGGACGCCAAAGCGTCAGCTCCCACCGAACCCATAGGCGCGTCCATCACTACCAGGTCCGCTTCTTTCCCTACGGCAATGAGCCCGGTTTCAAGGCCAAAAGTCCTGGCCGTATTTCCGGTGGCCATAGCCACCACCTTTTCCGGCGGCACTTCAGACATAGAGGCAAGAAAACTCATGCTGCGTAAAATACCCAGGGGTATAATACCGGAGCCGGAAGGGGCGTCATTACCCAAAATGACCCTGTCCAGGGCGCCTTTCTCAGCAAGCTTTCGCACTGTAAAATCAGCAATCTTTGGATTGCCGCACTGCACAATTTCCAGGGTTAAGTCCGTATCGTTAATTAACTTGTCAATCTCGTCACAGGCTACCGCCGTAGGCCCGCCGTTGACGTGGGAAACAACAGTAGGCTGAACAGCGATAACATCGCTGGCCGTTACTGTGGAGCTCCCCGGAATTGAGGTGCCACCAGTATGCATGGCCACTTTCATGCCGTATTTTTT
>DNIT01000093.1:457-663 GCA_003489345.1 Pelotomaculum sp. | reverse complement strand
GGTTTTTTCACACTGCCCAAGCCGACTTCCCCAACCAGCCAGACGCCTTCTGCGGCCATTTCCGCAAAATCTTTTTCAACCAGGCCCTTTTCCAGGATCACAGCCCCACCGTGGACCTTCAAACCTGACGAATGTAAGTTGGCAAAAGACTTATGCGCCAAAATAGCCAGGGCCTTAGTGCCTGCCGGATCCTTGGGGCGGCCCGG
>DNIT01000093.1:0-333 GCA_003489345.1 Pelotomaculum sp. | reverse complement strand
TGTCCAGGTAATCCTGGGTCTTTTGCCGGGGCGTGTAATCACCGAGTACGGGGTGAACGTGGGAATCAATGGGGCCGGGCGTCACGGTCATGCCGCTGACATCAATGAGCTTGTCCACAACAATATTCTTGAGTATTTCAACACCGCCGATACCGGCAATCCTGCCGTCCTGGATTAGGATAGTATCGTCTTCACGCAAAGGGTTGCTAATGTCCCCAGTGACTAGCGTCCCAATGTTCGTTATCGCAATAACTGCCATAAGGCATACCTCCTTGGAGGGCTCAATATTTTTTAAATTGGTCAAAAATTTCTTTTCCGATACTGTTAATTACA
>DNIT01000145.1:23037-24541 GCA_003489345.1 Pelotomaculum sp. | reverse complement strand
TTTACACGGCTTTCCCTGGGGCCTGTCCAATATACACCGGTACTCATGACAGCTTTGCCCAGACGAACACCGGCTTCATTCTCATGGATGTCTCCTTGCTCAAGGTCCATAATATAAATGTTTTCCTTACCCGCCTTCAAGAGCTCGGGTACGTCTTCTTTTCTTATGATGTGCCCTTTTTTATATAGCGCTCCCTTGGTTTCCCCCTTCACGATTTTGGTGATATCGTGGCTGAGCACCTTCCCTACCGCTTCTTCGACCTTAATTGTCTGTAATTTCATTTATGTCACCTCTTGAAAATGCCTTTATTAAGCAATTCTGTTTTACCAAGACAAGGGTGTCTTTTGCTGTTCCACTGCCAAAGAAATTTGGATTAAGCCGATTATAGCAAGGCTTCATACCTATTTTGCATGTAAGAAACTTGAGTTAGTAATTAATCACAGTTTTTAGTTCATTTTCAACAGGTTTATTTTTCACCGATTCTTTGATTGACAGACCTGGGCTGATCGCTCCCATTGGGCAGACCTCGGCGCATCTTCCGCAATCGTTACATTTATCTGTAATGATAAATTGTGTCTCAGCTTCAACAATTGCCCCGACATGGCACACATAACCTATACCACATTGGTTTTTACACGAAGTCCCCTCACAATCAGGATTTGCCGGACAACCGGAGGAGCAGGTCCTACATTTAATACACTTGCTGCTAATAACATACACTGTCAATTACCTCCCACTGGGTATTTATAGGCTATATTAAAATATTATGTAATGCTATAGACTATAGTATATGGATTTAAAAAAAATTCCTTTTTTCTATTCCCGGCTTAGCATGAAACAAGCCTATTAAGCAACACATAAACCATATTGGAGGGATTAATCGTTTATAAAGTATAAGCCAGTAACGGTCTAATGCTTTTTACGTCAAGATTCATCAATTTCTTATGAACATCATTTCAAAATAATTATACGTATTATGATGAGCATACGTCAATAATAAATATAAAAATAAGAAAGCCGTGGTGCAAAAACACCACGGCAACCCCCACCGCTCAAGTTGTTTCCCAACAGTGACATATCCCCCGGTGGGAAAAAGCGCTAATTATGATAGTAAGCTCATTTTCAGTCTGATAAACAACTTCATCATCAATCTGTTGTTACTTTTCACCATAAGTATAAAGCAAGCAGTTGGTAACCAAACCCAAATAAGTCCCGGCAAACCTCTACAATACCCTGGCGGCGCCCTTGTAAATCAGGCCTCTGTGCCCGTCTACGGTCACCGTTTCACCGTCAGGCAGTACCGTAGCAGCTTGTTCAACGTTTACCACCACCGGTATGCCGAACTCAAGGCAGACAATGGCAGCGTGGGAAGTCAGTCCTCCCGCTTCAGTAATCACCGCGGCGGCCTTTTTTATAGCCGGTATGTATTCGCTGTCTGTTGCTTTGGTCACCAGGATATCGCCCTCTTTAACCTTATCGACAGCCTCTCTCGCATTAGCCGCAA
>DNIT01000145.1:14709-22936 GCA_003489345.1 Pelotomaculum sp. | reverse complement strand
CCGCCCCACGGCCGATACCCACACCCTTGGCCAGAATATCCGCCACGGTATGAACGCGCAGCAAATTGGTGGTACCCTGTACTCTTGCGGGAACACCTGCAGTAAAAATAATCAATTCTCCCCCCTTAATAAACCCGGCCTGCAGGGAAGCCTCAACGGCTTCCGCCATCATTTCATCCGTGCTTTCCCTGGAAGCCGCTAAAAGAGGCCTGATCCCCCAGGTCAGGGCAAGTTTTCTCATCACCGCGGCATGCGGCGTTACCGCAATAACAGGCGCCTTAGGCCGGTATTTGGCAACCATTTTGGCAGTGTGCCCCGACTCGGTGGCGGTGATAATGGCGGCGGCTTCGAGATCCTGGGCGCTGGCGCAGGTAGCGTAACTGATGGCGTCTGTTACGGTGCGCTGCGGCATGGCGCTCCTTTTCTTTGCCAGCATACCTTCATAATGCAACGCCGCTTCGGCCCTTTCAGCGATACGGGCCATAGTTTCTACCGCTTCCAGCGGGTATTTGCCGACAGCCGTTTCCCCTGAAAGCATCACCGCGTCCGTCCCATCAAAAATAGCGTTGGCCACATCGCTGGCCTCAGCCCGGGTAGGGCGGGGATTGTTGATCATCGAGTCGAGCATCTGGGTTGCCGTAACCACCGGTTTACCAAGCAGGTTGCACCTCTCGATAATGTCTTTTTGCACCAGGGGTACCTCCTCCACCGGAATCTCCACACCCAGGTCTCCCCTGGCCACCATAATCCCGTTTGATACGCTGATAATTTCATCCAGGTTGTTAACCGCCTGCCTGCTTTCTATCTTGGAAATGATGTCCAGGTTGGCGCCGGCTTCTTCCAGTACCCGGCGGATGACCAGGACGTCAGAAGCTTTCCTGATAAAAGAAGCGGCGATAAAGTCGAAACCCTGCTCAACACCGAAGGTGATGTCCTGAACATCTTTTTCGGTGACCGCAGGAAGATTCACCTCCACGCCGGGCAGGTTAATGCCCTTCTGGCTGGTCAATTTCCCGCCGTTGACAACCCTGCATATTATTTCTGTGGGCGTGGTGGACAAAACTTTGAGCTCGATCAAACCGTCGGCGATCAGGATCGCGTCGCCCTCTTTAACGTCGCCGGGCAAGCCGGGATAGGTCACGGGTATGCGTTCCCGGTCCCCTTTGATCTGCTCGGTGGTCAGCGTCACGGTGGCATTCTCTTCGAGAAGAACCGGTTCCTTCTTAAAATAGCCCAGGCGGATTTCCGGCCCCTTGGTATCGAGCATAATCGCCACATTTACACCAGCCTCGACGGCTGCCTGGCGCACCGCTGCAGCACGCCTGCCGTGCTCTTCGTGGGTGCCGTGGGAGAAATTCAAACGGGCCACATTCATCCCGGCCAGAAGAAGTTTCTTGATCATAACCACATCATCGGTGGCAGGACCAATGGTGCATACTATTTTTGACCGCCGCAAACCATCTCCCCCTTAAATCGAAAGGACGCCGGCTAAATCATACAGCGCCAGGTCTACAGACCTGGACTCGTTTAGCGCCTCGTCAATATCCACTCCAACAACCTGACCGGCTTTGACGCCGGCCATCTTTCTGGTCTCTCCGGCCATCAAGAGCTCCACCGACTTGGCGCCCAGACGGCTGGCCAGGAGCCGGTCGGCCGCGGACGGCGACCCTCCCCGCTGGAGGTGTCCCAGGATGGTCACTTTGGTGTCAAAACCGGTACGTTCCTTGATGCGTTGCCCGACCTCCATGCCGCCTGACGCTCCCTCCGCAACCACAATAATGCTGTGGACCTTGCCGCGGCGAAAGCCGCGCAGGAGACGCCGACAGATGTCCTCATAGTCAAAGGGCTGCTCCGGGATCAGGATGGACTCGGCACCTCCGGCCAGACCGGAGGCTAGAGCGATAGAACCGTTCCTTCTGCCCATGACTTCGATAATAAAGGTGCGCTCGTGTGAAGTAGCCGTGTCCCTGATTTTATCGATAGCCTCCAATACGGTATTGATTGCCGTGTCAAAACCGATGGTCTGCTCCGTACCGGGAATGTCGTTATCAATGGTGCCGGGCACTCCGATGACCGGAAGGCCGAATTCCCGGCTAAAAACACTGGCGCCGCGAAAAGACCCGTCGCCGCCGATTACCACCAGGCCCTGGACACCGAATCTTTTGACATTTTCATAGGCCCTGGCGCGCCCCTCAGGGGTAAGAAACTGCTCCGAACGGGCGGTGTGCAGGATCGTCCCTCCCCGGTGGATAATATCAGCCACCGAACTTAGGTTCATAGGGCCCATGTCCCCTTCTATAAAACCGTTAAAACCGCGATGTATACCGATAACTTCCATACCGTGATAAATTGCCTTGCGTACAACAGCCCTGATACAGGCGTTCATACCCGGCGAGTCCCCGCCGCTGGTTAATAAGGCAATCCTCTGCAACAGCTTCAATCCTTCCTGCGGTGTTATCGCTATTCTGCTATCGCTATTCTATGAGCCCGTCAAGATTTCCCATCGCCCGAAATTTTTTATACCTGTTTGCTACAAGTATATCCGCGTCTATACCCAGCAATTCATTCAGGTTTGCGGTCAGGGCTTTGCCCACCAGGTCGGCCGCAGTTTCAGGTTCTCTGTGGGCGCCTCCCAGGGGCTCGGGTACAATTTGGTCGGCCACGCCAAGAGCAAGGAGGTCCTGGGCGGTAACTTTCATCGCCTCGGCAGCTTCACGGTTGCGGCTGGAATCCTTCCACAGAATGCTGGCGTAACCCTCCGGTGTGATAACCGAATAGACGGCGTGCTCTTGCATCAGGATCCGGTCGCCGACACCAAAAGCGAGGGCGCCGCCACTGCCGCCTTCGCCAATCACCACCGAAATAATGGGAACCCTGAGAGCCGCCATGGTAAGAATGCTTTTCGCGATCGCCTCGGACTGCCCCCGCTCCTCCGCGCCCATACCGGGGTAAGCGCCGGGGGTGTCAATAAATGCGATCACAGGGCGCTTGAACTTTTCAGCCTGCTTCATCAGGCGTATGGCCTTGCGATACCCTTCAGGATGGGCCATACCGAAGTTCCTGGCCAGGTTTTCTTTGGTGTCCTTTCCCTTGAGATGGCTGATTACGGTTACCGGGTATCCGTTAAACCGGCCGATGCCCCCTGCCACCGAGGGGTCGTCCCTGAAGCAGCGGTCGCCGTGCAGTTCTATAAAGTCGGTAAACAAATTTTTAATGTAATAATACGCGTTGGGCCGCTCGGGGTGCCTGGCAATAAGGACCTTCTGCCAGGAGTTGAGGTTGCCGTATATAGCCCCCCTGACCTCCCTGGCCCGGTTTTCAAGAATTGTTATCTCGTTGGTAAGATCAATACCTTTTTCCCTGGAAAACTTTCGAAGCTCATCAATTTTTATTTCTAATTCCTGGATAGGCCTTTCGAATTCAAGAGTAGCCGACATTAACTTAATTCTCCCCCCGCAGGTGTAGTTCCAATATTTTGGCCAATGTCGATTTCAGCTCCGTCCTGGCTACGATCATATCAACAAAGCCATGGCTTTTTAGAAATTCCGCCCGCTGAAATCCCTCCGGCAGTTTCTGCCGTATCGTCTGTTCGATAACACGCTGGCCGGCAAAGCCGATCAGCGCTCCCGGTTCGGCGATGATAATGTCGCCCAGGGCGGCAAAGCTGGCGCTGACCCCGCCGGTAGTGGGATCGGTTAATACTGAAATATAGAGTTGACCGGCCTTTTCCAATTTATCCAGAGCTGCTACTGTCTTGGCCATCTGCATCAGGGAAAGTATACCTTCCTGCATACGGGCGCCCCCGGAGGCTGAAAAAATGATCAGCGGCTTCTGCCCTTCGACTGCCGCCTCTATAGCCCTTGCTATTTTCTCTCCTGCCACGGTGCCCATACTGGCCATCATGTAAGTGGAGTCCATGACGACAATAACAACCTCAAAGCCCTGCAGGGCTCCTTCCCCCGTTACCACCGCCTCGTTCAGTCCGCTCTTTTTGCGCGCCGCCTGTAGCTTCTCCTCGTATTCAGCAGACTGAAACGGGTTAACCGGCAGCATATCGACATCCATTTCTTTAAAGGTCCCTTCATCCAGCGTCATGGCTATCCGCTCGTAAGCCGAGGCCCTGAAATGAAATCCGCATTTCCGGCAGACCTTGCAATTTTTGTCCAGTTCCTTGCTGAAGATAATTTCATTGCAGCGGCCGCACTTGACCCATATGCCCTCAGGGATGTCACGGCTGACGGGTTCGGGCTGCACCGCTATGTATTTCTGCTTGCGAAAAAACTCTAACACCATAAAAACACTCCTTCATAACAAACTTTAAAAAAAGTTAAATAGTATTGATAGTTTCCAGCGCCTCATCCACTTCCGACTCCGGAACTAATATTTCTACTGAACATGCATCGTTTGCTTGCGGCAGGCCGATTGTCCTTAGTTTCACTAAAAAGCCCTCAGTCGATAGAAGATTCCTCATCTTTTCGGCTTCTTTCAGACTAGGCGCAATATATACCACCGTCCACACAAGAATGCCTCCCCTTCCAGTTTTGCCGTTTCGCAAATAATCTTTCTACCCGTTTGGACGGTAATCCTCTTTTTCACTAAAATAAGTATATCCAGAGCCTTTACCCTGGATACCAGTGCCATTTTCTAATGGTTTATCAATAAAAAAATAGGACACACCTCGTCTAAGGAAAATGTCCCCACTTAGGAAATGTACGGTTGGATAAGTATGCTCTATACCGGCAGTCTACTCGTCGGTTTTAAGCCTGCCGTGCCTGGTCAGCACCTCCACCCTTCCCCTTATTTTGATTGCCGAGGTATGTTCGGTAAACTGGGCGATCATGATTTCCCCTTTATCCAGCTTTTCGGAATGGTGGAACTTGGTGTCCCTGCCCCGGGTCAAACCTATAATGGTGACCCCATTTTCCAGCGCCTTAATCACCACATACTCGCCGGTAATTTCCCACATTTCTTGCAACGACGATCACCCCTTGTGATTTCCCTCATTTAAGAAACCCATCTTATGACAAATCCATATTAACACAGGGAAACACCTTTTACAAGCAAGTGGTCAGCTCTTTGGCACAGTCTTGCTGTTCAGATTGCTGCCGATATGGCTGATACTGGCATGGGCGATTTTGGCGGCTGCGGCAGCGGCAATACCTGCTACCAGATCGTCCATAAATGTGTTGACCTTATTAACTTTGTTACAATTAAGCCTGCCGATTACTCCCACTTTCTCTTTGTCCAGGTAGCCAAAACTGGTGGTCCCGATGGTGCCGTAGATATTCGCTATGCCCAACCCCAATACCTCATCAATACCATACAGCGGGTGGTCATTTTGAATAATTTCCTGGAGGGGGGAAGTCAGCAGGCCGGCTTCCGCCAGTTTATCCAGAGCCACACCGGTAAGCACGGCAAACTGGACCTCCCTTTTCTCCAAAACCCCGGTTAAAACCTCAACACAGTATTCCAGAGTCAGATCAGGTACAAACCCTATCTGCAAATCGTAAACAATTTGGGCGATCTCATGCAGGTAGATCCCTCTCTCCATTAACAGGGCCGCCAATTCCTTGCTCATTGCCAGACCTCCCCCTATAGACTTTATTCATTACTATGCCGTGGGACAGTGGTATACTACTAGCGCTCATATATGCCACGCCTCCAGGCAATGTGCGAATCAATTGGCGCCCGCGTTTTTTTTTGTCGTAACGTAAGGCGTAGGGCGTTGTATCCGGCATTCTGCCAATTGAATGAATAAGTTGCAGTAGCAGTTGCTCACACCCCTATCGCGGGACCATAGTTCATGAAAATACCAGGCGATGCAGGGGCCTTGTTCGCACACGGCGCACCAGTACCGGACTTGTGGCAGCCAATGCGACATTTGTGCGAATGAATTCGCACCTCGTATTTTGGAGCATCGCTTCGTATGCCGGACTTATTTTCAGAGGTCGCCCGGTTAAAGCTCCAGAATACTAAAGAATTCCGCGGCGGATGTTCCTGCCTTCCTGCGTGAAACATGCGGCTGCTCCAGTCCGTCCTGCGGAACAACCGGCTCATGAAGGATCGTATCAGCCGGGGTTGTTTTAAGACTTTCTTCCTCAGCAATCCTCTTTACTTTGACCCTGGCGTGACCCATCATTTCTTCCAGCCTGGCCACCACCGGGCCCGATAGGTCAACATGGAACTCCGCGCCGGCCTTAATCACTTTCTTTTCCTGGACAAAATGAAGGTATACCGGCGCATCCCCTTGAAAATTGGACAGCACCATTTTAACGTGATCCAGCAGCTGGGACTGCAGGCTGTCGATTTTCAGATGCAGTTCACCGCCCAGGTAGACGTCAAGAGAGGAGAGCTCGTCCGCGATAATCTTTTTTTCCTCACTATTTTCTTTCGCCCTGCCTTTGATCAGGACCACTTCATCCGCCCTGATGACCAGGAGGTTCTTTTGGTAGGGTCGGGGGTAAACCACAACTTCAACCGTACCGGTCAGGTCTTCCACTGTTAAGATGGCCATGGCGTCCCCTTTACGGGTACTGACTTTTTTGATCCCGGAAATCAATCCTCCCAGCACTACCTCACTGTCGTCAGGCAGTTCGGCTAATTCAGCGGTGGTCACGGTGGCCAATCTGTTTAAAACCCCCCGGTATGCCGCAAGCGGATGTCCGCTGATATACAGACCCAGGGTTTCTTTTTCCATGGCCAGCATTTCTTCCTTGGGAAATTCCTCCACTTCCGGCAGGGTGAGGGATACGGATACGGACTCGCTTTCGTCCATCAGATCCAGGAGGGACATCTGCCCGTTGGCGCGATCCCGCTGTGACTGCTGGGCCAGACCCAATCCTGCGTCAACGGCTCCCATCAGTTGGGCGCGCCGGTCGCCCAGTGAGTCAAAAGCGCCGCATTTGATCAAGCTTTCCAATACCCGTCTGTTGACGACCCTGGTGTCCATCCGCCGGCAAAAATCAGCGAAGCTCGCGAATTGCCCTTCCTGACGCCTGGCCCGGATAATGGCTTCAACCGCTCCCAGACCCACATTCTTCACTGCCGCCAGGCCAAAGCGGATCTTATCACCCGCTACCGTAAAGCTCTCTCCGCTCTCGTTCACATCCGGCGGCAGGACCTCTATGTTCATGCGCCGGCTTTCTTCAATATAAGAAGACAGTTTGTCGGTATTATCTTTAACCGAGGTTAAGATCGCGGCCATAAACTCTACCGGGTAATTTTTTTTGAGGTAGGCGGTCTGATACGTAACCAGGGCATAGGCCGCTGAATGGGATTTATTGAAACCATAACCCGCGAACTTCTCCATCAGGTCAAAGATTTCACCGGCAATACTTTCGTTAACGCCGTTTTTGCCGGCACCCTCGACGAATTGCGAACGCAGGCCGGCGATAATTTCCGGCTTTTTCTTACCCATGGCACGCCGCAAAAGATCCGCCTCACCCAGGCTGAACCCGGCCAGATCGCTAGATATGCGCATGACCTGCTCCTGGTAGAGAATCACCCCGTAGGTATCCTTCAGGATGGGTTCCAGTTTGGGATGCAGGTATTTGGTCTTACTAATGCCGTGCTTGTTTTTGATAAAGTCCGTGACCATGCCGCTTTGCAGCGGACCGGGCCGGTACAGCGCCACCAGAGCAACAATATCCCCGAAGACACCAGGCTTCAAATCGCGCAGAATGGCTTTCATCCCGCTGCTTTCCAGCTGAAATACCCCCGTGGCCTCACCCCTGCCCAGCATCTCGTAGGTAGGCTGGTGGTCGATGGGAATCATCCCTATATCCAGCTCTGTCCCGGTGTTTTCCCTGATCATGCGGACCGCGTCACTGATCACCGTCAAGGTCCGCAAGCCTAGCAAATCCATCTTTAAAAGGCCCAGTTCTTCCACCGTGCCCATGGGAAACTGGGTCGTCACCGGTCCGTCGCTGGCTTTGTAAAGAGGCAGGTAATGGGTCAACGGATCTTTCGTAATCACTACGCCGGCGGCATGGGTGGAAGCGTGCCTGGGCATTCCCTCCAGGGCTATCGCCGTGTCGATCAGTTTTTTAATATCCGCCTTCTGGTCGTAAAGTTCATTTAATTCGGGGGTAGTGCTCAATGCTTTTTCAATGGTGATGTGAAGTTCCATGGGGACCAGTTTGGCTACCCGGTCCACTTCACCGTAGGGCATATCCAGGGCTCTGCCGACGTCTTTGATGGCGGCCCGGGCCGCCATGGTGCCAAAGGT
>DNIT01000145.1:14041-14526 GCA_003489345.1 Pelotomaculum sp. | reverse complement strand
GAAACCCGCTCGGGATTCAAAAAACGCTCAAAGAGCAAATCGTATCGTAAAGGGTCGAGGTTGGTAATGGCCAGGCTGTACGCCACCAGGCTGCCGGCTGCGGAACCGCGGCCGGGACCCACAGGAATGCCCTGTTGTCGCGCAAAATTGATAAAGTCCCACACAATAAGGAAATAGGCTGAATAACCCATCTTCTTGATGACACCCAGTTCGTAAGACAGCCTGTTTTTTACTTCCTCACTTAGTTCATCACCGTATCTCCGGTGGGCGCCCTGGTAGCAGAGTTCTTCCAGGTAGGCATCGGCCGTATAGCCCTCGGGCACCGCAAAATAGGGCAGGTAGTACTGGCTGAAATCAATCTCCACCTGGCAGCGTTCGGCAATTTGCAGCGTGTTATGCAGAGCCTGCCGCTGTTCTCCAAATAAGAGAGCCATCTCGTCTTCGCTTTTCAGATAGAGCTCTGAAGACTGAAATTTCATCCGTCC
>DNIT01000145.1:11205-13920 GCA_003489345.1 Pelotomaculum sp. | reverse complement strand
CTGCCAAAAGCACATCCTGGCTGGCGGCATCCTCCCGCCGGACATAATGGATGTCGTTGGTGACCACCAGGGGAATACCGGTTTCCTCGTGAATTTTTATAAGTTCCCGGTTGGCCGTGCGCTGTTCCGGAAAACCGTGGTCCTGCAGTTCCAGGAAAAAATTATCCGGCCCGAAAATATCCCTGTATGCAGCGGCTGCCTGTCTGGCTTTTTCCACCTCTCCGGACAGGATCCTGGAGGCGACTTCTCCCCCGATGCACCCGCTTAAGGCGATCAAGCCTTTGCTGTACCTGGCCAGCGCTTCTTTGTCGACCCTGGGTTTGTAGTAAAAACCTCTGGTAAAGCCCAGGGAGACGAGCTCCAATAAATTCCGGTACCCCTCCTCGTTCTCCGCCAACAGGACCAGGTGGTACGGGTGGTCGTCCACCCTTGGCGTACGGTCGTCCATGGTACGGGGGGCCACATAGACCTCACAGCCCAGGACCGGCTTTATACCGGCGTCCTTGCAGGCCTTGTAAAAATCCACAACGCCGTACATGGCTCCGTGATCGGTGATGGCCAGGGCCGGCATTCCCAATTCTTTGGCGCATGCTACCACCTTCTTGATGCGTGCAGCACCATCCAAAAGGCTGTATTCTGAATGCAAATGCAAATGGACAAACAAATTATAACGCTCCTATCTAAATCAAATCGGCCCATTGCCCCCCGGTGACGATCTCCAACTGCCGCATGTTGAGCGGAAGGGCTGAATTTGGCGTTCCCGCCGCTGCGTAAACCACTTCGAAACGCTGCATGGTATTTTCCAAAAATACCGGGGGGCTCTGCGGCAAAGCCAGAGGACAGACCCCGCCAACCGGATAGCCGGTAACCTCCAGGACCGTATCCGGATCAGCCATGCGGACTTTCGCTGCTGCAAGAAGCCTTTTTAACTTACCGCTGTTTATTTTCCTGTCCCCGCTGGCTACAACTAGCACGGGTTGGCCGTCAGCTAAAAACACCAGTGTCTTAGCGATCTGCCCAACTTCAACGCCAAGAGCTGCGGCGGCCAGTTCACAGGTACTGGTATCTTCCTGCAGTTCAATAACTTTTAAACCCAGGTTATACTGATCCAGATAGGACTGCACCTTCTCAATGGCATGCATGCCAAACACCTCTTCCCAACTCCGTTATTTCAGACCGCGGAAACCCTGCTGCCGCAGCGCCTCAAAGAGAACAACAGCCACTGCGTTGGCCAGGTTCAGAGACCGGGCTTCCTCGACCATGGGTATGCGAATTTGCTTTTCCGGAGCAGAATTTAAAATCTCCGGGGACAGTCCGCGGGTCTCTTTGCCAAATACCAGGAAGGAATCCGGCTGGTACGTAACTTGGCAGTAACGTCTCGGCGCTTTGGTAGTGACCAGATAAAAACAACCACCCGGGTGGCTTTCCACCACTTCCTGAAAACTGTCATAATAAAGGACTTCGACCAAATGCCAGTAGTCCAGTCCGGCCCTTTTTAAATATTTATCAGCGGTTGAAAAGCCCAGGGGGCGTACCAGGTGCAGCGAGGAACCGGTGACGGCGCAGGTCCGCGCAATATTTCCGGTATTGGCCGGTATCTCAGGTTCAACCAGGACGATATGCAAGTTTTAAGTTCCTCCCGTAGCATAGTAGCGGCAAAGCTCTCTCAGGCCGCAATCGCCGCAGGCCGGCTTTCTGGCCCGGCAGGTTGTCCGGCCGTGGGCAAGAAACAGGTGATGGGCCGCCATCCGCTGCCCGGGCGGGATCAATTCGGACAGGTCGTCTTCCACCCGGCCAGGTTCTTTTGCTGCGGAGAGTCCCAAACGCCTGGCCACACGGAAAACATGGGTGTCGACCGGCAGGGAGTCGCCGCCAAAGGCCAGCCCCAGCACCACGCCGGCCGTTTTCCTGCCCACTCCCGGCAACGCTTCCAGCTCTATCCTGGTTTCCGGCACCTTGCCGCCGTGCCGGGCTAGAATCTGCCGCGAAGCTTCGATTATATGCCTGCTTTTATTGTGATACAACCCGCAGCCTTTAATCTCTTCAGCCAGTTCCTCCGGCGCCAGGGCGGCGAAATCACCAGGCGTGCGATACTTCGAAAAAAGAGCTCCGGTAATCCGGTTGACCTGCTGATCTGTGCTCTGGGCAGACAACATTACCGCTACCAGCAGTTCAAAAGGCGTACTGAATTTCAAGGCCGTACCGGCTCCGGGATACGCCATTTCTAATATGGACAATATTTTAGCAGCTTTTCCCTCATCAGCAATTGTATTCCTGTTTACCATGTTTTCCACAATCCACCTTTTGACACCACAGGTTAATTATTTCAATAAAACGATCTGAATCAAGTTGATTTTCGCTGCAACCCGCTCCTATTCCTTCCGGGGTTTTATGTTTAGTGAATTGCTTCATTTTTTCTAAGCGCTCGATTTTTTAAGTAAATAAACATTTTTAGTCTGGGCAATAATAAAAAAAGTATTTGTAAACGATAAATTTCACCGGTTTAATATGTGTTAATCTTTTCACCTTGGAAGGGAGGCCCTAATCCCCGTGAATACTTTTCTCTGGCTGATTCTGGCATTTATTATGGTTCTTGCGGTAGGCATTTTTTTATGGCCGTCACGATGCAGGCGGACGGCTAAAAAAAACGGAGCTGAAACCCTCCCCCGCCCTCAATTCGTGGAAGAGATAGCTGAAGAGTTCAGCCTGCCCGTG
>DNIT01000145.1:6360-11109 GCA_003489345.1 Pelotomaculum sp. | reverse complement strand
CAGCCTGCCCGTGCCGGC
Organism: Pelotomaculum sp.; assembly: GCA_003489345.1. GTDB lineage: Bacteria > Bacillota > Desulfotomaculia > Desulfotomaculales > Pelotomaculaceae > Pelotomaculum_C. Next base: position 11,091 of record DNIT01000145.1, on the reverse strand, counting down.
CGCTCCCGAACACCAGACACAACATTTTCCGGAGCCCCAACTGCCACACAGTTACGGGGTTGACCGCCTGGTCTTGATGGCCCGGGACCCCCACTGGCTTTATGCCTACTGGGAAATCACCGCCACCAAGAAGGATGCATTCACCAGAACCTACGGCCCTGAAGCCTGGTCCTCCACCCATCCTGTTTTGCGGGTCTACGATGTAACCGGTGTTGACTTTAACGGGAATAACGCCAAAGGATGCATGGATATTCACCTGGGCGATGAAATCGATAACTGGCATATCGAAGTAAAGGAGCCGGACCGTTCCTTCTGTATCGACCTGGGACGCATGTTCCAGGACGGCCGTTTTATTACCCTGCTCAGGTCCAATATCGCAACCACGCCCAGAGCCTCCCTATCCGACCGGCTGGACGAGGAGTGGATGTGGATCGAAGGCTTATACCGCACGCTCGGTAAATTTCAATATGGCGTCAGTTCACCGATGCTCGTTGAGGAACTGGCCCTGGAAGCCGGCAAACTGCCGGCGGGGATCAGTTCGCCAGGGAACTGGCATCCCGGAAGTGATAAGCAGAGCCTGCCTTGAAAACAACTTGCAGACTGGACTTAAATGCAGGGGCGAATTCATTCGCGCAAATGTTACATTAGCCACACAGGTCCGGCGCCAGCGATCCATGCGCGATTGAAATTATATCCACATCGGCTACGTTTTCATCCGTCGCCACGATTATTTTTTATTATACAACATTATGAAAGGGGTTGCTTATGGCAACAGGTTATCTATGCCTTGTACTCCATGCGCATCTGCCTTATATAAGGCACCCGGAACATGAGAAGTTTTTGGAGGAAAGGTGGCTCTATGAGGCTATCACCGAAACATATATACCGCTCATCCAGGCTTTTGACCGCTTGATTGACGATGATATCGGTTTCAGATTGACCATGACCCTGTCTCCTCCCTTGATCTCCATGCTGACCGACCCGCTGCTGCAGGAGCGCTATGAGCACCATCTCACCGGCCTGATTGAGCTGGCGGACAAAGAGGAAGGACGGACCTACGGCAGTCCTTTTCACGAAGCCGCGTTGATGTACAAAAGAAGGCTCCGGGAAGCCATGTCCACCTATCGAGACCGTTATCACCGCAACATTGTCTCGGCATTTAAGAAATTCCAGGACCGGGGCCGTCTTGAAATTATCACCTGCGCCGCCACGCACGGCTACCTGCCGTTAATGCTGCTGCAGCCTGAAGCGGTGCGGGCGCAAATCAGGGCGGCCGTGGATCTTCACACCCAGCATTTGGGCGTGCCGCCGCGCGGCGTATGGCTTCCGGAATGCGGCTATGCCGCTGGAATTGACGAGATTTTAAAGGAGAGCGGAATTCAATTTTTCTTTACCGACTCGCATGGTGTGCTTTATGCCTCCCACAGGCCCCGTTTTGGGATATTTGCGCCCATTTACTGTCCCTCCGGGGTAGCCGCTTTCGGACGGGACATTGAATCGTCCAAGCAGGTCTGGAGTATGCAGGAGGGGTACCCCGGCGATTACCATTACCGTGAATTTTACCGGGATATAGGCTACGACCTGGACTATGACTATATCAAACCCTACATCCATCCGGACGGGATCCGCATCCATACGGGATTCAAATATTTTAAAATCACCGGGAAAGTGGACTTAAGCCAAAAAGAGCCCTACAATCCAAGAGCGGCGGATGAAAAAGCCGCCGAACACGCCGGCAATTTTATGTTCAACCGGCAGCACCAAATCCGTTACCTGACCGGCATGATGGACCGGCCGCCGATGATCGTCGCGCCCTATGACGCCGAACTCTTTGGCCACTGGTGGTTTGAAGGGCCGGCCTGGCTGGAATACCTGATTCGTAAAATTGCTTTTGACCAGGATGAAATCGAGCTGTTAACGCCAAGCCAGTACCTGCAACGCTTCCCTTGCAATCAGGTGACCGTGCCCTGCTCGTCCAGCTGGGGCAACAAAGGCTACCACGAGGTCTGGCTTTCCGGCGCCAATGCATGGATTTACAGGCACCTGCACATGGCCGCCCAAATGATGGTGGATATGACCAACCGCCACCCGGCTGCCGGAGGGCTGCTGAAGAGAGCCTTAAACCAGGCGGCGCGGGAGCTGATGCTGGCGCAGAGCAGCGACTGGGCCTTCATTATGAGCACCGGCACCATGGTTGAATACGCCATAAAAAGAACCAAGATCCACCTCAGCAACTTTCTCCGCCTCCGGGACGAAATTGAGGGCAACCGCATCGACGAGGGCTGGCTCAGGGACCTGGAATACCGCGACAATATTTTCCCCGATATGGACTACAGCTGGTACCGGAACAAGCCGGCCGGGTCTGTGGCAGTGTGAAAAGAGGAGGGCAGCGCTGCCCTCCTCTTTGTTGTTATATAGTATCCCTCAGGTTTCTCATCCGCAAAGGGCATCTACCAATGGTAGGGTTAACGAAACATCAGCTCTGTCCTTTCCGAATAAGCGTACGTGGCTTTAAAATGAATATTATGGTAAAATATAGATAACCTGATAAGCCAGTGGTGACCAACTTGTACTATTTTAAAAAAATAGCAGTCGATATAATGCAATATATTCCGGCACTGACCGAAAAAATCAACAGGGATAATAATATTGCAGCGTTCTACCTGTTGGGTCTTACGCGAAAGATAAACAGAACCCGGCAAGCGATATTGATTTGGCGGTTTTGATGGACCGGGAATTCCCTATGGATAACTTGACTAAGGGTTGTCCCTTGTCAGCCTCCATACTACAGGGGCATCAACGTAAATACTTAGATAGATTAGGAGGAAAGTTTATCAGTTTAGTTAACTGATTATGGGTAAATTAGATGAGTTGAAAATTTTTTATGATAACGATAATGATTCTTTTGGCTTTTTTTGCTGCTGTATTCCTATATGTTAAGTTGAATAATTATGAGATTGAAACAGGCGGGATTTTTCAAATTAAAGATATGAAGATTGAAACTAATAATAGCGAGGAATCAAAAATAGTCTTTGATATTATTAGTTCCACAGAATCCATGGTTGAACCATCTATCTCCATTCTCGAAGAGAACGATCCGATTTATGTTGGAGAAAAGAAAGTAAAAGATACTTCACTTGGAAAGTATAGAGTAGAGCTAATGTTTAACGATACTAGGTTTCAGAAAAGCATTAGAAAAAATATGGGCTTAAAAAAGCATTCCATTGCTTCCGAGATGGAGGGAGCAATACTTGAATCACTAAAAGTAGCGTATCCCCCAGACGATTCTAAAATGGTTATCTATTTTGGCTGCAATGTAAAGCCACAGGTAATATATCAGCATGATGATAATAAATTCGAAGTTATTTTAAAAAAAGTTGTATAACTGTAGCATATTGAAAAGCATACAATATATGCCGTGCTCTTAAAACCCGCTAAGGCGGGTTAATCATGGTATTTATCATTGCAGCCCCGTTGCCGGATAGAAGATGTTCCTCGGAAAGAAATAAGTGAATAATTTAAGCTTAACCCAAATGACCAATGAGGAGGTTGTTTAGCGTGAGAGTTAAGATCGCCATTCTTCTGGTTGCGTTATTTATTGTTATCGCTTATGTTACAGGAGCCATAGCATTGGAGTCTAAAGATCAATCATTGAAAATTGATAAAGACGAAGGTGAAGTAAAAGTCTTTATAGGACAGCCTGGCGGAAAAGAGAGCATGGATCTGTATAAAAACAGAAGGATTGATGTTTTGAAGAATCAATCCTCGGCCGAAGGAAGTAAAATCATGGAAGCCCTTGTCGTCTATGACAAGTATCTTACCCTGCAAGAGGCCTCTGCCTTTGCCGATAAAAATGATATTAGTGTAAAGAATATGTGGATTGCCGAACCCGGAGTTCAGGGCGGAGGCATTGCAGCGGTTAACAATAATGATCTGAGTGCAGCCTACTCTACATGGATAAACGAGTTTCTCGATTATTCCGAACAGAAGATCGCAGAAGATAAGGCCAACGATATTACCAAATCCCACTACAAGGCTGTGCAGGAAGGTGATTTCAAAATATACGCCTTACTCGTCTCTGCCCCACTTGATTTGTTAGAGGACCTTACAAATGAATCAAATGTCTGGCTGGTTGACCTTCACTATCATTCCGGTGCTGAAAAATTGGCATCCCAAAAAGGATACCAGGTTAAGTATATTGATGTGCCGGAGAAACCATAGTGAGCGGTGAGCGAGGCCAGACTTGAAATATTTACTTATTAAATGCCATAATCATCCAGGTGATTGATATGACCCAAAACCGTGTATCCTTGTTATCAGAAATAAAGTCAGGAAGGTATAAGGGCATATCTTATGTATAAGATGTGATTCGGAAAAAAATAAGTGAATAATTCAAGCCTGACCCCAATAATTACACTAACTCACGATACCCGCGATATCGTTGATTTTTTTGATGTACATATCGGTTAGGGACTCGGCGATTTCCATGGTGCTGCCTTCGCTGAAGACACGGCAGAAGGGCTCGTCCGGGTCCGGCAGCACCAGCGCCCAGCCGTCCTGGTGATATACCTTGACCCCGTCCAGCAGTTCCAGCCGGCTAGCGGAGGGATCCTGGATCAGCTGCCTGATCACTCTGCCCTTGGCCTCCCAGGGAACGGGGGTCTCCCGCCGGTCCATGAAAAATTCAGGTATTTCGGCCACCAGATCGGATATCGAGGTGTTGCAACGGGC
>DNIT01000145.1:2450-6157 GCA_003489345.1 Pelotomaculum sp. | reverse complement strand
GCCAGCACTTTATCCAGGAAATCCTGCATGGCGGTTTTGGTGCGCACCACCCTGCTCCGGTAGCGCTCGGCCAGCGCTTCTATGGCGCGCGGGGCCGTAACCGGTACCACCACCGGGCCTTCCTCCCCCTTCAGGATAATCAGAGAGAGCAGGGCTGTCAGAAGTTCATCCTGAATGACCTGCCCCTTGTTGTCGATCAGGATCAGACGGTCGGCGTTAGGGTCCAGGACGGCTCCGGCATCGGCGCCGCCGGCAACGACCGCCCGGGACAGGGCGGGCAGCAGTTCCGGGTAAGAACGCCAGCCACGGGATGCCGTCGCATCGCTTTCCAGGCCGATGCTTTCCAAGCCTAACCCCAGCCTGGCGCAAAGGTTCCCAACGATATTTTCCAGATTGACCCGGTCATAGCAGAGCAACAGTTTAAAATTGGCTTCCTGCAGCCTAACTACGCTTAAACCCGCACATAGAGCCGAAAGATAGCTGTCCGCAACTTGCGTAAGGACCTCCGGCGGCTTGATCCTGCCTGTTTCCGCCCGCAAAAAATCCTCTCTGGCCATGGCGTTTTCGATCTTGCGCTCCTGATCCCTGGAAATATTACCACCGTGGGAGTTGGTAATAACCATGGTCACCTTATCGGGCGACACTGTTGATATTCTGACGTGAATTCCCCCCCGGCAACCCGTCTCCCTGACACCAAAGCGGTTCAGTGGCGTAATGCCGGGACCGAAGTCCAAAACTTGCGCCCCTACCGACTGCATCCCGCTTTTTGCGGCTTCCTTAAGCATGACAGAAGCAGCGTAACTGTCGCTGCTGACGGCTAGACGCGCCCCGGCTCCGGCTACGGAGCCAAAGGCGGCGCCGATCCTGGCAGCGAACTCAGGCGTAATCTCCACGTTAATCAGGCCGGAGATCCCCTCCAAGCCAAAGATTTTTTTAGGAGAACTGGAACCCCAGATCAAGCTGCGCTGAACGGTCGCCCCTGTTTCAACCAGCTTGTGGGGCCACAGCTTGACGTCGGGCTTGAGCAGGCCGTTTTCACGGATAATCGAATTATCACCAACAACCGCCCCCTCGTATATGCCTGCCTTGGCCAGCACCTGGACCCGGCTGCCCAGGACAGCCCCGCGTAGAGCAGCCCCGGGACCCACATAGACATTGTTCCAGAGGACGCTCCTCTTGATCGAAGCCCTTTCCCGCACCAGACAGCCCTGCCCCAGGATTGAAAAAGGTTCTATGCGGGTTGCAGCCCCCAACCGGCAATCAGCCCCGATCAGGGCCGGGCCTCTGATTTTCGCGGAGGACTCAATCGAGGCGCCCTCCTCCACCCATACCTGCGGCATAACTTCCGTTCCCGGTATTTTGATCCTGGTTTTTCCCGCCAGCGCGTCGTACTGCGCCTCCTGATACTGCTGCAGATTGCCCACGTCGCACCAGTAACCGGGCAGCACCAGGCCGAAGAGAGGCTTCTTTTCCCGCAGCAACAAGGGAAAAAGGTCCTTGCTGAAGTCAAACTTTTCTCCCGGCGCAAAATAGTCCAGCACCTCTGGTTCCAGGACGTAAATGCCGGTGTTGACGGTATCGCTGAAGACCTCGCCCCAGCCCGGCTTTTCAAGAAACTGGGTGATTCTACCGTTATCATTGGTGATAACCACGCCGTATTCCAGCGGGCACTCCACCCGGGTCAGTACCAGGGTGGCCATGGCCCCCTGTTTCCTGTGGAATTCCAGAGCTTTGGAAAGCTCCAGATCAGTCAGGGCATCACCGCTGATGACCAAAAAAGTCTGGTCCAGGAAGCCGCCGGCGTTTTTGACGCTGCCGGCCGTACCCAACGGCGCTTCCTCAACAAAATAACGCAAATTGACCCCAAATTCCGACCCGTTGCCGAAGTAGTCTTTGATCACCTCTGGCTGATACTGCAGGGTGACCCCTATATTGGTAAACCCGTGCTCTTTGAGAAGCTCTACAATATGGCTCATAATCGGCCTGTTTAATACCGGCACCATTGGCTTAGGCCTGCCGCAGGTCAGGGGCCTCAAGCGGGAACCCTCACCACCGGCCATGATAATCGCTTTCACGGCTTTAAAACCTCCATCTTGTTGCACTCGGCTCATCTGGCCCGGAGACGGTTGAAGCGGCTAAAAAAACTGCCCTGCCGCTGGTCAAACCATGGGGTCCCGCAGTGCGCTTCCCATACCTCGTGGTAAACCGAGGCCGTCTGCCGGGCGATATTTTTCCAGTTGAATTCATTGATAACCCTGTTGTAAGCCCTTTCTCTCAACATGCCGCCAAGCTGCGGCTGCTGCAGCAGGGCCAGTATATTGCGGGCCAGGGAATGACTGCTGCCGGTACTGGCCTTCAGCCCGTCCTCACCGTGTCTGACGATCTCACTAATACCCCCGCAATCTGAAACGACCACCGGGGTGCGGGCGGCCATGGCCTCCAGCGCCACGATGCCGAATGGTTCATAAAGGCTTGGAAAGACGGCCGCATCGGCCCAGCTGTACAGGCTGTTCCTGACCCCGTCGTTGATATACCCTGTGAAATAGACCCGGTTGGCTATACCCAGCAAGGCCGCCTGACGCTTTAAGGAATCCATGAAAGGGCCTTTGCCGGCAACCACAAACTTGGTCTTGGGGTGATGGGACAAAATTTCCGGTGCGGCGTCCAGGAGAACCTGGACCCCTTTTTCCATGACCAGCCTCCCCACGTAAAAGACAATTTTTTCATCGGGCGCGGCATAATCACTGCGCCGGGCAGTCCTGCTCAGGCCCTTAAAGCTATTGACGTCGACACCATTGGGAATTACAGCCACTTTGTCGTTGGGCACCTGGAAAACCCGGTGCACCTCATCTTGCATAAAGTTGCTGCAGCAGATGACCTTCCAGGCCTCATAGGTAATCCACCACTCGATGTCGCTGATGTGTCTTTGCGTATCGTTGTGCAGCCCGTTATTGCGGCCGTATTCAGTGGCGTGCATGGTAACCGCCAGCGGCAGCCGGGAGGCGTACTTAATCGCCCTGGCAGCGTAAGCCACCAGCCAGTCGTGGGCATGCACGATATGGAATTCGGTGCCGGCCAGAAGAGGCATAGCCCGCTCCAGCAGGGCAACGTTGAACTGGGCCACCCAGGTTACAAAGTCCGGCGAAGACACCTGGTAAGGTTCCACCCGGTAGACCTTGACCCCGTTCACATTTTCAAAAAAGGGGGCGCCCTGGCCTCCCGAAGTAATCAGGCTCACCTCCACTCCGTTTGAGGCCAGAGCGCCGGTCAAGTCATACACGTGCTGGGCCAAACCGCCCACGCTTTTAGGCGGGTATTCCCAAGACAGCATTAAAACCCTCACCTACATTCTCTCCCTTAAAACCGCTTAATACCTCCTGATTGTGCTTGGAGTCCGGCGGTTAATTTTAAAAAATCCCCACCGGACTGCAGTGGGGATTGTTCCGTTTAGTAGCGGTTGCTCCCGTTATGAATCTGGAAGCCCCAGTTGACACTGTTGTTATTGTCCCAGTGGTCCGCGCCATCCTTAAAACACAGGTTGACGCGCCCCTCATGCTCCGGCATCACCATGCTGGTAACCCAGCCCCAGCCGGTTTTCTCCATTTTTATATCACTCACATTGCGCCAGCTGTCGTGCTTACCGAAACCGTAGTGCAGGTAAACCTGTCCCTGTCCCTCTTTGCCGAGCAGTCCGTTGTAAAAAACGG
>DNIT01000145.1:1374-2368 GCA_003489345.1 Pelotomaculum sp. | reverse complement strand
AGTCCGTTGTAAAAAACGGTCACTTCTTCCCCGGCGGTTATCGGCACGGGGTCAACTACCACTCCACCGGGGTAGTCGACATCATGCATGGCTTTGAGCCTGGCCTCGTTGTCGCCGAACCTGCTGCGGTTCGCCAATACAGCCACCTCCTCTTGAAAATTGTATCCATACTAGTATGGTTGGCAGGTGGATATATTATGCAGTCAGGCAGGCTTTTGACTAAATTCTGTAAAAGGCAGCAGGGGGGCTGTCTACCCGAGGGCGCCTGTTGGGGCTATTCTTGGTACGCCGTCAATCCTTAACATGATTCTGTTTTATTGACACCTTTGCTAAAACTTGCTATGGTAATGAAAATCATTATCACCAATGCGCGTCTATGTGGAAGCCCTGGCAAACATCGATACCGTGGTGCTGGACAAAACAGGTGTCATTACGGCTGGCAGGCCGGTGGTAACCGCGGTGGAAACAGCGGAGGGCGTCGCTGAAAAAGAAATTTTATTGCATCGATGGATTATTTACCACAAATCCCAGTATGCCTGCGGAAGGCTTTTTGGGATTTGCTTGTTTATATAGTTTGAACCATTTTAGAGCTTGACAAGTCCTGTTTACAGTTGTAAATTATAGCTAAAGATTTACAACTGTAAACAGAAAGTCGCCGGGGGTGAAATTGATGCGGAGCATTCCCAAAATATCGGATGCCGAATGGGAAATTATGAAACTCATTTGGCGGGTCAATCCTGTAACATCTGAAGAAATAATCCTTTCTCTGTCGGATAAAACGAACTGGTCGGCGCAAACAATCAAAACATTTATCAACAGGCTGCTTAAGAAAGGAGTAATTGATTTTAAAAAATCAGGGCGCAGCTATATTTACTATCCTTTGATCTCCGAAAAGGATTGCATCAAGGCTGAAAGCAAATCTTTTCTCGAAAAAGTGTATGACGGGGCCGTGGGCATGCTTTTTTCAAATTTCATAGAGGAGGAACCCCTGTCG
>DNIT01000145.1:226-1295 GCA_003489345.1 Pelotomaculum sp. | reverse complement strand
AGAGGAGGAACCCCTGTCGGAAAAAGAAATTGAAAGGCTGCAAAAGCTCCTTGAAAAAAAGAAAACAGAACAGTTCCCGCAGCAGAAAAAAGAAGACGGGCGCTAAGGGGTAGATGCGACTGTTTTGTCGATCCCGCTGCCATGAAGGAAGGTATGTAAATGGATATCCTTGATTCCGTCTTTTTACATATTGTTTATGGGTCATTCACGGGGAGCATTTTAATACTGCTGGTGCTCTCCGTCAAACAGGTTTTTAAGCATCGCCTGGGGGCAAGGCTGCACCATATTTTGTGGATATTGGTGTTCGTACGGCTTCTGATGCCCGCCGTCTTCGAAAGCCCCTTCAGCGTATTCAATCTATTCGATCTAAGAGCCCATATATTTCCCGCCTCCCAGGCTGTAAACGTTGTTTCAGGCGCGTTCTCTTTCACAGAGGATTATACCGGGAATGGACCGGGGAAGGAAAGCCCGGGCCCATCACCTGAAAGAGCTATCCATGCGGCCGTAAAAGCCGAGGCGCTTCCCGATCCATTTATTTTGCAGGTATTTTCTCGCATCTGGTTGGCGGGGGTTCTTTTTCTGACGTTGTTTTCCTGTGTTGTCACCATTAGGTTCAAAGGTAGGACAAAGGTTCTGAAACGGGCTGCCGATCCCGTGATCCGGGCCTTAGCGGAGCAATGCAGCCAAAGAGTAAAACTAAAAAAGCGCATCCCGGTTTATGTGGCGCCCCATTTTAAAAGCCCGTGCATTTCAGGCGTCATCTGCCCGGCTATTTATCTTCCGGAGGACATTACAACCAGGGTCGGCCAACAGGAGATCAGACACATACTCTTGCATGAACTGGCGCACCACAAAAGAAAGGATTTATTTTACAGCTTCCTGGCGACACTGGCTGCCTTGCTCCACTGGTTCAATCCTCTCGTCTGGCTGGCGGTAAAAAAGATGCGGCTTGACAGAGAAATTGCCTGTGACGCCAGTGTTATGGAAATGCTTGGAGAGGAGGAAAGAGTATCTTACGGGACGACCATCATTCATGTAGCCAATTTGTTTGCCAATGGGCATAAACAAT
>DNIT01000145.1:0-144 GCA_003489345.1 Pelotomaculum sp. | reverse complement strand
TGCCAACGGGCATAAACAATTAAACTTGGCCGGTTTCTACGAAACCAATAGTCAGTTGGAAAGGAGAATCAGTATGATCAGCATGTTCAAGAAAGGCTCTTACAGAATATCTGCGATTGCGGTTATATGTTGTATGGCCATAGG
>DNIT01000084.1:6431-14248 GCA_003489345.1 Pelotomaculum sp. | reverse complement strand
AATATTTAAGGCTTTTCGTTGTGGATATAAATGTACCAGCTATAAACTTATATCTAAGAAATGGATTTAGGCAGGTAGATGGAATTTATGAAGAAAAAATTGATGATAACTTTACATTGCGTGAATATGGATTTGAAATAAAGGTATCAAGGTAACACTAATTCCAATTTATAAGTAAGATTGTGAGCATAATGCAAAGTTACCTGCGGCATTTATATTCATCTAACCTGCCAGTGATATTTATCTAAATAAGTCGATTACGTTAACATAATCGACTTAAATAACACAGGGGTGAATACTAATGTTTCGGTTAGGAGTTATTGAAGAGAGCTTGGAAAGCTTAGACACATTAAACATATTGAAGCCGTTTTTTTATAGCCAAAGAATCGAAAATGTCCTGGAGGATACTTCGCCTATTTGGCATACAAACGAATACCATGTTCCTGATGATAAAATTTTTGATTTATTACCGATTCTGGAACAGCGGGTAAAACCTACGTGAAATTTTAATACCAAATGAGTTTTTAGAAAAATACAAATAGATTGTTCTAAATCATATAGGATTTCCGATGAACTGGAAGAAATTTTGGATAATGATTTTTGGGAAATTTTACCTGAGCCTATTTTGTACTAATGATTCAAAATTATTTGTCGGAAGCAGAGAAAGAATCATTTTATGATTTTATTGCGATACGGCATTACCAACTGCAGGCAACCATCGTAGAAATATGTGGTCTTGACTGTATTGATAAACAATTTATAGACAAGCAGCTCAGCTGGCTCATTAACTGGCGCAAGCAATATGTCAAGGAGCGCGGTTGATATGAAAGATATCCTGGGCTATGCGTCTTTTGCGGATATTTCAAAATACAACTATAAAAAAACAGAATTCTTAATGATGAAACGTGTGGCAGAACTTGAAGTGCTAATGTCGAAACCAGTTGGTTTTGGTGTCTGCGATGAAGGGAAAGGCGTATATACCCTTTTGACGTGGTGCGAAGGAACAGATGTAGAAACTCTTTTGCCGATGTGTTCCAAAAGAGAATAATACGTTTTAGGAGTTGACTCCGGTAGAATTTTATGCAGGGTACATTCCATTTACCCAGAGGAAAAGCTTGATGATTGGCTGTTACGGTTTTACGAGACAAACAACAGCCGGCTGACATCATATCAAAAATGCGACGTCGATTTTGAAGGAGACAGATTGATTTTTGATTATCTCATTAAGAACAAACACTTGCTGAAGGATCATCCTCAATGTTTTATGCGTGGGGATTACCATATCGGCATATGGTGAATATGGAAACATTGAGATAAAATAAAAAAATGAAGTCCGGCATGGTTTTTGATATTTTGTTAAAACAAATTTCTATTTAATTTAGGGGATTCTAATTTACACTTATAATTCGTCCTACAGTAAATTAACTCTATCCTGAATAAAACTTGATTGACAATCAAAAATGAAAACTGTATACTGTAATCAGTGTTACATGTAATACTCATTACAATAATTTTATATTAAAAACTGAAAAGAGGTATCATAAATATGGAATCCAAAAAAAGGTTCACGCCAGCCGTGACTGTCATTCTTCTGTTCGGAATCATTAGTTTGCTGGGGGATGTGGTCTATGAAAGTGCCCGCAGCGTGAACAGCCAATACTTGAATCTGCTGGGAATCAGTGCGGCCAAGGTCGGGCTGGTCTTTGGGATCGGGGAGTTCCTGGGATACTTCCTCAGGCTAATTGCCGGTGTGTTGTCGGACAAGAGCGGCAAGTACTGGGCGTTCATGTTTGTCGGATATGGGATGCTGCTGGTCGTGCCGTTAATGGGATTTACCATGCACTGGGACATCCTCATAGTCTTGATTCTCATGGAGAGGATCGGGAAAGCACTGCGCAATCCGGCAAAAGACACGGTCTTATCCAAGGTTTCGGAGAACCAAGTCGGGGTCGGGTTTGCCTTTGGCCTTCAAGAGGCGCTGGATCAGATTGGGGCTTTTGCCGGCCCGCTGATTTTTACCATGGTCTTTTATTTTACCGGTAAAAGCGGAATTGCCCAATACCAGACAGGTTATAAATGGCTATTTATTGCGGTTATTCTTCTTATGCTCTTTTTAAGCTATGCCTACCGTCGAGTAAAGAGAGATGAACTGATCCCTGCCGCGACCAAAAGAGAATTTCAAACGGAGCGGCTGAAACCGATTTTCTGGATTTATACGGCTTTCACATTTTTTTGCACGCTAGGATTTGTCAATTTCAGTACAGTAGGCTATCATCTGAAAGCGAACAGCCTCATGTCCGACGCAAGCATCGCGCTGCTGTACTCCGTTGCTATGATCGTGGACGCTGTGACAGCCCTGCTGGTCGGGAAAGCCTATGACCGCATTAAAACAAAAACCGGAATGAAAACCGGTGGACTGCTCGTTCTGATGGCTATTCCATTCATTACGCTGCTGCTGCCGTTTCTTACCTTGAGCAGAGCTATCCCATTGATTGTTGCGGGGATGGCGGTTTTCGGTATAATAATGGGGACTCACGAAACCATCATGCGTTCGGCCATCGCGGATATTACGCCGTTCAATAAACGTGGAACCAGCTACGGCGTTTTCAATACGGCTTACGGGCTGGCCCTGTTTGGCGGAGCGGCACTCATGGGCTGGTTATACGATCTGAATCAAATCGGGATGATCTGGGCTTTTACCGGCGCGACGGAGGCCATCGCCATTCTGCTCTATTTCAGGATGAACCGCATGGTTAAGACGAATCAGCCATAAAACGGAGGGATACGTTATAGAGAGCATCAACATTAAGGATAAAAAATATTTTGTTGAAAAAGTCGGAGCAATCTCATCGACTTTTTTGTTTTATATAAAAGCGTCTAAATTAAATCAAGCAATATGCCGACAACAATTATATAGAAGTATATAGAAGTGAATTTTAAATCAACCAGTCAAGGAGGAACAAGAATGGAAATCAACAATAATTACGCGCCTTACCATACGAACATAGAAAGATCAAGGAATTATCAAACAACCAGCTCAGAATTAACTGGATTAAAGGATAGGCAGCGGTTCAACAATTCCCAAATTAGCGACAGCGTATTAGTGGAAATCTCAGATGAAGGATTCAAAAAACTGGAAATTGATAAATTTAAGTACCCGGATGCAGAATGGAGAAAACACCTGGCAGAAGAGCAGGCCGCAAAAGAAGCGGCATGGGAGGCAGCCGATGCGGTGGTGCATAATTCCGTACACCAGGTTATTCCTAACATTCAGACCAATGACCAACTTGTAAAAAGCCTTGCCGGATTAGATAAGAATGTTGTGGATGCGGCTTATGATATTATCAATGAGCACCTTCTAAAACGGGATGTCGACGGCCTGACGGAGGAGCAGCGTCAAGGACTGATTTCCCTTGGCATGGAAAAAGCAAAATATCTTGCCCAAAATTATATGGACGAGGGCACTGCGAATCAGTTTTTGGGAGCAATGGAAAAGATCGCCCGGTATGGCATGAACGGCACCGTAAATGAGAGCGGCCAGGTAACATTTGACATCAAACAGGGACCGCTGGTAGGTGCGCCGGATGACAATGCGGTGGATTATACCGCCCTGATGAAAAGCCGGAACCCGGAAAAATATGAGGAATATTACAGACTTATGCAAGAAGGCATCAACAACAACGACAGCACAACGATGGGTAAAGCAATGAAGATATTCATCGATTGGAGTATAGATTTACACAAGAACAATCCGGAGGTCATAGCCGGTGCCGTAAAGGACTATACCGACTGGAAGAAGAGCGGGGAGGGAACCAAAGTCGCTGATACCTATAAGGGTTCCGATTATTCCGGTATTGCCAATTTCCTAGACAGCATTCGAAACCAGAACTCTTCCAATCAGTTATTTGGCAGTGATTATCTAGAGAAGTGCCTGCAAAGTTTCCTAAAAAGATTGGGTATATCTTTTGGAGCATAGGGAGGTTTGCCTGTACTGGCGGGATGGCATGTATTAGCCCTAATTCAGCAATACCGGCAATAGTTTAATGCTTCCTCATAGATTTCAGAGTATTTTATCCTTTTACTTACGGCCCAAAATGCTTCAAAATCACATAAATACTCGCCTTTGTACAGGTCCAATATCTTTTGCGCCGCTTCCTTGCTGTTTTGAAGCTTGAACTCTTCGGCTGCTTCTTCGAAAAGGTCCATATCCAATGTGATTTCATCCCTGCAAATACTGTAGTGCTTTTCACGGTTTATGATAGGGTTCTCAATGCCTAGACAGGCAAGATCATTTTTGATATTAGTCAGATTAACGCCAATCAGCCTTTTTGCATCATTAGTTTTAGATTCCGTCCATATGGCATTATACATTTGCTCTTTAGTAACGCCCTCACTACCTGCATTGAGTAGAAAGGCTAAAAGCTCCCGCTCTTTTTTTGTCCGCATTTTTAATGGTTCCCGCCTGTTTTTGAACGTGAAAATAGAGAATCCGCCCAAAGTTCTAATATATGCCTTTTTTGTTTTATAACCTGCAAGCGCCATCATTTGTTCTGTAAAAGCAGGTTCTATTCCGTTGTCAAAGGCAAATTCGAGAACAGGATCGTATGCTTTTCGCATCCGAAAATATTCATATATGCCATTTTCGCAACAGAGCTTTAGAAAGCGTTTGGTCAAACGAATCGATTGTTCATGATCCTTCATCGCAATGGCAGTTCTGGTCAGCATCCCGTAACAAAATTGCGAAGAACCCTTGCCTTGTGGATCATAGCCTCAAAATAGAGACTCTTATCCTCTTCATTTAATAGTGGTAATGCCGCATCAAGGCATGCATGGGCCTGGACGAAATTCCCGACAACAGACGAAAACACGCCCTTTGCCACAAGAATCTCCGGGCTTAATCCGACAGAAGAACTATCCAGGGCCTGGAACCATATCCGGAGTTCATTGTAATTGCCGGCTTTTATATAATCCCTGTAACACGCCAGAATGACTTTCATCAGCAGTGCGCCGTCTTGCGAATCTATGGCGTATCGGGCGGCCCTTGTATACTGCCTTTTTTCAAAATAATACCGGGCCGCTTTTCGCTGCAGCAAAAGCTTTTGGGACTTATCCCCTGCTTCCAGCAGGCTGTTTCGGAAAAGCGCGTGGTAACGGTAAAATCCGCCGCCTGTTTTAATGGTAAAAATATTTCGTGCAACAAGGCTTTCCAGTATCAGGCTCGCATTTTTTTTATTCAGGACATCGTTCAGCATCTGCGCGTCCAACTCGTCAAAGCAGGCGGATTTCTTGAGAAAATCCACCATATCGGAGTTCAGGTTGCCGATACATTCATTAAAAAGATAGGCGTATAAAGCCTCGTTACCGTGGGAAGGAATGTCACGCACCGCTATGCCGTTCTCCAGCAATATTTTGAAAGAGCCAACGGCAAGGGGCCAACCTTCCGTAGAACCATAAATGGAATGATCGTCAAAGCCCAGAATACCAGCCGTTTCTTCCCTTGTGAACGTAAGCTCCTTCTGGGTCACCTCTATGATATCGCTGCGAAACCTTCAATGAGTCTGGGCTAGAGCAAACCACCCTTTTTTACGGGTGGTTATGATTATATAAGCTTTCTCTTGATGGCGCCAAGTGTCAGGTTCCAACCCGGGACGATGCCGGGGAGGCTGTCAGGCAGCTCGACCTTGTCAGCTGGTGAATCGTGCAATTTTATTTTTATGAATCCTGCATTACCGAAAAGGACCCGATCCTAACAGCCTGTGAGCCTATTCTTTAAATATGTTGATCGTATTATCAGCATCCCAGTTAACCCTGCAGTCAAGGTTTTTACTCAGAAAGGAAAGGGGAATCATAGCCGAACCGTTAACCAGTTGGCATTCCGTATCCATGATCACTTCGGCGCCGTTGACCAGCGCCACATTGCTGCCTGGTTGGAAGGACACCGTCAGATCTGTTTTATTGGCCGTTGCCACACCCTCGGCCTCATCCCACGTAACCGTGAAGCCCAAAGCGGTAAAAACCGGCTTCAATTGGGCTAAAATAGAACCGTCTTTGGATAGCAAGGGCTCGCCGAATTTAAGCCTTTCACCGTTTACCAGCGTTGTTGCCTCTTTTATCCCGTCTGCTTCAAACTCTGCCATGGCTGCCGATAAGTGGTTGACATATATGTTCACGACAGCCTTGTTTTCCAGGAGTCCCTTCAGATAGCCCTCGGTTGTATAGCCGTTCTCAGCAAGCTGGGATTTCCAGGAGTCTTCCTCGTCACCATAAAGATCGTTCAAAGCATGATCTCCGGCAATGTTCATTAAAGGCATCAGGGTGATCTTCGTGGCGCCGGAATCCTTCAGGTCTTGCTGGATTTCCTCCAGGGTGGGATACCCTTCGACCGTGCCCAAAAATACGTTTTTAAACTTGTGCCTTAGAATATCGTTTAGTTTACCATAAGCGGAATCGGCAGGATGTTCACTGCCGTGTCCCATTAAAACTACGGCGTTGGACGAGGTATCGGCGGGAAACTGGGAGGCTAGAGCTTCCACCGCATCGAAGTAGTCCTCGTGGTAATACAAAAGCGGCTTGCCCAGGGCCAGCTTTTTGGGTCCGAGGCTGCCGTCAGCCGTCTGGAGTGCCAGAAAGCTGTTGACAAGTGCCCGGAGGTCGCTGTATTCTTGTCCGGAGAAAATATGATCCGACTGAACAACTATTTGGTCATAGCCTTCCGCCCTCAATTTGCTCAGCGCGGTAAAGGGATCATCAATGCTCCTGCCGTCTCTTGCGGCGATTTTATCCCTGATTATTTCTGAGGTGAAAGACCAGCGCACCTCAATACCGGGAAAAGCTTCTTTAACAGCGTTTTCTAAATTGTCGTAGGCATGCATTGCCGACTGGACGCTGGTCCCGAAGGTTACCAGCAAGATGGCTTTTTTACTTTTTGCACCCTGTTCGGCCGGCGCTGTTGTGCAGAATGTAAGGAGCAGTGCAAGGGTCAGTATGGAAGCAGTAACTCTTTTGCGAAATGTCACGATTTGGCTACCCCCTTATGGTAATTAAATAGCTTCTTCAATAAGGAATGGATGTCCATGCTTTACGGAGGATGAAAGTCAGTGATGCAGGTGCGATTCCCACTTAGTTCATAGCAGCTTTACCACCCCCATGTTCTTATCCATAGAAACTGCCGGCACCCGCGAAAGCAAATTTTTCCGCAAATTTCTCTCGCTGCAGGGCAAATGAAAACCCCGGCCTTTGGGAAGAGCCGGGGTTAATGATCATGATGAGCAATTTAATTGTCTCGGAAATATGCTCATTTTTACACCACCGGCCTTTCTATGGAAGGCACACGTAGTACAACACTATTCAGGCAGGTATCCTGACTCGTGGCTCACAGCATGCTTCCCGCCTTCCCGGGTGTCGAAACCCAGTGGCATATCGGGAGCAGCTCCCCACTTACAGTGGCCGGACCGTCCGGGATTTGCACCCGGTTCCCTTTTTCATCTCCTGCATGACCGGAGATTCCTGGATAGTTATTCATTTTTTTCATAATAACATCATTTTTCGTGTTTGTCTACAGAGAATGAACCAATTGATTTGTTCTGATCATCGCTTAATTCCAGGCCGGTTCTTACGTTGTCTCAGTATTGGTTATCAAATGCTCTTGCTCATCAGTTTCCTGGCAATGGCTGCCGATAGAAAGGGTACTTTTATTTCCATCTTTGCCAAGAATAATTTTTGAAACATGCAGTTTAAGATTTTCCGGTTAATCCCGGTCCAGCCTGCCGGAGGCTTGGCCGGGATTCCTTATTGATATTGATCATCCTGATGATATT
>DNIT01000084.1:4975-6281 GCA_003489345.1 Pelotomaculum sp. | reverse complement strand
CAAAATAGCCGTGAGGAGGGTAATAGCAAGGATGAACAATGACTTAAAACAAAGATTATCAACCAGAAAGCAGCTATGGGAGATAGACAGCCAGTTGTTGTGCTCTGTTTGCGGTACATGCTTATCGATGGAGGAGCAGCGCAGACTATTGCGTAAACTAGATATAGAGGAAACCGGCTGTTTGGATTACGAGATTCATTCTCTGGCGGTACAAAACGGGGCCTTTTATAACAAGATCTCTTACCAGCTTAACAAGCTGCTGAACCAAAAATATCGATATGAAATAGCCCAGTACGGTAAATTGAACGAAAAGGAGTATTCTGTAGTATGGAAAGAGCATTATTCCAAAGGGGATGTGTGCGGGCTTTATTGGGTTGGCGTCACGCACAGGGGCTTTTCCGAGAGTTTTGTGCAAAAAATGTTTTATGATATCCACATGTTGTCCCATCTTAACGGCAGGGAGAATCGAAAAGAAAAGGCGGAACGCAAACAATTAGAGGAACAAAACCAAAAATTGCGGGAAAAACTTCTTATCCAAAAAAAGCTGCGCAAGGAGCAAAGCCGGGAACTGGAGGAAAGCAATAGAAGACTTAAGCTGTTGGAAAAAAAACTGTCCGAGTTGGAAAAGCATGTGGATGCACAAAAGGATACCCGGGAAATAGAAGGCCAGGGCGAAACACCATTATACCAGCAGCTGAAAAATGAAATAGAGGAGCGGCGGAGGGAATTGGATCAGTCTTTTTGCCACATTCAAGATCTTACCCGGGAAAAAGAGAATCTTTCCAGGGAGCTGGCTTATCAACAAAAGGTCAACCAGCAAATATATGAGGAACTTCAGCGGGTATTGAAGGAGGTGTGCAACATGCCGCCAGCATGTCAAAAGACTGCCCGGGAAGTGAATCAGTGCAGACGCCGGATTTTGATGGTGGGGGGAGTGAGTCGTTTAAGCGCTCTTTGCCAGGAAATGATAGAAGGAATGGGGTATGATTTTACCTATCATGATGGATCTATGAATACCGGGGAGAATAAGCTCAAGCACCTGATTCATAATGTAGACATGGTTCTCTGCTCTACCGATTGCAACAGCCATGGAGCCTGTCAAAGCGTCAAAAAAATATGTAAAAGTTTGAATAAGGATTGCTGTTTCTTAAACAACACCAGTCTAAGTTCCATATTTAGAGTTGTACAGAATATCAATACGGCGGAACCGGAGAGCGTGGTGCTGCGTTCCCCACGAAGCCCCTAAATATTCCCCGGCAGGAGAAAAAGACGGATTACATAATGAGAATAAGAATAAAAGGAGTTC
>DNIT01000084.1:0-4904 GCA_003489345.1 Pelotomaculum sp. | reverse complement strand
CAATAAAAGGAGTTCATTTTACCGTTATGGAGGAGCAAGAAACAGAGCCTTTTGCAGGTAATATTGAGAAAGAAAACCTTGAATGGACGAGAAAGCAGGAGGGAAGAATGAAGAAAACAGGCTTCAAGCGGGTTGCCGCAGGATTAACCTTGCCGAAAACTCCTGGTGAGCAGGGAAAGACAGCCGCCGGGAAAGAGTTCCTTGATGAAAAAAAAAGACTGCAACGGGGGATGTCTTTACTGGACAGAGAGCTTAAGCTGCAGTTTGTAGAAGCCTTAAACAGGATGGAAGGAAAAGAGCATTTAGCTGCTTTCATTGCCTTTGGAGCTGCCCCAACGTTAATGGGCAAAAAACCTTCTTCTCTGATCGCCTTCAACAGCAAGGCAAAAGGCCATGTGTTTTTATGGCGACGGTACGGCAGGGAGATATGTGAAGAATTCCAACTGCAATACCTTGTGCTTAAAGAAGGAGACGGGAATATGCTGGTGCTCTTTTACAAGAGCGCAATGCTTGAATTGTTTGTGAATAACGAGCGTAATCTGCAATTCTTAAGAAGAATGGGCTATGGGGAAGCAGTGAACCTGGAGCAGAAGCTTCATATGTTGAAGAAAAGGTTCAAGGAGCTATGTCCTCATGAAGTAGGCATATTTTTGGGCATTCCCGTGGAGGATGTGGAAGGATTTATCAAGCATAAAGGTAAAAAGTGTCTCGCCAGCAGGGACTGGAAGGTGTATAGAAATCCCGGGCGCGCCGAAATTCTTTTCAAAGTCTATGACGCGGCACGGACCTGTGTTGCCAGGGCTGTCGTGAGGAATGCTAAAAATTGGGTGTCCTGCGGCGCCAACGAAGGCTGTGCAGAGTCGGAGGCTTGATGCCGCATTCCTGTAATGGAAACTATAGACAGAATAATGAAAATAAAGTATAATGCAAATATTGAGAACAATTCCATTGCCTTACATGGAATCAGTTAATTGTCAAACAAAAATATTGGCAGGGAACCAGGTGGGAATCCTGGACGGTCCGGCCACTGTATATCGGGTAGTAACTTCCAAAAAGCCACTGGAGTTGGTCCGGGAAGGCGGAAGCGGCGATGACCCGTGAGTCAGGAAACCTGTTCATTGAACATAGCGCTTTCCAGGGAAAGGCGCGTGATTTGACTGTCATCATTTTGACATCAAACTCCCGGTTTTTCTATTGAAAGAGCCGGGATTTTTATTTACTGCGATTCAATTTGCGAGGAGGTATTTATGGTGGGTACATCGGATTTGCAAAAAGGATATGTGCAGGTGTACACCGGCAACGGCAAGGGTAAGACGACGGCTGCCCTGGGGTTGGCTTTTCGCGCCATGGGCCGCGGGCTAAAAACTTATGTCGGCCAGTTTATGAAAGGACAAAAGTATTCCGAATTACAATCGGCCCAGATGTGCAAGCCTTATATCACCATAGAACAGTACGGCAAGGACACCCTTATGCACGTGCAGAATCCGCCTCTGGAAGAGGACGTCAAAATGGCCCGGGAAGGGCTTGAAAAAGCGAAAAAAGCCATGAATTCAGGTGAATATGATCTAATCGTTTTTGATGAAATTAATACCGCCCATTTCTTTCATCTCATTACAATTGAGGAAATGCTCGAAATCATCAACTCCAAACCTGATCAGGTTGAGGTAATATTCACCGGCAGATATGCTCCGCAGGAGGTTGTTGACGCGGCGGACCTGGTAACGGAAATGCTGGAAATAAAGCATTATTACACCAAGGATGTCCCTGCCCGTGCCGGTATTGAACGGTAACAACTTTTGCCGATAGATCTATTAGAAGGTATTGAAACAGGCCAGAATTTCACAGGCGCATGAAAGTGCCTGCGTTTGCGTGAGGGGAGGGGGGAATCAATTAAACGACAATTAAAAAGTGCGGAACAGGTTGCTTATTGTAATCGAAGGGAAGACCGGTGCAAAGCCGGCGCGGTCACGCCACTGTAAGGGTGATTGCCTCGAAATATGTCACTGGCAGGCATTGCCGGGAAGACTTCGAGGTGCAGATGACCCCGAGCCAGGAGACCTGCCTGTTCCAAATCACCAGATGTACCTACGTTTGATAGGGAGGTGATGGTTAAACTGCGGGTTGTAGTTTTTTTGCTGTGACCTGTACTATGTTTGGCATAATATCCCTATCCCGGACAGGATGGGGTTTTATATTTTCAGCAATAGTTGGTTTAAGGAGGTGAAGATTGGCTTTATGAAGCGAAGTTTGTTGATATCCAGTCTTGAGCCCGAGTTCGATGAGTTTCTTCTGGATTGTAATGATCACCTGGAAAAGGTTGCGTTTACACCTCTGGAGGAACGCATCAGGGCTGAAGACCCCGCATTAATCAACGGCATTTCTAAACTAAAAGCTTTGATGGGAGAATTTGACTTTGATAAATATATTAATTCCTTGATCGGTATGACCAGGCATGAGGATATGATGTTTTTAATTACAAAAAATGCCATGTACAAATCGGTGATTGAATTAAGGTTCATCAAGTTGATCCTTGAGAGCTTTGAAGCAAGCGGATGCAGGATTATGGTCATGCCCTTTTGATTCATCAAGAAAGACAGCGGATATTCAATATAGAGTTTCATAAATAAATTGATTAGTTCTTGCAGCAGAAAGGAGTGAAGACAGCGGCTCAAAACCTGTCTTGAGCAGACAGACATTCTTGCCGCTGAAGCAGCGCCGGCAAAAGGATGCGGGTAAATTTGCACCGCGCTGGCAAGGCCGGGGCTGCCGGGATTTATTTTCAGGACAGAGATGGTCCGCGAATATTATGACAGGAGAAGGTAAAGGCATAGAACAGAAAGAAACCTGCGAGTCAAGCCGGTTGTTTGGTGATTTTCCTTACGCCCGCTATGAAGAATGGCGTAAAGCTGCCGAGAAGTCGCTCAAAGGAGCTTCTTTTGAGAAAAAGCTGATCAGCAAGACTTATGACGGCTTCGAAGTCCAGCCGATTTACTGGCAAAGCGATGTTGAAGATCTGCCGCATATGGGTTCATTACCCGGATTTCCGCCTTTCGTGCGAGGCAGCGCAGCTCTGGGGTATTTTTTGAAGCCGTGGGAGATAAGCCAAGAATTCTCTTATGGGGATCCGGTGGCGTTGAACCAGGCGATCCTGCACGACCTGGAGCGCGGCCAGACAGAGTTTAATTTTTGGCTCGACTATGCCGGGCTGGCGGGCCTGGACGCCGACGAGGCCGTAAGCGAAGATGTGGGCCGTGCCGGCGTTTCCATTTCCAGCCTGGCTGACCTGGCCAGGGTGCTGGAAGGCATAGACCTGGAAAAAACACCTGTCTATATGCAGGCCGGCACGATGGGTTTGCCTGTTCTCGCGCTGTTAAGCGCTTATATGCGGCATCAAGGGAAATCTACAGAAAAGCTGCGCGGCTGTATCGGTATGGACCCGCTGGGCCTGCTTATCCGTACGGGTGTCCTGCCTTATTCGCTGAAGGACGCTTATGACGCGATGGCCTGGACCACCGCCTGGGCCAGGGAACATGCTCCGCTCTTGCAAACGGTCCTAGTGCAGGGGCATCCTTATCACGACGCCGGCGGCAGTGCGGTACAGGAACTGGCCTTCGCCGCGGCGACAGCGGTCGAATACCTGGGAGAGATGCAGGCCAGGGGAATGCACGTTGACGACGTGGCTGCGCGGATGCGTTTTTCCTTTTCGTCGGGGTCAGATTTCTTTTTGGAAATCGCCAAGCTGCGGGCCGCCCGCCTGATCTGGTCGCAAATCGCGGGCGCTTTCGGCGGCAGTGAAAAGGCGCAAAAAATGTACATGCATGTGAGCACTTCAAACTGGAATAAAACGATCTACGATCCTTATGTGAATATCCTGCGTACGACGACGGAAGCGTTTGCCGGGGTTATAGGCGGCGCCGACAGTATCAATATCGGGGCGTTTGACCGGGCGATCCGGCCGTCCGATGATTTTTCCCGCCGCATTGCCCGCAACATTCATTTTATTTTAAATGATGAGGTCAATTTGACCATACCGGTTGACCCGTCGGGCGGGTCCTATTATGTTGAAAAAATGACGGACTCCTTGGCCAGGAAAGCTTGGTCGCTGTTCCAGGAAGTAGAAGCAAAGGGCGGTATGTCCAAAGCGCTGCAGGAGGGATTCCCGCAGGAGCAGGCGGCCCAAACAGCAGCCAAGCGAAAAGCAAACATCGCCCGGCGCAAGGATATCTTTGTCGGAACGAACATGTATCCAAATACCATTGAAAAACCGCTTGCCGATAATCCGGTCGACTACAAAACGATGAAACGGGAGCAATCGAAACTCCTTGCCGGCTACCGTGCTTCCATAGATAAAGCCGCGTTGCAGGAGGCGCTGAACGCGCTGGTCGAAGCGAAGGCGCAAGGCGGCGGGGTTGTCGAAGCGGCCGTTAAGGCGGCTCTATCCGGCGCTACGCTCGGAACCCTGGCCTGCGCTGTGCAAACAGAAGGCGCCGTTGTCCCTTCGATCTCTGCCATTAACATCCACAGGGGTGCTGAAATCTTCGAATTTTTGAGGAAAACCTCGGAGGCGTACAGGGATAAAACCGGGTCGCCGCCCAGGGTCTTTCTGGCCAATATGGGGCCCATTCCCCAGCATAAACCCAGGGCCGATTTTACAACGGGTTTCTTCGAGACCGGAGGATTTAAAGTGCTTAAAAATGACGGGTTCCCCACCGTGGAAGAAGCAGCCGGGGCGTTTGCCGATTCCGGCGCTTCCATTGCTGTTATTTGTTCAACCGATGATACCTACTCCGAGCTGGTGCCGCCGCTGACAAAATTGATCAAAGACGCCAGACCTGACACCACCGTGCTGCTGGCCGGCTACCCGGCCGATCTCGTGGAAACCTTCAGGCAGGCCGGCGGGGACG
>DNIT01000169.1:2301-3634 GCA_003489345.1 Pelotomaculum sp. | reverse complement strand
ATGGTATTCTCTTGGGGCTACCACTTAATCCCCACAATAAATAAAGCGAGCACTTGCTTAGGTGCCGCTTTTTTTTTATTTTACAAGGCTGTTTAACAAACAGGACATATGCCCCAGATCTCCTGCCATCCCCCTTCTACTTTCCTGCCGCTTTGCCGTCTACGTAGCTAGTTTTGTGGTCAATATGAAGATATTGGAAGGGGAAAAGAGTAAGCCGGGGGAGGGATTCCCCGGCGACTATCTGTTAGAAGCTGTGGTCGCTACTGCAGCATAGAATTTAGCTAGTCTTTCTTAAAGTTAACAATAACCAGATTATCCGGTCTTGTTAATCTCCCATTCTCTAAATTGCATAATTCTTCAATCTCGTTAACAGGATAATTCAAATCATTCAGTATTGTTGGTGCAGTTTTCGCTTTGTGTTCTAAAATCAATTCTATTGCTTGTTTAAGTAAAATCGGTTCTTCCATAGGGATCTCATTATCTAACGGCTCATAAGTTCTCATCTTATACTTAGATATTTGTTTCCTTAAATATAGAACCTGACTTTCTGTAAAGATTTCTAGATTACCACAGCGTGTAATCATTGCTTGAATGGAGACTAACCACCTTTTTTTAAGCATTTTAAAATGTGTCAAAGATGAAGAATAAACTTCCTGCCCAAATGAATCTATAGGCATAAGGAAAGCTGATGCGAAATTATTGGCTTCTGCTTCAGTTTGATTATGAATATAATTGAACTTTAAATCATCATTAGTATATACGCCAGCATGCATAAGCAAGTGTCCAAGCTCGTGTGCCACGCTAAAACGTGAACGTACAGCAGAATTGCTGTCAGAAACTAAGAAAATTAACGGCCGTTTTTCCTTATATGAATATCCATCTATAGTATTGGAGTTAGTTTGCTGGCGGCAAACGATAACGCCGTTTCTCTCTAACAGCATAATCATATTGCTTATCGGGCCTAAACCTAACCCCCAATGTTTACGAACGCTAATGGCTAACTGTTCGATCTCTTCATTTTTCCAGGCTACCCCTTTTGGTTTCTGATTTACTTTTGGTAGATTAACGTCTGGAAACTTGATGAAGTTTTCTAAATAATTAATTATATCATCTACCCACTCATTTCTCACTGATCTTGCATCACGTTGTTTTAAAGTGGCCGCTGATTGCTTACGATAAAAAACCGTTCTGCTCAAATCTGTACTTACGATAGGCTTAAAGAAGAACCCTAACGGGAAATTCATTTTTTTTATTAATAAGTCAAATACTGGCTCGGAAGGGATAGACTTTCCGCTTTCATATTTTGAAACCATTTGCTGTGACACATTTAATC
>DNIT01000169.1:936-2152 GCA_003489345.1 Pelotomaculum sp. | reverse complement strand
GCTGTGACACATTTAATAAAACAGCAAGTTCAGTCTTGTTTAAACCTTGAGACAGCCTTGCCTGTCTAAGCCTTTCAGGCTGGAAACGAGACATTGGATTCCGAAATGTTCTATTTTTCATCTTTTAACACTTCCGACATAGCATTTAAAAATTCTACTCTTGGCTCATCTATAACTGCAGCAGGCAATTCCGCTGGAGTTAAATGGGGCTCCTTAATAAGATTAATACATTTATTATTTTTCCATTTAACTTTTCCGTTATATTCTGCTGGAATGCCAAGTCGAGCTGAGACCAATCCATTATTCTCAACATTAAACGTCAATAAAAAATAATGCGATTCATCTACATAATCATCAAAATTAAATAATGTTGGTTGGGCTCTTGTCATTAATAATTGCCTGTATAACGCATCTTGAGGCATGCTTGTATTGCGCACAACTTGACTTATTGTAAATGTAAAATCGCTTGATGTAAACTCATAATAATAATATGAATGATTCCTATTGCTCATCTCTCTACAGTCAATCCCTGGGAAATGGTATTGCATCACACTTTTTAAAGCCACTTGGGCTGCGACGTTTCGCAAATATCCGACGGCAGCTCGAGCAACATTCCCATGCTCTTTTAAGTACTTTTCTCTGCTAACAGTATCGTTTACCCAAGATACACTATTAATTAATGCTGGGACAAAATGGGACCTCATGCTGATAGGCATATGGGAATTAATTAATTCAATGGGTTCCTTCATTGCATATATCCTTTCATTGTTTATTTTTTACATTACAACCACATTACCATATTTAAGCGAATTTCACAACTACATTGGGATATTTTTGTTGATTTCACAACCATAAAATTATCTCCGAGAACAAACGGCCCGGCCGGAGCCGGGCTTATGTTGTATATATAAATACCATTGGTAGTTAACCAGCGCCCTCTTCTGCGTCCGATGACATCTCTGCAGTATTAGCCCACTCTTCCCCAAACTCGTCCTTAAAAGCCCTCAGTGCCGCCTCAACCAGTCCCTTAATCTCACTGGCCGCTATACTAATCCCCTTTTCCTGCGCCCGGGCCGCCAGCCAGTCGGCAGCCTGGTTATATTTATCTTCTCCATGCAAATCCTTGAATGCTTGTTCCGCGAACTGCACGGCTAAGGCAGCCAGTTCCTGCTTGGTTTCCAGCTCCTGCCGTATCCGCTGCAGCCGTTCCGCACCT
>DNIT01000169.1:0-748 GCA_003489345.1 Pelotomaculum sp. | reverse complement strand
GGCCAGACTCACAATTCTATCATCCATTATTTCAACACTCCTTCCCGGTCCAATATGACCAGCGTTTTCAGAGTAGACTCGGGCAAATTGATATTACCCTTGCCGTCCCCAGCCAGCGACCCCCGGTTAATCAGCTTCTGCACAACGGGCTTACCCCAATCAGGTACATCGTTTAAGGTTTTATATGTCATTTCATCATCCTCCAATCTTGCATATAATTCCTTCCAGGGAAACAATGCCCCGGGGCAAGCGGTAGGCATTACATGCTTATGCCCTATTACCGCTATTCCCGGGAATCGTATATGAATATCCTGTATCAGCCACACCAAGCTCTCCATCTGCGCCGTAGTCGGTTTACTGGTCTGGAAGTTTCCAATAAGGCATATCCCCATACCATCCACATTAGCATCATGCTGCGGGTCCTGGTAGGCGTGTGCTCCTCTTGCCCATTCAGGTCGGCCGCGCCAGATTGAACCATCAGGATAAATAACATAGTGATAGCCAACCCCGGCATAATCCCGGTTTAAGTGCCATTGGTGAATATCCCGGATAGTCGTACCTATATCGCTGGCTGAATGATGGACTACTATCCTTTTGGTATATGGTCGGGTTCTAAATCCTCCATTAAATTGGAGGTTCGCTTCGTGTATCTGCATTTGTCTCACCTCCCTTGATTTTGGCCTTCCGGATCCCGGCCAGCATCCACAGTTCCCCTGTCGTGAAAGCGAACCAGGCCGCAATCAAAGCA
>DNIT01000162.1:44737-45994 GCA_003489345.1 Pelotomaculum sp. | reverse complement strand
TTCTGGGGCAGTAACCGGCATTCTTCCCCCTCTTTGGAAGTGGGGGTCTTCTGCCGAGAGATGATAAATAGCAGTTCTCTGGCGTGAGTCATTAAAAAAGTTTCTTTGGAGGGATTATTTTAAGCTGACTGCGGGCAAAAACGATTTAACCCAACCAAACCGGCTGTTCCGGAAATTGTCGTTCCAAAATAAATTACACTTTCTCTCAATAATTCAGAGCAGATGGCCTTGAATCAACAGAAGTTGAAGCAAGGCCATCTGCTTTTTATATTCGACAAGATTATCTAGAACATAGCGAGACAGGCGCGATACACTCATTATATAACTATGTCGTATTAATCATACCCGTATTCTCAAGGATGTTCCCTGACAGTCTGTTTAACTGTGCAGGAAATAGTCCATCAACTCGTGGCCGTCTTTTATGACCAAACCCCTGGAGGCCGTTGGTTCGTCGTAAGCGCGGTTTATTTTTTTAGTCTGTCCCTTGCTGTAAATGGCGAAGGGTACCGGGTTTCTTGAATGGGTCATGGTGGCGAGCGGGGTGGGGTGATCGGGCAGAACCATAATCTTATAGCTGTCGTAAATGTCAAGCTCGTGCAGCAAGCGGCCGAGTATCCGGTCAACCATTTCAATGGCCTTTATCTTGGTGTCGAGTTCTCCCCGGTGCGATGCGGCGTCCGGCGCCTCGACATGTAAGTATACTAAATCCTGGCCTTTGCCGAGCTCGGCCAGTGCGGCCCGGACCTTGCCTTCGGCATTGGTGTTGACAGTACCGGTGGCTCCCTCCACTTCGACTATATTGAAACCGGCGTAGATACCGATGCCTTTGATCAAATCCACCGCCGAAATAATCGAACCGTTCAGCCGGTAACGGTCATAAAATTTTGGCATCCGTGGTCTCTTGCCCATGCCCCAAAACCAGATGGCATTGGCAGGCCGCAAGCCCTTTCCGGCTCTGGCCGCGTTGACCGGGTGTGCGGGCAAAAAGCCGGCGCTTTCCCGCATCAGGCGCAAAAGTATGTCCCCGCCCTGGCCTTTTGGCAGATAAGGTCCGATCACTCTTCCCGAAATATCATGGGGAGGTGTGAGTTTCCCGCCTGCAGGTCCGCCTTTCCAAACAAGCAGGTGCCTGAAACCAAAGCCGGGATAGAATTTTAATTGTGCGCTTTCCAGTCGGGCTTTTACTTCCTCAATAATTTTTTCCGACTCCGCGGTGGTGATTTCATCAGCGCTGTAGTCGATCATGGTCTTCCCCTC
>DNIT01000162.1:40107-44648 GCA_003489345.1 Pelotomaculum sp. | reverse complement strand
ATGGTCTTCCCCTCATAGCGTTCCTCTCCGGAAAGGGTAACCAGGTTGCAGCGAAAAGCCGCATCATCGTTATCCAGGTCGACACCCATGCTGACCGCCTCCAACGGTGAGCGGCCCGTGTAGTAAAGGCGCGGGTCGTAGCCCATAACGGAAAGGTTGGCTACGTCGCTGCCTGGCGGAAAGCCTGCAGGTACTGTTTCAGCAACACCTATTTCACCGTGGGAAGCGACAAAATCCATGTTGGGGGTGGAGGCAAATTGAAGCGGAGTTTTACCGCCAAGGCTGGCCAGCTGTTCGTCGGCCATACCGTCTCCGAGCAATATGATGTATTTCATGTCACACCTCTAAATATTCTAATCCTGTTTATTATTCTCCCGACAAATAGCGAATCCTGCATTTTTTTGCAAAAACACATTTCCCCGGAGAATCCCTGCACGTGGTCAGCGGCTGGGACGACGTGTATAAAAAAACCTTGTGGGCTGACAAGGTCTTTTAACGCAGATAATGTAAATATACAGTTGCACCTGGGGCATATGCAGGCCGATGTTCTTGCGTGCCATTGTGCTAAAACAATCAAAATAGCAGCGGTAATGACCAGTACACCGACATGAAACAATGCAATGAATCCCCTTGAAAGTATTTGGACGCTTTATAATTATTTGTCCGCCTGCAGCTTGCCGCTGAAGTAATGGGAGGCGTAAATGGCCGCCAGCGGGTTATGGCCCGTAACCCGGTCTTTTGCTGCCAGGACAGTTATCGGCGCGTGGGAATGCTTGATAAACAGGGTATCGTGTCCCACGCACAGGCCCAATAGAATATTCAAATCTGGTTTTTCAACATTTAAGAGCTTGGCCTGGGCGATGGGGTTGCACATGGCTTCGAACCGGCCGGGGCGGACCTTCTCTTCATCCCGTATGCCCAGCTCCTCCTTGGCTTTTGCCCCGGTTTTACATATGACAGACAGCACGGTGAAACCATTGTTCTCCAGGATCCTGGTAACCTCCAGGGCTTCCCGGCGGAGCCCCACGCAGAAAGCCAGGCCAAGCCTGGTAAAACCGGCCATATTTGAGAACTCCATGATTTCACGCAGTCTGGGCCATATCCCGTAGCCGGTTGCTTCGATTTTGGCAGCAAGGTAGGCCAGGCGTCCGTCTGTCCCCTGGTAGGCCTGCCCGGCCTCTTCGTATACGTCCCCATAGGACTGCATCGGGCAGTCCTGAGGCAGGTTTCCCGGCTTCCCCTCTCTACAGGTATACCTTCCACATTTTGCGCAGCTCAGCAAGACAAGGTCCCTCTTTCTTATAAAGAATATCTCGGGTTTTAGCTAAACCCATGCCCAAGAGTGGCAATAAATAAAGCTATCGGTTCGCTTTTAAAAAAGCATATCCGGGTTTATGGACATGTTTCCTTTATATTCTTAATTGTACAATATCTTATCTTTTTTCACAATTGGTGAAAGCCCTTTAAGCGCTATAAGGGCTTTCTTGTGCAGAGTCAGCTTTACGGCTATTTTGCCCCCAGCTGCGGCTCTTGATCTTCCCGTTGCGGAATATTACTGCTCCTGGCGGAGATACTTCTCAATATATAGTTCTTTTAAAAGGAAGGGATGGGCATGACGGGGAGAAAAGGGGAAGACGATACTAAAGACAGGGAGATGATCGACGCCCTGGTCGAAAAGGCGCAGGAAGCCTTGTGGCGGATGATGGAGTTGCGCCAGGAGGATGTGGACCGGATTGTGAAGGCCATGACCCTGGCGGGTTTGGACCGGCATATGGAACTGGCCAAGCTGGCGCTGGAGGAGACCGGCCGGGGAGTATACGAGGACAAGATCACCAAGAACATCTTCGCGACGGAATACGTTTATCACGATATTAAAGGGCACCGGACTGTGGGCGTGATTCATGAGAATAAGGAAGAGGGCTATTATGAGATAGCTGAACCGGTAGGAGTGATTGCGGGCGTTACACCGGTAACCAACCCGACTTCTACCGTGCTGTTTAAGTCCCTGATTTCAATTAAAACCAGAAACCCGATTGTTTTCAGCTTTCATCCCGGGGCACAGAAAAGCAGCGCGGCTGCCGCGAAAACCCTGCTGGAGGCGGCAGTGGCTGCCGGGGCTCCGGCTGACTGCGTCAGCTGGATTGAACGCCCTTCGCTTAACGCCACCAGGATGCTGATGTCTCACTCGGGGGTGGCGTTAATCCTGGCCACGGGAGGGGCGGGAATGGTCCAGTCCGCTTACAGCAGCGGCAAGCCGGCCCTCGGAGTAGGGCCGGGCAACGTGCCTTGTTACATAGAAAAATCTGCCGACGTAAAAAGGGCCGTCACCGACCTGATCTTAAGCAAAACTTTTGACAACGGGATGATCTGCGCTTCTGAACAGGGGGTAA
Source organism: Pelotomaculum sp. (assembly GCA_003489345.1). Lineage (GTDB taxonomy): Bacteria > Bacillota > Desulfotomaculia > Desulfotomaculales > Pelotomaculaceae > Pelotomaculum_C. The sequence goes on along the minus strand of DNIT01000162.1, from coordinate 42,258 downwards.
TCGTCGACCGCGAGGTAGCATCGGAGGTGGAAGGGCTCCTGGTTGAAAACGGCTGTTATTTTGTTTCTCCTGAGGAGGCCAAGAGCTTGGAAAGTTTGGCCACCTGCGGCGAAACCTGCTCGATGAGCCCGGAGGTGGTCGGCAAGAAGGCTGCGGCAATTGCCGGAATGGCCGGTTTTAGCGTGCCTGACGCTACTAAAATACTGGTTGTGCCGCTGGACGGGGTTGGGCCGGCTTACCCCCTGTCGCGGGAAAAGCTCAGCCCCATCCTGGCCTATTATATTGTAGACGGGTCCCGGCAGGGTATTGAACGCTGCCGGCAAATGGTGGAATTCGGCGGTCTGGGCCATTCAGCCGTGATTCACTCGTCTGATGACGGCATCATTGAAGAATTTTCGAACAGGATACCGGTAGGCAGGATTATTGTCAATTCACCTTCGTCGCATGGAGCTATAGGTGATATATACAATACCAACACACCGTCCCTGACTTTGGGCTGCGGTTCCTACGGAAGAAACTCCACTACCGCCAACGTCAGCGCGGTTAACCTGATCAACGTCAAAAGGGTGGCCCGGAGGAGGGTCAACATGCAGTGGTTTAAGGTGCCGGAGAGAATTTACTTTGAACGGGGCTCGGTTCAGTATCTCTCCAAAATGCCGGAAATCAGGCGGGCCTTTATCGTAACCGATCCGCCGCTGGTACAGCTCGGCTACCTCGACAAAATCCGGTACCACCTGGAAAAAAGAACAGAACGGCCCCAGGTGGAGGTGTTCAGCGAGGTTGAGCCTAATCCTTCACTGGAACTGGTGTTGAAAGGCCGCGATATCATGAAGCGTTTCCAGCCCGATACGATCATTGCCCTGGGCGGGGGATCCGCCATTGACGCGGCCAAGGGGATGTGGTTGTTTTATGAGCACCCGGAGGTAGAGTTTGAATTTTTGAAGCTTAAGTTTCTCGATATACGCAAGCGGACCTATAAGTTCCCCAAATTAGGTCGTAAGGCCAGGCTGGTGGCGATACCTACGACCAGCGGCAGCGGCTCGGAAGTAACTGCCTTCGCCGTGATTACGGACCGGGGCAAAGATATCAAGTACCCCCTGGCGGACTACGAATTAACACCGGACGTGGCCATTGTGGACCCGGATTTCGTGGAATCGCTGCCCGGCTCACTGGTTGCCGACTCCGGCCTGGATGTTTTGTCTCACGCCATAGAGTCTTATGTGTCGGTGATGGCTTCAGAATTTAGCGATTCCTTGGCCTTAAAGGCAATCGACCTGGTTTTCCGCTATCTGCCACGGTCCTGGCAGGAGGGCGAAAGTTTGGCCAGGGAAAACATGCACTATGCCTCAACCATAGCGGGTATGGCCTTTACCAACGCCTTTTTGGGCATCAACCACAGCCTGGCCCACAAGGTGGGGGGGGAATTTGACATCCCGCACGGCCGGGTCAACGCGATCTTACTTCCGTATGTAATTGAATACAATGCCTCATTACCCTCTAAATTTGTTTCATTTCCGAAATACAGACATTTTATTGCCGCTGAAAAATACCGTCAGATAGCCGCTTACCTCGGCCTTCCCGCGGCAACTCCCGAAGAGGGTGTGCACAGCCTGGTCAATGCGGTGCGCTCCCTGAACAAAAGCCTGGGTGTCCCGGCTACATTCAGTGAACTGGGTGTTGATCGGCAGCAGTTTATGAACCAGCTTCCACAGTTGGCCGAAAAAGCTTTCGAAGACCAGTGTACAACAAGCAATCCCCGCCTGCCGTTGATTGCCGAGCTTGAAGGGATTCTGCGCCGGTCCTATGACTCTGCAGTTTATAAGGAAAAGGACGCCCCTTATGAAACCGTGCAGCCGCCGCCGGGTTCCTTATACGACCCGCCGGAGCTCCACCCGAAGCCGGCGGCGGACGAAAATAACCTGCTGCAGTAAGACTCGCTGACTTTGCGCAGATCTATTGCGTGCACACATTTTCATCCTATAGTCAGGAAGAAAATTTCAAGACAGGCTGCATCAGGCAGAATAAATAATATATGGACAAATATAGAAAACAGTGTTAGTATGATTTAAAATAATAATTTGTTGCAGGTGTCCCCATTTTTTGCAGGGATGAAAAGGGAACCGGGTGAAAATCCCGGACGGTCCGGCCACT
>DNIT01000162.1:39583-40011 GCA_003489345.1 Pelotomaculum sp. | reverse complement strand
GGACGGTCCGGCCACTGTAAGTGCGGAGCCGCTCCAATTTACCACTGGGTCAAGACCTGGGAAGGTGGAGCCGGTAGCGAAACACGAGTCAGTAGACCTGCCTGAGCAAAAGTTACGTGCCTCCTGCCTCGGAAAGGAAGGCGCCACAGGGAGCTAGGAAAAGGTTTTACGGCCTTTTTTGAAAAGCCCGGCTTTTGCAGCCGGGCTTTTTCATGTGATCTCTCCTCCTTTTCGTCTGGGTTCCCCGCGCAAGGGGCCGGCAGGCGCCGTCTGCCGGATCACTTTTCAAACAATAGTCAATTGATTTATAGATTCCCTGATCTTTCTTAAGTAAAACCTTGACTGCTCAATTAACCGGGATATGTCACTATCAATATATAAATTCGGCGGGCAGGTCTCAATGCAGCAGGAGTTTGTACTGAAATTCT
>DNIT01000162.1:27752-39496 GCA_003489345.1 Pelotomaculum sp. | reverse complement strand
TGAAATTCAAAAAAAAAGAGCGCCAAAGGCTTTGGGTGATAGTTTTGCTGGCCGTCCTGCTCGTGGCCGCTTGCCTTTATTTTATCGGTCTTGGCGTGGTCAAGATTCCGCCTGCGGAGATAGTGCGGATTCTATGTACATCATTTAGCGCCGGCAGCGCCACATCCGGCGTGATGGATGATGTGCACCAGGCAGTGCTCATGGATATCAGGCTGCCACGGATCATTGTAGCGGTACTGGTAGGGGCCGGCCTGGGTGCGGCCGGTGCCGTTTTTCAGGGGCTTCTGATGAACCCGCTGGCCGATCCTTACACCCTTGGAGTTTCTACCGGAGCTGCTTTTGGGGCTACGTTGGCCATCTTCTTCGGTCTCTATCTGCCTGGCGATCTGGCAAGCCTTTCCATATCACTATTGGCTTTGGCCGGCGCGCTGCTTGCTTTGGCTGTGGTTTACGGTCTGGCTTTGACTGACGGAGTTTTGGCTGTAACCAATCTGATTCTCTCCGGGGTTATCGTGAGCGCCATTCTTTCTGCGGCCATCAGCTTTATCAAGAGTCTGGCCGGGGAAAATGTGGGCTCAATCGTTTTTTGGCTGATGGGAAGCTTTGCTTCCCGAAGCTGGCATCATGTTTATCTGTGCCTGCCTGCGGTCCTGGTTGGCATTGCTGTTTGCTGCTATTTTGCCGACGACCTCAACGTGCTCAGCCTGGGCACAAAACAGGCCAGGCAGTTGGGCGTCAATGACGGCCAGGTGACCACGATCCTGCTCGTGGCCTCATCAATGATGACGGCGGTCTGCGTTTCTGTCTCCGGAGTCATCGGCTTCGTAGGTCTGATTGTGCCCCACCTGATGCGCATGCTGGTGGGCTCCGACCATCGCATCCTGCTCCCAGCCTCGGCCCTGGGCGGAGCCCTGCTGCTTTGCGGCGCCGATACCATTGCCAGAAACCTTCTGACCACGGAGATCCCGGTGGGTGTCCTTACAGCCCTCTTGGGCGGGCCTTTTTTCTGTTATATTTTCAAGCTTAAAGCCAAAAAGCAGATTTACTAGGAGGCAGCTATGAAAGCAACCGCCCTGCTCTGCACCGACCGGGTAACCATGGATTACGGAAAGCAAGCGGCTCTGCGGGAAGTCAGTATGGAAATCAGGAAGGGCGGTTTTTACGGGCTCCTCGGGCCCAACGGCAGCGGCAAAACGACTTTAATCAGTGTGCTCAGCGGCGCCATGAAACCCACCTCCGGCCGCGTTCTCTGGCAGGATCGGGTCCTGAGCGGCTATAGCCGCAGGGAAATTGCCCGGAGCTTTGCGGTAGTGCCACAGGAGTATTATATAAATTTCCCCTTTTCCGTAACGGAGAGCGTCATGATGGGGCGCAAGCCGCACCTGAACCGCTTTGCCAGGTCTACCGGCGCCGACCTGGAGATTGTGTGCCGGTGTATGGAGGCGTGCGGGATTATGGAGCATGCTGAAAAAACTATCACCAACTTGAGCGGCGGTGAACGGCAGCGGGTGATTTTGGCGCGGGCGCTGGCCCAGACGCCGGAAGTGCTTTTTCTCGACGAAGCTACTTCCAATTTGGATATTTGCCACAAGATCGAGTTGTTGAGCCTGGTGAAAAGAATGAATGTAGAGCAAGGCTTGACTGTAATTGCCGCGATGCACGACCTGAGCTTCGCCGGTATATTTTGTGATGAACTGGTCTACCTGGAACGGGGTAAGGTGGTCTGCAGCGGTCCGGCAGAGCAGGTTTTTAACGAAGAAGTTATCAGCAAAGTTTTTAAAATCAAGGTGCAAATACAGAAAAACACCGGCAATGGCGCATATAACCTGTCGCTTTTGCCGGAACTGGCCTGAAAGGAGGAAAAGAAAAATGTTTTTGCATCGTAGAAATCTTATATTTCTGTTCATCTTCTTGCTGTCTTTTGGTATGCTGGCCGGATGCGGCGCATCCAAGCCAACTGAGGAATCCGGCGGGATTGTTGTAGTCGACGATCTCGGCAAGGAAATCAGGCTGAAAGAAACGGCCAGGCGCATTGTATCGCTGTACCCGGCCCACACGGAGAACCTCTTTGCCCTGGGCTTGAATGAGGAAATCGTAGGTGTTTCCGGTAATGAGACCTACCCGCCCGAAGCGCTGACAAAACCAGGGTACAGCTTCCGGGGAGACGCTGAAAAGGTTATTGCCGCCAGACCGGATCTGGTCTTAAGCAGGCCCTTCATATCAAATGCCAATCCCGATTTTATCACCAAACTGGAAGCCGCGGGTATACCCGTTGTGACTCTGTACCCGGAGAACATCGAGCAATTCTTTACGTATCTTCAGAAACTTGGCAAGCTGACCGGAAAGGAGACGGAAGCCGGGGAGCTTGTAGAGCGCTTTAACAAGCGGCTGCAGGAAATCGAGGAAGTAGTCAAGCAAATTTCGCCAGAAGAACGAAAGAGAGTTTTTTTTGAAACCAACCAGGACGACCTGAAGACCTGCACGTCGGATTCAAACGCTGCCTTTGTACTGGAGCGGGCGGGAGCCGTAAATATTGCCGCGGACGCCAAGGCGGTCAGGGAGGGGACTACCATTGCGGCTTACGGCCAGGAGCAGCTGCTGACCAGGAGCAGTGATATTGATGTCTACATTGCGCAAAACGGTGAAATGAACCGGGTCAGGGAACAGGACATCTACAACCGCCCCGGTTACCGTATTATTAAGGCTGTCCGGGAGCGCCAGGTTTACGTGCTGGACGAGGGAATCATGTCCCGGCCTACCATGCGATTGTTGGATGGTATCGTCGAGGTGGGGAGTATTTTATATCCCGATGTTTTCGAAAAACTGGGCGACGGCCAATAATAAAGAATGTTAAAGGGCGGAGGGTACCATGAAAGGCGTGTTTTACGGTATAGGCGTAGGGCCGGGGGATCCGGACCTGCTTACCCTGAAGGCGGTAAAGTTATTGCAACATGTAGATGTAATCATTGCGCCCCGCACGGAGAAAAAGGAAGGCAGCATCGCCCTTTCCATAGCCGGCGGCTATATACGGGAGGACACCAGGATCCTTGAGCTGGCTTTCCCCATGGTGTTTGACCGTAATTTCCTGACAGAGGCCTGGGAGCAGAATAAAACCGTCATCCTGGATTTATTGCAGGAAGGAAAGAATGTCGCTTTCCTCACCCTGGGCGACCCGATGCTATACAGCACCTATATCTACATATACAGGCTGCTCGAGGGTAACGGAATTACGATTGAGACAGTGCCCGGTATTACCTCCTTTTGCGCGGCAGCCAGTCGTCTAAATTTTCCGCTGGCTGAAGGCAATGATATTCTCAGCATCGTTCCGGCCATCCTGGAAGAGGATAAAATAGCTACCGCCCTGTCCTGTTCAGATAACCTGGTGCTCATGAAAGTTTACAAGAATTACGAGCGGGTGGCCGGTCAACTGAAAGAACATGGTTTTGACGGGGAGACGGTTATGATCAGCAGGTGCGGTTTTGCGGATGAGGAAATCGTCTATAACCTGGAAGACCGGGAATGCAAAATGCCCAATTACCTGTCTACCATATTGGCAAAAAGGCGATCAAACGGCCGGTCACAATGATTATTCTGGAAAATGTTACAAAATATTATCATCAAACAGCATCTGTCCAGGGGCTTAGCCTGCACGTTAAACAGGGTGAATTTTTCGGGCTGCTGGGCCCCAATGGTGCCGGCAAGACAACAACCATCCGGATGCTTACCGCCTTAACCATGCCGGCCGGAGGCAAAATCCAGGTGTGCGGATATCCGGTCAGCCGCAATAACACACGTTTCAAAAACGATATAGGCGTGGTACCTCAACACCTCAACCTGGAGCCTGAACTCACTGTGGTTGAAAACCTGCGCCTGCACGCCATGCTCTACGATATGACGCGGCAGGAGACCAAGCGCAGGGTGGGTGAACTGCTGGACTTTACAGGTCTCGAAGAAAAGGCGGACGCGCTGGTCAATACCCTCTCCGGCGGGATGAAACGGAAGGTTTTAATCGCGCGGGCATTGATGCACAACCCGAAGGTCCTCTTTCTGGATGAGCCGACCGTCGGGTTGGATGTTTTTAGCAGGCGCAAAGTATGGGATTTAATAAGAAGCCTCAATGTCAGAGGTATAACCATAATGCTTACCACGCACTATCTTGAGGAAGCGGAAAACCTGTGCAGCCGGATTGGCCTTTTAAAAAAAGGCAAGCTGATCATGGACGGCACGCCCGGGGAACTGAAGCAACTGGCAGGGCATGTGGTGGTCGAGCAGTTCAAAGATGAACGTACCGAACTGCGTCTTTTCCCAAGCCAGCAAGAGGCTCTCAAGTTTGCGGAGCAACTGCAGGACTCTTGCTCAATCCGTCAGGCCACGCTGGAGGACGTTTTCGTTAAATTGACCGGGGAAAGGGAGAATGCGTGATGGCCGGTCTCAGGGCCGTGCTATGGAGGGAATTACTCTTTTTTAGACGCAGATGGTGGACTATTACGGCCAGTTCAATGGTGGCGCCGCTTTTATATATGGTTGCTTTTGGCTGGGGGTTGGGTAAAACCGTAAGCCTCGGAGGGGTAGCCTACCTGGACTTTATCGTCCCCGGGGTCGTGGCCTTGAGCACCATGAATGTCAGTTTTAACGCCGTAGCCACACCTTTGTCCATTGCCCGCCTTTACGACCACACCTTTGAGGAATACATGGTAGCGCCCATCACCGTTTATTCTTTTACCGCGGCTAAAATTTTGGCCGGAGCGGCCAGAGGACTGTATGCCGCAGCGATCATCATATGCCTGGCCTTGTTGTTTGGAGCCAGGTTCAATGTCGATTTACGGTTCCTGCTACTGTTGTCGCTCAACTGCCTGGTGTTTTCCAGCCTCGGCTTTCTGGCTGCGCTTAAAGTTAGGTCTCATCCCGATATGACCAGGTTTAACAACTTCCTGATCACACCGATGATTTTTGTTTGCGGCACCTTCTTCTCGGTGGAGCGTGTGCCTTTTCCCATGGACTGGGTGATTAAGCTGCTGCCCCTGACGCCGGCCAGCCAGGGCTTGCGCGCTGCGGCCCTTGGCTGGGATCTGCCCTGGACAGCCCCGTTGCTGCAGCTGGCTTACCTGGCTGTTTTCGTGAGCTGGGGACTTAAGACCTGCCTGGAGGTTGAGTAGAGATATCGTTTATCTTATTTGCTTGATTGAAAGTTCTTTTGCAGGACGTTGTTAAAATTTGTCAATCTGGATTTAAGCGATTTTTCGTAAAAAACTCCTGGCCGGGAGTTTTTTTCTTTTCTGCATTAACAACCGGCATGTTTTTCCAGCGAACTCTTTGGGGCCGTTCTCTTCTAATATGGCCCGATATAAACACCGAGGCCCGCCATTCTGTATACAAAATTTTTTATCAGCTGGATGGCTACTTGTACAGAGAAAACTGGGAAAAGAATAGGCAATAATAATGTTATTGTGTTGTGAAAGACTTTTTCCTGAATTAACCATATAATATAATTATAAACAACATATACCTTTAAAGAAAAAAATAAATTTGACCAAAATGTCAGCATAACCATTGGACTAGCCTCCCAATTTTTGAAACTACAGTATTGTTCTATAAATTTCTTAAATTCCCTTTAATTTCTATGTATGATAATATAAAAATTTAAAATTTTTATATTATATAGTATATTATGTAATATTATTAGCTATAGAAAGAAAGGGAACAATATTCAGTTATTCTTCTTGTAAAAGCAAAACAAATAACCCCAATCTTGGAGGGGTTATTGTTTTGCGACTATTTACTAAAATTAATAAAAAATTAGCAATAGCTCCCTACACTACCGTTATGGCAGCAGATTAAGGCTTTATGTCTACATCAAAATAATGCTCTGGGCTGTCTTGAAGATGTGGGTGCGAGTTTATTTGCACATGACCCGAAGGAATGCGGTATGGGTTAATCTGTCAGATGTCTGCTCCGCTCCGCATCGAGTTTCATCCTCTGTTGGGCATGAGTCTCTAGGGCGGAAAATGTTTTGCAAGCCAGTCCAATGTTATTTGCCACGCTTCATGGTAGTGCCGGGTAAACTGGTGGTCGGCCTGCGGTATAATCTTGAGCTCCTTTGGAAAACCTGCTGAACTGTAGATTTTGCGGGCGTTTGCAACCGGTACCACAGCGTCACTTTGGCCGTGCACAGCCAGCAGCGGTCGGGGGGCAATCATAGCGGCGCTGTGGGCCGGGTCATGCTGTTCCAGGTCGGTGAAAAATTTTTCACCGACCATGACCGTGCCGCTGTGATCTGTCAGGGGTATCAAGCTATCCTTCTTTGCATTTTCTTGTTCGCGGAAATCATTGAATAACTTTGACGGTTCGGCCGGGGCCGCCCAGGTACATATCCCGGCTACGCGCTTGTCCAGAGCGGCGTGGCATAAAACGGTAGTCCCGCCAAAGCTCCTGCCCAGGGTTATGAACTGTTGAAAGCCTGATTCCAGGCCGTACGCAATGGCACCGGCCAGGTCCTCAATGTGGCCGGTCAGGGTTATATCGGCAAAAACACCCTCGCTTTCGCCGCAACCGCTGAAATCAAAGAGGAGGGAGGCATAACCCTTTTTGCCCATTTCTTCGGCCATGGCGACAGCTCTTCCACCGCCTTCCTTGCTGCCGGTAAAACCATGGCAGACAACAACCAGCGTTCCACGGGCAGGACCGGAATATAACAACCCGGCAAGTTTCAAGCCCTGCTTGTTGGGGTAGCTGATTTTTTCCCAGGTCCACATACCTGTCACAAAAGCACGCTCCCTTCATTAAAATTATAATCTTTCTCTTGAAAATTGTAATCTTTCTCTAGCATTTTAGAAAGCCCCAAACACTGATGCAAATGCTGATTGGACCTTATATGTATTGACAAGGTGAAATCCAAAAAATACAATTTAATACAGAAAAAGTTGAGCAAAAGGGTTGGTGATAAAATGGATATCAGTGCGCTGATTAGGGAAAGGCGCAGTATACGAAAGTATCATGACAGGGAAGTGCCGCAAGAGGTACTTGCAAAGATTCTGGAAGACGCGCTATGGGCGCCGTCGGCGCTCAACAGGCAGAATTGGCAGATAGTAGCCGTGCGGGGTGAGCAGAAAGAAAAGCTGGTGGAGGCTATCGCCAAAACCAATAAATATTTTAAGCCGCACCTTGAAAAAATATTTCCGGAGAAAATGGTCAACATGACTCTGCAATTTTTCAGGACCCTTGGCGGAGCCCCGATAATCCTGCTGGTCTACATACCGAAGATGATTGTTGAAATACACCCGGCAATGAACAATCTCGAAAGGTATCAAAAAGAACAGGGCAGGCTGCTCAGTTTTATCAGCGCTGCAGCCTTGATTCAAAATATCCTGCTGCTGGCCAAGGCCGAGGGATTGGGAACTTGTTGGATGACTGCTCCCAAGCACGTGGAGGACGAAATTAATGAAGTAATGGGTATGGATGGTAAGGAACTTGTCTCGGTTATCCCTATCGGTTATCCGGACCAGAAACCACCTGCGCCGCCCAGGAAAGACAATAAAATCCGCTGGATCGGATTTGAGCAGAAGTAACGCAGGCAAATTCTACCCTGCCTGCGTTCATGCAAAAAAATACGGGAGTGCATGCATTCGCGTAAATCCCCTAAACAATGCAGAATAAGTATATTAAACTCCTTCGCAGGGCAAGTGTCATTTGAAATCGCGCCCGCATTGAAATACGGTCACACATTAGCCTCCAAGCAAGACAAAAAAACAAAGCCGGTTTTAGGCGAAAAAGGTTCCGGCTTTGTTTTATACGTATTTTCAGTATTGCAATTACAGGGTAAAAAAAGTAGCGTTGGAAAACGGGTAAAACCTTGCCACGGCCTTGCCGATGATGAGTTCCTCCGACACCACACCCCAAAACCTGCTGTCGTAACTTTTGTTGCGGTTGTCACCCATCACAAAAAGGCTGTTTTCCGGTACGGTTATAGCCTTATAATCGTCTCTGGGTTTTTCCAGTTCATATGGTTCGTCCAGGGGGTCGCCGTTAATGTAGACAATCCCATTTTTTATAGCAACAGTGTCGCCGGGCAGGCCGATGACCCTCTTAATTAGGACTTCCTCAAGCTTGCTTGCCGGGGGCGCCTCAAATACGATCATGTCACCCCTGCTGATACCGCTAAAATGGAATGAAACCTTATCAATAATCAACCGGTCGCCAATTTTCAAGGTGGGTAGCATGGATTCAGAAGGGATCCACCTGGCTTCCGCTACGTAGGTCCGTATACCCAGAGCAAGCAAAACGGCAAAAACCAGTGTAACACCCCAGTCTATAATATTCTTTCTTTCTAGATGCATAATAATCTCCTTTTTGAGGATGTTATGGTGCTATGTTAGATCAAGAATATTATATTGTCAACTGCCGGCTTTTCAATGCTTTTAAAACCCTTCCCGCCTTAATGAATTGCTTTCAATAATATCTGATTAAGAGAGATACTTTTACTGTTTGCAATGTATATCTATCAGAATGAAATCAAACATTGGCATTGCTAAGTTGTTATCCTCTTCCTGTGGCAGAGCAGCGACTTGCTGGAGATAATGAGAAATCTTAAGCAGGTGACTGTACAGGCAGGGATCTGCAGATTATTCTTGAATTATAAAAAGCTATCAATTTTCTGCCAAAAAGTTGTCCGGATGAGTTAAGATGCTGTGGTTGCCCCTTCCGAAGCGCTTAAATTCAGATTGGGGTATAGCCCCGCTGTGAAAGGGATGTGATGATGAAATAAATAAAAAAGTGCTGTCCCTGCTTGGAATAGGCCACGCCATAACGGACATCGGCCAGGGCGCACTGCCCATGATCCTGGCTTACCTGCAGCCCGTCCTGCTCCTGAGCCAGCTGCAAGTAGGTATTGTCATGCTGGCTTTTACACTCAGTTCTTCTATTGTGCAGCCGGTTTTTGGGGTCTTGAGCGACCGTTTCCGGGCGGTTTGGCTGATTCCCCTGGGTTGCCTGCTGGCCGGTCTGGGGATTGCCATGACCGGGTTTGCTCCGAACTATCTGTTTCTGTTGATGGCTGGATTGCTGAGCGGCCTGGGCGTGGCGGCCTACCATCCTGAGGGTTCAAAATTTGCCCGTTTTGCCAGTGGAGATCGCAAAGCTTCAGGGATGTCCCTCTTCTCGGTAGGCGGCAACCTGGGCTTCGCAGCGGGTCCGCTCCTTGTTACATGGTTTTTTGTCCTGTCCGGGCTACACGGTACCTGGTATTTCCTGCTACTAAACGCAGCCATGGCCCTGCTTCTTGTGACCAACCTGTCCAGTATCTCCGGTATTCAGGAACGTTACATAGATCCTGTTGCCCAGAAAGAGTTGGATACCAGCGGAAAAAGCAAAACGGTTTGCCCTATGCCCGGTATTGTTGTCCCGGTTGTCCTTTTGGTACTGCTGGTAGTAATGCGGTCCTGGGTCCATCTCGGGCTGGTTACCTACCTGCCTCAGTATTACATCCATCACCTGCATCAAAGTGAGGTTTATGCGGCCACTCTGGTCTCAGTGTTTTTATTCGCCGGTGTGTTTGGCACTCTGACGGGAGGTCCGGCTGCCGATCGCTGGGGCCTCAAGACAGTGATTGTCGGCTCCATGGCCCTAATGATTCCATTTTTATACCTATTCCAGTATATCAGCGGTATTTGGCTGGTAGTACTGGTTGCCCTGACAGGTTTTGTAGTTGTTTCCACCTTTGCGGTTACCGTGGTGCTGGCGCAGGAACTGCTGCCCAATCAGGTTGGCTTTGCTTCAGGCTTAATCCTGGGTTTTGCTATCGGCTTGGGCGGGATCGGCACCACCTTGCTGGGCTGGGTCGCAGACCACTGGGGACTTCCTGCGGTATTTCAGACAATGATCATTTTTCCGGTGATAGGCCTTTTGATCGCGATATTTTTACCTGGCAGGAGGCAGTTGTCCCGCAGACAGGCTATGTCATGAAGGCGCATGGTTTTATCGTCCGGCGTCAAAGCCCTCCAACAGGGCTTTGACGCTTTTCCCAAGCACCTGGTGGTTGTAGCCCCCCTCCAGGGCGGCAAAAAATTTGCCGCCGCAAAACCTGCGGGCGTGGCCGGCTATTAGCTTGCCGATAGTCTTGTAGTCCTCCGTCCTGAGGATAAAGCCCCAGTCCTTCACATGCATGTCAAAACCCGCCGAAACAGCGACCAGGTCGCAGTCGGTGTATACGCTGAGACACTGTCTGAGCCCGTCGATACCGTACAGATGATAATAGCTAACCTCAGGGGTATCCTCATAAATACTGTCTGTTCCGTCTCCAAAATGGAGATCTATATCAACAATCAGGACTCTGTTGACGGCTCCCCTGCGGCGCAGTTTCTCAATGGCTATGGCTATATTGTTAAACCAGCAAAAACCCCAGCACGAATTTCTGCCGGCGTGGTGACCGGGCGGCCTGACCAACGCGAAGGCCGGTTCGCCCCGGTATGCCAGTTCAGCCGCTTTAATTGCTCCGCCTGCGGCAAAAAGGGCAACCTGGTAAAGCGTGTCATTGCCCTTTACATATTCAATATGGCCTGGCTGGTGGACCAGCAGCAGATCTGCCTCTTGTGCCGGAGCAGGTTCGATAAATTCGTAAGCGCCGTGTAATTCTTCAACGATGCAGTCAATTCTGCCCCTGGCGGCAGCGGGATCATAGTCATAAACCAAACGAAATATATCATGATATACAACCTTCATGGCAAGTCCTCCGTTTTTAAAATCTATTATAATTTTATAGCAGGAATGGGATATGATGGTATAGATATGTAAATATTTAAGGAGAGAAATATGCAAGGATTTAAACACAAGCTGCTGGCTGTAATGCAACACGTGGTTATGGTCTGCCAGGGAGAAGTCCTGCTGCTTCGTTATTCAGACTATCAAGGCAATAGCGTGGCAGGCCTATGGGGTCTTCCCGGTGGGCACTATATATCCGGCGACCCGGTGGACGACCTGCTGCGGGAAGTAAGGGAAGAAACCGGTTTGCAGCTTCCAGGCAGGTTGGAGTTGTTAAAAACCTACGTGGTGAAGTTTCCCGACAGTTTCGAACGTTTTGGCGTCTTTTACCTGTATCGCATGGGTGCCGGTCCCAAACCGCTGATCAACCTCAGCCATGAACATACCCAATTTAAATGGGCCGGCTTATCCGGGATCCGGAACACCTCCTTTATCGGTCCTTACCATAAAGAGATTGTGGAAGCTGTGCTTTTAAAAGAACGAGAAGTTATAATATAGCTTTTATTGTTTCCAAATAAAAAAGAACATGCTACTATGGCAATAAGAACAGCAGCTAACTGGAAATTTTTGCAGGCAACGAGGTGACAACTCTGATTAGAATTGCATTAGGTCAGATGGAAGTCATACCCGGCAGGCCGGATTTGAATTGCGCCACGATGCGGGACATGATCGGGGAAGCTCGCCGGGAGCAAGCCCAAATGGTTATATTTCCGGAGATGGCCATCCCTGGTTATTTATTGGGTGACACCTGGGAATATGAAGCTTATCTGAGGGATTGCGAGGAGTATGGCCGCAGGATAGTGGAAGCTTCAACTGATGGCATATGTGTTTTGTTCGGCAACGTAGGTGTTGACTGGAGGAAAATAGGGGACGACGGGCGGGTGCGCAAGTATAATGCTTTTTTTGTCGCGCAAGGAGGGCGGCTTTGTGGCGGTGAAAATTTTCCCTACCCGTTCAGGATCAAAACACTCCAACCCAACTACCGTGAATTT